>NZ_JBSPUF010000009.1:56124-165078 GCF_056861425.1 Stenotrophomonas sp. 21LCFQ19 | reverse complement strand
TGGGGCGGGGTGGCCGGGGGTTGGCTACAGGTCGGCCCGCCCCATGCTCGGCAAGGGGCTCTACCGGTAAGGCCTCTGCCGAGCATGGCTCGGCACTACCAACTTCGGTGTCGATTATTGCTGCATTGTTTCAGCGCTCTGCTTCGCATACCGCTGCGCCACCATCGAGCAGACGATCAACTGGATCTGGTGGTAGATCATGATCGGCAACACGATCGCGCCGAGGCTGCCGCCGGCAAACAAGACCTTGGCGATCGGCACACCGGTGGCCAGGCTCTTCTTCGAGCCGCAGAACATGATGGTGATCTGGTCGGCACGGTTGAAGCCCAGCCGCCGTGCCAGCCAGGTGATGCCGGGCATGGCGATGGCCAACAACACAATTGCAACCAGCGCAGCAGCCAGCAAGGACAGCAGCGGGGTCTTGCTCCACAGGCCTTCGCTGACCGATTCGCCAAAGGCGGCGTAGACCACCAGCAGCACCGTGCCCTGGTCGGTGTAACGCAGCAGGCCGCGGCGCTTTTCGATCCAGCCACCAATCCACGGCCGCAGCAGATGCCCAAGTACGAAGGGCACCAGCAGCTGCAGCATGATCGCGCCGACCGCATGCAGCGGGTTGGCCATGCCGCCCTGCGAGCCGGCGAGCACGGTCATCAGCAATGGGGTCAGGAACACGCCGAGGATGCTCGACAGCGAAGCCGCGCACACCGCTGCCGGCACATTGCCACCGGCAATCGAGGTGAAGGCAATCGACGACTGCACGGTCGAGGGCAGGGCGCACAGGAACAGCACGCCGATGTAGAGCTCGGGTGTCAGCGCCCAGCCGGCCAGCGGCTTCATCGCCAATCCCAATAGCGGGAACAGCACGAAGGTGCAGGCCAGGATGGTGATGTGCAGGCGCCAGTGCAGCAGGCCGGCGACGATGGATTCGCGTGGCAGGCGCGCGCCATGCAGGAAGAACAGCGCGGCGATGGCGACATCAGTGAAGTGGTCGAAGCCCTTGGCGGCGGCGCCGGTAAGCGGCAGCACGCTGGCCAAGGCGACGGTGGCGAGCAGGGCGAGGGTGAAGTTGTCCGGTCGCAGTCGCGACCACCAGCGGGTCATGTCGGCAATGCCTCCTGATCAGGGTGTGGGTGTATCCAGCGCAGCGCGTGCAGCGGGCTCGAGTGAAGTCATGCCTGCATCGCGGCCGAACTTGAGTGCGTCCTCCACCGACGCGCCATTGATGCGTGCGTCGATCACCGACAGCAAGGCGCCAGCGCGGTTGGAGGAGGCGCAATGCAGCAGGGTCTTGCCGCTGTCCTGCTTGAGCAGGCGAGCCAGCGTGCGCGCGTTGGCGTCGGTGATGTCGCCGGCACCGGCGATGGGCAGGCGCACATAGCGCAGGCCGAGTTGTTCGGCCAAGGCGGCTTCGTCGTAGCCGCGATCTTCATCGGCGCGGCGCAGATCAATGACGGTAGTGACGCCATTGGCGGCAGCGTCGCGCAGCTGCTGCGCGCTGGGTTGGCCGGCTGTGATCAGGTCCGGGCGCGGCTGGCGCAGCGTCGCATCGCCAGCGTAGGCGTTGGCGGCGAGCAGCAGCGAGAGGAGCAGTGACAGGCGGTAGGTGTACATGCAGTGCTCCCTTGCAGATGTCAGAGGCGCAGGCTGGCGCGGGCCTTGAGCAGCTCGCGCAGTTCGTATTTGTCGGTGTCGTCCAGGCCTTGCTGGCGTTGTTTTGCCTGCAGCTCGTCCAGGCGCTGGGTCAGCAGTTGCTTCTCCAGCTGCAGTACGGCGTCCTGCAGTTCCTGCGCCCACATCGCTTCATCGCCGGGCAATGCCTGCGCGGCCAGCTTGTGCAATGCGGCCTGTTCTTCGCGCTCGTTGAAGTGTTCGAGCAGGGCGCCGGTGCTGATGTCGGGGCGCTGCTGCACCAGGTTCAACAACTCGACCAGCAATTCGATGCCCGGCAGGCGCAGGCCGCCGATGGCGTGGTGACCTTCCAGGCTCATTGCCAGCGAGGGCTGCTGCAGCAGGATGGCAATGGCTGCACGCACCAGGCTGCGCTTCTGAGCGGGAACCGCGTTGTTGCGCATCGGTGGCCGCGCTGCAGGCGCTGCGGCTGTTGCCGTGCTGCCGATGCCGGTCAGGCGCGCCAGCTCCTGCTTCATCAGGTCGCCGAAGGCGCCATCGGGAATCTGCGCCAGCATCGGCTTCGCTCGTTCGGCCAGGCGTGCCTTGCCGTCCAGCGTGCCGAGGTTGATCTCGCGGCTGAGTTCGTCGAAGAAGAACTGCGACAGCGGCGTGCCCTGCTTGAGCCGTGCATCGAAGGCGTCGGCGCCTTCCTTGCGCACGATGGTGTCCGGGTCCTCGCCATCGGGCAGGAACAGGAAGAAGGCCTGGCGGCCATCCTTCATGCGCGGCAGCACCGACTCCAGTGCGCGCCAGCCGGCACGGCGACCGGCGGCATCACCGTCGAAGCAGAAGTACACATCGGGCGCGTTGCGGAACAGCAGCTCGGCATGGTCGGGCGTGGTCGCCGTGCCCAGCGTCGCCACCGCCTGGGTGACACCGAACTGGAACAGGCTGACCACGTCCATATAGCCTTCAACCACGATCAGGCGTTCGATCTTCTGGTTGGCCTGGCGTACCTGCCACAGGCCGTACAGTTCCCGGCCCTTGTGGAACAGCGCGGTTTCCGGCGAGTTGAGGTACTTGGGGCCGTCGTCCTTTTCCATCACACGGCCGCCGAAGGCGATGACGCGGCCCCGGCGGTCGAAGATCGGGAACATCACCCGGTCGCGGAACTTGTCGTAGACGTGGCCGCGGTCGTTCTTGGAGAACAGGCCGACGCGTTCAAGCAGCTTCATGCGCCGCTCGTCCTTGCCCAGCGCGTCCTTCAGCGCGCTATAGCCATCCGGCGCATAGCCGATGGAGAAGCGCGCGCGGGTATCGGCATCCACGCCACGGCCATCGAGGTAGGCGCGGGCCTTGTCGTTGCCTTCCAGCTGCTTCTGGAAGAAGCGGGTGGCGGCATCCAGCGCCGAGTACTGGTCGCGGCTGTCGTCCTGCTGCTGCGGTGTGCGTGCGTTGGTTTCGCGTGGGATTTCCATGCCCACGCGCTTGGCCAGTTCGTCCACCGCATCGAGGAACTCGAGGCGGTCGTAATTCATCAGGAAGCTGATCGCGGTGCCGTGCGCGCCACAGCCGAAGCAGTGATAGAACTGCTTGGTCGGAGAGACCGTGAACGAGGCTGAGCGCTCGTCATGGAAGGGGCAGCGCGACGCGTATTCCTTGCCCTGGCGCTTGAGCGGCACACGTGAGCCCACCACTTCGACGATGTCGGTGCGGGCCAGCAAGTCGTCAATGAACGCGTCGGGAAGTCGGGCCATGCGGCAAATGAACAGCGCCGCCGGTTGGCGGGGCGCGATGAAAGGGGGGAAGGGGAGTGTACTAGGCTGGGCTGGCGCTGGCTGGCTGTTGGGCTTGATGGTTTTAAGTCAACGGTAAGAGCCACCCCTCCCCAGCGCTTCCCTTCGATGCGCGAAAGGGAGGGGGCAGAGCTCGCTCCCTCCCTTTGCCGTAGGCAAGGGGAGGGCCGGGGAGGGGTGCTTTGGCTCCAGCTTTTGTTCTGCCGTCAGTCCAAAGCCCCAGCATCAACTTCCTCAGCCGCCACCTTGCGCCGCGCATACGCCCGCTCATCGATCACCGCAGTGATCAGTGCGCCGCCAAAGAACACCACGCTGGCGTAGTAGATCCACACGAGCATGATCACCAGCGTGCCCATCGAGCCATAAGCACTGCCCGGCGCCGCGTTGGCGATGTACAGGCCAATCGCATAGCGGCCCAGGGTGAACAGCACGGCGGTAATCGCACCGCCGAGAAAGGCCTGGCGCCAGTCCACGGGTCGGTCCGGCAGGTAGTGGTAGAGGAAGGCAAAGCCCAGTGCGTACAACAACAGGGTGGTCACATAGCCCACCGCCGGCAGCGCCGAGGGCAGGTGCGAGAAGATCACCTGCAGGGCAGTGGTGGCCACCATCGACACGATCAGCAGGAAGCCCAGTGCCAGCACCACGCCGGCCGAGAACACCCGCTTCTTCAGCCAGCCGAAGATGCCTTCGAAGCGCTTGGAGTCGGTACGGAAGATCAGGTTCAAGGCAGCCTGCAGCTGGGCGAATACCACGGTGGCGCCGATGAACAGCAGGATCAGGCTCCAGATGCCGGCAAACGAGCCCAGGTCCGGCTGCTCGCTGGCATTGGTGATCACCGTGCGGGCGACCTCGGCGACGCTGGGGCCTGCCAGCGAGCTGATCTGCTCGATAAGTGTCTGTTGCGCAGGTGGGTACAGTGAGGCGGTCAGCCACAGCAGCAGGACCAGCAGCGGCGCCAGCGACAGCAAGGTGTAGAAGGCCAGTGACGCGGATTGGGTCATCACGTCGGTTTCGACGAAGCGGCGCACCAGCGCGGCCGGCAGGCTTTGCTGGAGCATCTCCAGCCGGGATTTGAGCGAATGCAGGGTGGAGCGGGTTGCAGGCATCAGGTAGGTCGCGTGAAGTCAGGGCTCTGTTCTAGCAAAGCCGGGCTTCGGGGCGGGTGAATGGGGCGGTCATCGGCGGCCAAATCGGCCCACACCTGTAGTGCCGAGCCATGCTCGGCAGGGGCTTTCCCGAAAATGCACAACAGATGTGGGAGCGGCGTAAGCCGCGAAGCCACATCCAGATCAGAAGCGGTGAAGCCAACCCCTCCCCAGCCCGCCCCTTGGCCTGCGGCCAAAGGGAGGGGGTAGTGCCGAGCCATGCTCGGCAGGGGGCTTCCCGGTAGTGCACGGAAATGCAGGAGCGGCGTCAGCCGCGAAGCCACATCCAGATCAGAAGCGGTGAAGCTCACCCCTCCCCGGCCCTCCCCTTGGCCTGCGGCCAAAGGGAGGGGGTAGTGCCGAGCCATGCTCGGCAGGGGTCTTCCCGGTAGTGCACGGAAATGCAGGAGCGGCGTCAGTCGCGAAGCCACATCCAGATCAGAAGCGGTGAAGCTCCCCCCTCCCCAGCCCTCCCCTTGGCCTGCGGCCAAAGGGAGGGGGGTGTAGTGCCGAGCCATGCTCGGCAAGGAGCTTTCCCGGTAATGCATGGAAATGCAGGAGCTGCGTCAGCCGCGAAGCCACGGGTCCCTCAGGTTGCGGACCGGCGGTGATTCCAGCGTTGCCAGCTTCGCGGCTTGCGCCGCTCCTACAAAAAAACAGAAGGGCAGAAACAACAAAGCCCGCACGTGGCGGGCCTTGTCGCACAACCTCGGCAGCTGAAATCAGCCGGCCAGCGCCTGCTTGACCAGCTTGGACACCAGGCCCATGTCGGCCTGTCCAGCCAGCTTGGGCTTGAGTACGCCCATCAGCTTGCCGATGTCGGCAGCGCTGCTGGCGCCGGTTTCGGCCTTGGCGGCGGCGATGGCGGCCTGGATCTCGGCTTCGCCCATCTTGGCCGGCACGTAACGCTCGATGACCACGATCTCGTCGCGCTCGACCGATGCCAGGTCTTCACGGTTGGCTGCTTCGTACTGGGTGACCGAGTCCTTGCGCTGCTTGACCATCTTGTCCAGCACGGCAATCACGTCGGTGTCGGTCAGCTCGATGCGCTCGTCCACTTCGCGCTGCTTGATGGCGGCATTGATCAGGCGGATCACGCCCAGCGAGTGCTTGTCGCCGCTCTTCATGGCGGCCTTCATGTCTTCGGTCAGCTGTTGCTTCAGGCTCATGGAGCACCTCTTTGGGTCGGGAATATGGGGGAGAGACGTCAGCATTGCTGGCGTCTGGAACGCAAAAAGCCGGCTACGCTTGCGCGTGCCGGCTTTCACCCCAGTACGGAAGGCCGGAGCCCCCCGTTCAGGAGTTGCGTACGATCAGTACAGGCGCTGACGCTTGGTGACGTCGCGCGAGGAACGACGCAGCTGGCGCTTCACGGCTGCAGCAGCCTTGCGCTTGCGTTCCTGGGTCGGCTTTTCGTAAAACTCGCGCTTGCGGGTTTCGGCCAGCACGCCGGCCTTTTCGCAAGTGCGCTTGAAGCGGCGAAGAGCAAACTCAAAGGGCTCGTTCTCGCGGACTTTAACGCTGGGCATGGAATCTCCGGGGACTCTGTAGAAAAACCGGGACACACCCGGTGAGCCGCGCATTATAGTCCCTTTGCGCAGACGTGCAACCCCCGCGATTTGGCTGGGGCGTCAGAGAGGTCCACAATACGCCTTATGAAAGTCCTTGGCATTGAATCATCCTGCGATGAGACGGGCGTAGCCGTCTACGACACCTCGCTTTCCGGGGCGGCCGCGCTGCGTGCGCACGCCGTCTACAGCCAGATCGCGCTGCACGCCGAATACGGTGGCGTGGTGCCGGAGCTGGCCAGCCGCGACCACGTGCGCAAGACCTTGCCGCTGATCCGGCAGACCCTCGACGAGGCGGGCATCGCCATCTCCGAGATCGAGGGCGTGGCCTATACCGCCGGCCCTGGGCTGGTCGGGGCGCTGCTGGTCGGGGCCGGTGTGGCCCGTTCGCTGGCTTGGGGCCTGGATGTGCCGGCCATCGGCGTACACCATATGGAAGGCCACCTGCTGGCGCCGCTGATGGAGGACGACCCGCCGGAAGCGCCGTTCGTGGCCTTGCTGGTCTCCGGCGGCCACACCCAGCTGATTGCCGTGGACGCCATCGGCAAGTACCGCTTGCTCGGCGAGACATTGGATGATGCCGCCGGTGAGGCCTTCGACAAGACCGCCAAGATGATGGGCCTGCCGTACCCGGGCGGGCCGCAGCTGGCCAAGCTGGCCGAGATCGGCACCCCGGGGCGCTACAAGTTCACCCGGCCGATGACTGATCGGCCGGGGCTGGACTTCAGTTTCTCCGGCTTGAAGACCCAGGTGCTGATGGCCTGGCGCGACAGCGACCAGACCGAGCAGACCCGCGCCGACATCGCCCGCGGCTTCGAGGATGCGGTGGTCGACACGCTGGTGATCAAGTGCGGCCGCGCGCTGGATGCGGCCGGCTGCGACGTATTGGTGGTGGCCGGCGGCGTCGGCGCCAACAAGCGCCTGCGTGCCAAGCTGCAGGACGATGCCCAGCGTCGTGGCGGCAGGGTCTGCTTCCCGCGTCCGGCACTGTGCACCGATAACGGCGCGATGATCGCCTTCGCCGGTGCCCTGCGCCTGCAGGCCGGCCAGCACGGCCCGGCCGAGATCAAGGTGACGCCGCGCTGGGACATGGCCTTGCTGCCGCCGCTGCAGGGCTGAAAAGCAGGCTTGCCGTGCTCGTCCACGGCAGGCTCAGTCTGCTGCCGTTACCATGTCGTATTCATTCAATGCGACAGATGCAATGGACAAGGTATTCATCGAAGGGCTCGAGATCGACGCCCTGATCGGCATCTACGACTGGGAGCGGCGCATCCGCCAGACCCTGGTGTTCGATCTTGAAATGGGCTTTGACAACCGCAAGCCCGCCGCCAGCGACGACATCGTCGACACGCTGAACTACAAGGCAGTCAGCAAGCGCCTGATGGAATTCGTGCGCGCTTCTGATTTTGGCCTGGTGGAAACGCTGGCCGAGCGCTGCGCGCAGATCGTTCTGGACGAATTCAACGTGCAATGGCTGCGATTGAAGCTGAGCAAGCCCGGCGCGGTGCGCGGTGCGCGAGCGGTTGGCGTGATCATCGAGCGTAGCCGCACTGACGTCTGAGCCTGTTGTAATCCGGTCGCGCGCACTGCGGTGCGCGGCCTGAGTCATGCCTGTCCGATCAAGCAATGCGCTTGGACAGGTTGTTTCTGCGGTACGAGTAAAAGGAGAAGTGCACGATGGCGGTAATGGGAATTCGTTGGTTGGATCAGCTGGAGAACATGCTGGCGCCGTACCCGATGGCCTACCCGGCGGTGGTGCTGGCGGGATTGCTGCTGGTGGCATGGCTGGCCAACTTCGTCACCAAGCGCATCCTGTTGAGTGGGCTGCGTTCGATGATCGAGCGCTTCTCCGGTCCCAACCACAACGCCAGGCAGCCGCTGCGGGTAATTGCACGGCTGTCCAATATCGTGCCATCGGTGGTGCTTGCTGCGGGTTTGAGCATCGTGCCGGAACTGCCGCCAGGTCTGGTGAATGGTCTGAAGGCGCTGTGTCATGCGTGGACGGTGCTGACCATCGCGATGGCGGTGTCGCATGCGCTTGATGCCTTCAACGATTTCTACGAGCGGCGCGCCGATGCCCGCAACAAGCCGATCAAGGGCTATCTGCAGGTCGTCAAGATCGTGGTGTTCGTGTTTGCCGGCCTGTCGATCGTGGCGATCCTGGTCGGCGTGGAGCTGTTGCATCTGGTCACCGGCCTGGGCGCGGCCACGGCGGTTTTCATGCTGATCTTCCAGGACACCATCCTGTCGCTGGTGGCCAGCGTGCAGATCAGTGGCGATGGCCGCGTGCGCATCGGCGACTGGATCGAGATGCCCAGCCAGAATGCTGATGGCGATGTGATCGACATCGCGCTGCACACCGTCACCGTGCAGAACTGGGACAAGACCGTCACCACTATTCCGACCAAGAAGCTGGTCACCGAGTCGTTCAAGAACTGGCGCGGCATGCAGGAATCAGGCGGACGCCGGATCAAGCGTTCGATCTACCTGGACCAGCACAGCGTCCGTTTCCTCGATGCGGGTGGATTGGAGCGGTTGGGCCAGCTCGCGTTGCTGGATGACTATCTGGCGGGCAAGCAGCAGGAGTTGCAGCAGTGGAATGCGGAGGTGGCGCAGGCGCATCCGGAACCGGTCAATGCGCGTCGGCTGACCAACCTGGGCACCTTCCGTGCCTATGTCGAGCTGTACCTGCGGAACAACCCCGGCATCCATCAGGACATGACCCTGCTGGTGCGGCAGATGGCGCCGACCCCGCAGGGCCTGCCGCTGGAGATCTACTGCTTCACCTCCTCAACCGCCTGGGCCAAGTACGAGGCCATCCAGTCGGACATGTTCGACCACCTGCTGGCGATGCTGCCGGAGTTCGGTTTGCATGTGTTCCAGGAATCCAGCGACGCCATGCTGATGACTGCCCGCGAGCAGCGCGCCTGACCCACCTGTAGTGCCGAGCCATGCTCGGCAGGGGGCTTTCCCAGCGAAAGGCCCCCTTCACCCCAACCCCCGCTTCGCGCCCCGGCCCTTGCGCCGGCGCAAGGGCGTTCAAGAGGGCAGCGAACCGATGGTTCGCAAACTGCCCCTCTTACCCCGCGCGCGGAAGAGGGGCTGAAGCGGTAGTGCCGGGCCATGCTCGGCAGGGGGCTTTCCCAGCGAAAGGCTGCTCTCACCCCAACCCCCGCCCAGCGCCCCGGCCCTTGCGCCGGCGCAAGGGCGTTCGAGAGGGCAGCGAACCGATGGTTCGCAAACTGCCCCTCTTACCCCGCAGGCGGGAGAGGGGCTGAAGCGGTAGTGCCGAGCCATGCTCGGCAGGGGGCTTTCCCAGCGAAGAACCACCCCTCCCCAACCCTCCCCTTGGCTTTGCCAAAGGGAGGGGGCGTGATGCTGAGCATGGCTCGGCACTACCGCTGAAGCCATGCGGCAGCCGCTTCACACTTGTAGCGCTAGAATCACTCGCTTGAAATCGTTTACATGAAGGACTGCCGGTGGCCCCCGACCGCATTGAATCCCTGATTTCCCGCATGACCGTCGACGAAAAAGTCGGCCAGCTCAGCGTATTCGCCGACATGGTCCGGCCGTTCGTACCGGACGTGAACCCGGAGGCCAACGTACGTAACGCCGAGCAGGTGCTGGAGCAGGTGCGTGCTGGCCGGGTCGGCTCGCTGTTCAATGGCGTCGGTGCCGAGCTGGGCCGGCGCATCCAGCAGGTGGCGCTGGAGGAAAGCCGGCTGGGTATTCCGGTCATCCTCGCCTCCGATGTGATCCATGGCATGCGCACCGTGTTCCCGATCCCGCTGGGTGAGGCCGCCAGCTTCGAGCCGGACCTGGCCCGTCGCACTGCTCGCGCTACTGCCATCGAAGCGACTGCCGCTGGCATCCACTGGACCTATGCACCGGCGGTAGATATCGCCCGCGACCAGCGCTGGGGACGCGGTGCCGAAGGGGCGGGCGAAGACGTGGTGCTGGGCTGCGAATTCGCAGCCGCGCGCGTGCGCGGCTTCCAGGGCGACGACCTGACTGCCGAAGACTCGCTGCTGGCCACGCCCAAGCATTTCGCTGCATACGGTGCGGTTGCCGCAGGCATGGAATACGCGCAGGTGGATATCTCGCCGCAGACCTTGCGCGATGTGCACCTGCCGCCGTTCAAGGCGGCGTTGGATGCCGGCGCGTTGTCGCTGATGAGTGCCTTCAACGACATCAACGGTGTTCCGGCCAGCGCCAATCGCGCGCTGCTGACCGATCTGCTGCGCAAGCAATGGAAATTCGAGGGCGTGGTGGTTTCCGACTACACCGCCGACATGGAGCTGATCGCCCACGGTTATGCTGCCGATGAAGTGGATGCCACTCGCAAGGCCTTCCTCGCCGGGTTGGACCTGAGCATGCAGAGCGGTTTCTACGACCAGCATCTGGCCGGGCTGGTGCATGCAGGTGAAGTGCCGATGGCGGTGCTGGACGAATCGGTACGCCGCATCCTGCGTTTGAAGGACGCCATCGGTCTGTTCGACAACCCCTACCGTTCGCTGGACCCGGCGCGCGAGGCTGACCAGTCGCATATCGCAGAACACGACGCATTGGCGCGCGACACCGCGCGCCGCTCGGTGGTGTTGCTGAAGAACGAAGCCGAGTTGCTGCCGCTGAAGAAGCAGGGCCAGAAGATCGCCCTGATCGGCCCCTTCATACAGGACCGCGACAACATCGAAGGTTGCTGGACCTTGTTCGGCGACAAGTCGCGTTACGTCACCCTGGAGAGCGGCGTACGTGCTGCTCTTGGCGATGCTGCGGCATTGGAAGTCGTGGCGGGCTGCGGTTTGGAAGAGCCGCTGGAAGGCGGCATCGAAGCCGCGGTCGCCGCCGCGCAATGTGCCGATGTGGTGGTGCTGGCAGTCGGTGAACCGCAGCGCTACAGCGGTGAAGCGCAATCACGGGTGGAGATCACCTTGCCGCCGGCACAGCAGGCATTGGCCGAAGCCGTTGCCGCCACCGGCACGCCGCTGGTGGTGCTGCTGCGCAATGGTCGCGCGCTGGCGCTGCAAGGTGCGGTGCGTGATGCGCAGGCTATTGCGGTTACCTGGTATCTGGGCACGCAGAATGGCCATGCGCTGGCCGACATCCTGTTTGGCGACTACAGCCCGTCGGCGCGATTGCCGGTGAGTTTCCCGCACGCCTCGGGCCAGCAGCCCTATTTCTACAGTCATCCCCGTACCGGCCGACCCGAACTGCCGACCATGTCGGAATTCAAGGCGCGCTGGCGCGAGTTCCCGAACACGGCTTTGTATGCATTCGGTCACGGCCTTGGCTATGCGCGCTTTGAATATGAAGCACCGCGCCTGAGCACGCTGCAGTTGGCTTGGGATGGTGAGCTGGTGATCCGCACCACGCTGCGCAACATCAGTGCGGTGGCGGGTGAGGAAGTGGTGCAGCTATACGTGCATGATCGCGTCGCCAGCCGGGTACGGCCGGTGCGCGAGTTGAAGGCATTTCGTAAGGTTGATGTAGCTGCCGGCGACTCGGTGGACGTTGAGTTCCGTCTGGACCGACAGCAGCTGGCGTTCACTGGTGTGGACGGTGATTACACCGCCGAGCCTGGGCTGTTTGATGTGTGGGTATGCGCTTCGTCGGTGAGTGGGGATGCCGTCAGCTTTGAGCTGCTGGGCCCCTGATTCAAACCGATATATGCGAGGTAAGCTTTGCTTCCGGTAGTGGGGGGGGCGGGGCGGGGGGGGGGGGGCCCGGCCTGGGGGGGGGTGGGGCTCTCCGGGGCCCCCCCCCCCCCCCCCCCCCCCCCCACTACGCTCCCTCCCTTGCGCCGCAGGCGTAGGGGAGGGTTGGGGAGGGGTTGGCTTTTGAAGCTTTGCCGATAAACCCCATGCCGGGCATGGCTCGGCACTACAGGTGGGGCTTTACCGGTAAGGCCCTGCCGAGCATGGCTCGGCACTACGGATGTCTGGTTTATTGTCAGCTTCGCGGCTTACGCCGCTCCTACAACACGGGGACGCTTCATGCCTGCTGCATTGCCTGTCTACATGCCTTGGTTGATGACGGCTGGTTTCGGCTGGTTGTATTACCGGCGTATCCGTCGCCACTTCGGCTGGCAGCCATGGCGCCCCGTTCGTAACGGCTTCCGTATCGGTCTACTGTCGTTGGTGAGTGCTGCGTTGGTAGCTGCGGCGATATATATCCCGCATGTCGCGTTGGGGATTGTTGCCGGCGCTGTCGCCGGGCTTGGACTGGGCGTGTTCGCACTCAAACACACGTTGATCAGTCCACGCGATGGGCAGGCCGGCTACACGCCGAATCCGTGGATCGGCGGTGGCTTGGCAGTATTGCTGATCGGACGCTTGGCCTGGCGCTGGTATGGCGGCGCTTTCAGCCAGGGCATGGGCGCGGGCATGGGCAATGCCAGTCCGTTGACCTTGGCGTTGGCGGCGGCCTTGATCAGTTATGGATTGGTGCAGGCGGTAGGCTTGGCGATACGCCTGCGCTGATATCGGTAGTGCCGAGCCATGCTCGGCATGGGCCTTGGCAGTATCGCTTCATCTGTAGTGCCGAGCCATGCTCGGCAAGGGACCTTACCGGTAAAGCCTCTGCCGAGCATGGCTCGGCACTACAGGAAGCGGAAGCGTCAGCCTGCCTTCGGCGTCAGCTTCAACAGCTTTGCGTTGGCACCATCTTCCAGCAGCCACAGCGCGCCGTCCGGGCCTTGCTCCACCTCGCGGATGCGGTTGCCCATGTCAAAGCGCTCGGCTTCGTGGGCCTTGTCGCCATCAAAGGCGACGCGCACCAGCGACTTGGATGACAGTCCGCCGATGAAGCCGCTGCCCTGCCACTGCGGGAACTGCTTGCCGTTGTAGATGATGAAGCCGGCCGGCGAGATCACCTGCCGCCAGGTCACCACCGGGGCGATGAATTCCGGGCGGGTGTCGTGATCGGGAATCGGGCGGCCGTCGTAATGGTCGCCATTGGAGACGATCGGGTAGCCGTAATTGCCGCCGCGCTGGATCAGGTTCAGCTCGTCGCCGCCCTTCGGACCCATCTCGTGTTCCCACAGCTTGCCGTTGCCGTCGAAGGCAATACCCAGCACGCTGCGGTGGCCCAGCGACCACACCTGGTCCGCCGGTGAGCCCTGCGCCACGAACGGGTTGTCGGCCGGCACGCTGCCATCGTCGTTTAGGCGGATGATCTTGCCCAGGTTGGTCTTCATGTCCTGCGCCGGGTCGAACTTCTGCCGCTCGCTGGAACTGATCCACAACTTGCCATCCGGGCCGAAGGCCAGGCGATGCCCGTAATGGCCGCGGCCGGTGACCTTGGGCGTCTGCCGCCAGATCACCTGCGCATCGCTCAACGTGCCGCTGCCATCGGCGTTCAATATCAGCTTGGCGCGGGCGACGGCGGCACCACGGGTATCGTCCTCGCCATCTTCGGCGTAGCTGTAATAGACCAGCCCATTGCTTGCGAACTGCGGATGGGCCAGCACGTCACCAAAGCCACCCTGGCCGCCGTAAGCCACGGTCGGGACGCCGCTGATGGTGCCGCGCTTGCCACTGGCGGGGTCGAAGTGGACCAGCTTGCCGGCCTTCTCGGTGACCAGCATGCTGCCGTCGGGCAGGAAGGTCATTGCCCAGGGCTCATCAAAGCGGGCCGTTTCGGTGGCGGTGAACGGCCATTGCGCGGGCTTCACCGCGGCTTCGGCGGCCGGGTCGGGATCAGCGGCGCAGGCGCTGGTGAACAGGGCGGGGGCCAGGGCCAGGCTCATGCTGAGCAGGAGGGTACGGGGCATGGAGGTCTCCGGAAGCGGGGTGCGATACCAGTGCAGGGTTGTACACCATGGCGGCGGACGCTGCCTACGGCACGCCGCCGCTGCCGCCGCAGGAATGATTGAACGCCACTCCCGCCTATGGCGGGAGTGGTTGCAGGCAATCAGCTGTCGCTGGTTTGATCCTGTTCCGGGTGCTGCGCCGTGTGCCGGGCAACGATGCCGGTGGCGGTAACGCCGCCAGTGGCATTGCCGATTGTGCAGAACACATCGGGAATCGTGTCCACCGCCAGCAACACGCCCAGCGGTTCCACCGGCAGGCCCAGGCTCTGGGTGATCGGCATGTTGTTGGTCATGAAGTTGGCCTGTCCGGGCAGGCCGGTCGAGCCCATGCTGATCGCTGCGGCCAGCAAGATGGCCACAGCGTACTGCGAAGCATGCACGTCCATGCCGTACAGCCAGGCGATGAAGCTGGCCACGGCGATGTACTGCGCCGGGCTGGTAATGCGGAACAGCGATACCGCCATCGGCAATACCAGCGAGGTCAAGGCAGGCGGGTAGCCCAGGCGATTGCGCGCGCTGTCGATCATGGCCGGCAGCGAGGCCAGCGAGGACTGCGTGCTGCCGGCAATCACCTGTACCGGCACCAGTGCCCGGGCAAAGCGGCCGAACGGTTCGCCGGCAGCGAAGCGGGCAACCAGGTACAGCAGCAGGGTGATCAGGATATAGATCACGCACATCAGCACGATGTAGTAGCCAAGCACGCCGATGATGCTCATGCCCACTTCAGCGCAGACCACGAAGACCAGCGCGAACACGCCTACCGGCGCCGCCCACAGCACCCAGCGCACGATGGTGATCATGGTGTCGGCGATGATGCGGATGATGTCCAGGATGCGGTCGCGGCGCTCCGGTTCCTGCCGGCTCAGCGCAAAGCCGAAGAACATGGCGAAGGCCACCAGCGGCAGCATCGCGCTGGAGGCGGCGGCGGCAAGTGCATTGCTGGGAATGAGCGAGCTGATCCACTGCGCGGCACTCAGCGGCGTGGCCGCGGTTGCCGGCGAACGCAGCGCATCGCGGAAGGCCTGGATGTTGTCTGCATCGCGCGGCAGCAGGTCCAGCAGGAACGGGGTGATGACGGCCGAGAACGCGGCCGAGCCGACCAGCAGGATCAGGAACACGATGATCGCATTGCGCGCCGTGCGTCCCGATGCCGCCGCATTGCTGGCGGTATTGACGCCAACGATGACCAACGCGGTAACCAGCGGCACCACCGTCATCTGCAGCGCATTGAGCCAGAGTCGGCCGATTGGCCGCAGCACGTCGGCGATCTTCAGTGCGAGCGTCTGGTCATAGGCGGTCAGTGCCAACCCGACGATGGCGGCCAGCACCAGCGCGATCAGCACCTTGACCGGTGCCGAGACCTTGGAAGATTTTGCGGGTGCGCTGTCGGTCATGAAGGGATGGCTTGGCTAAAGAGAAGGGAAGATGCCCGGAACCGGACAAATGCTCAACGAGTAGTTTCTGAAAGTGCAGGCAAACCCCAGCTGCGCTGCAGCCGCTGGTACTCGGCGTCGGGCAGCAGCACGAACAGCGGCTTGGCCTCGGGTGACAGCCATTGGAGCAAGGCCGACATGCGCTCCGGCTCCATCGCGGTGCAGCCAGCGGTCGCCTCGCCAGGCTGGCGCCACAGGTGGGCGAAGATGCAGCTGCCCTGGCCCGGCACCGCAGCAGGGTTGTGTTCGATGACGAAGCCTTCGCGGTAACGACGGTCGCCGTTGTTGTGCAAGTCCAGGCGCATGGCCTCGGTCGAACCCTTCACCGCGGCTTCGCCGACCTTGGCGGCATCGACGATCTGGTTGTACAGCGGCGAGGCCGGTACATCCATGCAGTAGCTGCTGGCCAGCATCGGCTGGTAGGGCATGGCGCTGGTGATGTGCTCGGCATAGCCGAACGCCGGGCCGATGTTGAAGATGCCGGCCGGGCTGCGGCCATCACCTTCCTGCTTCTGCGGGCCATCCTTCTGCTGCGGATGGACGCCTATGCCCCAGGCGCTGCCGCTGCGGCCGAGGCTGACATCGAAGCTGGCGTTATGAGCCTTCCAGCCGTTTTCGGTACGTTCGAATGCATGCAGATGACCGTTGGTCGCATCCCAGTTGGGCGCGGTGACGACGATCAGCTGGCGGGCACTGTGTACAAGAGTAGCGAGTGGCGAGGCGAAGCTGACTGGTGCGATGACCATCAACACGCAGCCCAGCAGGTGTCGGACGTTACGTTGGAACGAGATGAGCATGGCGACGGTTCCCGAGGTCAGATGTCGATCAGGTGCTGGATGCGTTCCTGGTTCAATGCCAGCTGTCGTTGCCGATCAGGATTGGTCTGGCACAGCAGCACGAACACGAAATCCAGCAGGTATTGCAACGAGCTGCGATAGAGCAGCTGCGCGATGGGTGGTTGCGGATCATGCGCGCAGATGGCCAACGAGGCATCCGCATGCGCGCGCAGTGGATTGGCGGTGTGGCGGGTGATCGACACGACTTTGCCACCGACTTCCTGGAACTGCCGCGAGAGCTGCCATAGCTGCGGCAGCTTGCCGAACTCGGAGAACACCAGCAGCACGTCGCCGGGGCGGGCGGCGGAGAGGTTGGCAGTCATCAGGATGGGATCGGCATGTTGCACGGTGAGGATGCCCAGCAGCGACAGTCGCATGGCGAACTCGCGCGCGTACAGGCCGTCGTCGCCCAAGCCGTAGATGAAGACTTTGGGTGCATTGTCGACCAGTGCGATGACGGCTTCCACGTCGGCCTGCGCGTTGGCGGCCATGGTTTCTTCTTCGGCAGCGGCTTTGGCGCGGCGCAGGGTTTCGGCAACCAGCAGGTAGCCGCCGGGTTGGTTCTCCGGCGGCCAGCTGGTGCTTTCACCATTGCCGGCAGCGGCGACGGCGGCGCCTACCGAGTATTTCAAGTCTGGATAGCCTTTGAAGCCGAGTTTCTGGCTGAACTTGACCACGCTGGACTGGCTGATATCCAAGGCATTGGCCAGCTGCTGCGAGGAGTAGTCGCGCAGCAGGTGTGCATTGTCGAGGATGAAGTCGGCGATGCGCCGTTCGATGGCCGACATCTGTTCGCGTTCGGAGCGGATTTTTACCAGAGGTGGCATGGGCGTATGGGTGTTTATCTGCTGAGGACTTTAAGGGATAGCGCAAGCAAGCGGAGCAATGTTTCGCCCCCTCCCTTGCGCGCAGCGCAGGGGGGCGGGGAGGGGGAACTGTTGCTTCTGCTGTTGCTGTTGCTCCAGCCCCCTCCCTTGCACGAAGTGCAGGGGAGGGTTGGGGAGGGGTAGCAGTTGCAGTTGCTCCGGCTCCTGCCGTTGCTCTTGCTCCACCGGGTCCCCTTCCGCAGCGGAGGGGACCCGGTGGGGCAAAAGCTGGAGCAACAGCAATAGCCGGAGCAACAGCAATAGCCGGAGCAGAAGCGGGAGCAGAAGCAGAAGCTACCCCTCCCCGGCCCTCCCCTGCGCTGCGCGCAAGGGAGGGGGCAACAGCAACAGCAACAGCAGAAGCAGAAACAGAAGCAGAAGCAGAAGCAGAAGCAGAAGCCAGGTTCATGCGTTGGTAGGGGTACTCCTCCCAAAACAAAACAGCACCGGGCTTTGCCGGTGCTGTTGTTTCCACATGCGCGACCACGGCGGCGGCAACCGAGGAGAGACCGGTTGCCGCCTGCGTGATCACGGCTTGATCATCTCCAGCCCGCGGACCTCGATGATGCCCAGGCCGGGTGCGTCGGTGATGCTGATCTCCGATTCGTTGAAGATCACGCCGCCCACCACCGGATTGAACTGGCTCAACGACGGCCCATCCAGATCCACCTTGCTGATCGCGCCGGACTTGGCCACGCCAAGATGCACCGCCGCCGCCACACTGATGCTGGACTCCAGCATGCAGCCGATCATGCATGGCACGCCGTACAACGAGGCAATGTCGGCAATCTTGATCGCGTTGGAGATGCCGCCGGTCTTCATCAGCTTGATGTTGATGATGTCGGCTGCACCCTGCTGGATCAGGTCGAAGACCTGGTGCGGACTGAACACGCTTTCGTCAGCCATCACAGGCGTATTGACGCGCTCGGTGACGTACTTCATGCCAGCGATGTCTGCAGCCTTCACCGGCTGTTCCAGCAGTTCCAGCACGACGCCAGCGTTCTCCAGCACATTCATCGCATACACCGCCTGCTTGGCGGTCCAGCCCTGGTTGGCATCAAGGCGCAGCAGGGCGCGGCCTTCGACGGCGGCGTGGATGGCCTTGACCCGCTCGATGTCCAGGCCGATGTCCTTGCCCACCTTGATCTTCAGCGACTCGAAGCCGCGCTCCACCGCCGATAGTGAATCGGCCACCATCTTGTCGATGTAATCGACGCTGATGGTGATGTCGGTGGTGATCACCGGGTCGCCGCCGCCAAGCATCTGGTACAGCGGTGCCTTGTGCAGCTGTGCCCACAGATCGTAGATGGCGATCTCCACCGCCGCCTTGGCGCTGGTATTGCGCTCCAGCGAGGTCTGGATCAGCCCGCAGATGCGGTTGAGGTTGCTGATGTCCTCGCCGATCAGGCGGGGTTTGATGAAGGTGTTGATGGCCTCGATGATCGAGCCGTGGGTGTCGCCGGTGATCACCGCAGTGGCCGGCGCCTCGCCGTAGCCGGTGTTGCCGGTGTCGGTGCGCACCATCACCACGATGTCTTCCACCGTTTCCACGGTGCGCAACGCGGTTTTGAATGGGGTTTTCAGCGGCACGCGGAGCATGCCAAGTTCGATGTCGGTGATCTTCATTTGGTGTCTTGCAGGCGGATGCGCTGGATGTTGGTCATGCGGTCGATGTAGCTGACGGTGTCGCTGGCCATCATCGGCTGCAGCGGGGTCACCGATACGCCGTTGAGGCTGGCATGCACGCGCTTGCCGCTGGCGTCGAACCAGCTGCCACCGGAAGTATCGTGGATCACCCAGGTCATGCCATTGGCTTCACCGAGCATCATCATCACGTGGCCGGGGATGTAGATCAGGTCGCCGACCTGCAGTTTGGCGATCGCATCACTGCGCTTGGCCTTGCTGTCCTTGTCGGTGAAGGGCACGCGGTTCAAGGCCGGGCTGATTGCCTGCGCGCTGGTATTGCGCGGCAGCAGCACACCGAAGCTGCGGTAGATCTCCGAGACAAAACCGCTGCAGTCGCGGGTGTCGTAGGAGTGGCCCCAGCCATAGCGTTCGCCGAGGAACTTGAAGGCCTGGGTGATCAGGTTGGCCTGGGTCAGCGGCAGGTAGTCGCTGGCCGATTCCTGCGTGCGTGGCAGCAGCGCAGGCACCAGCGCCAGGCTGCCGTCGTCATTGCGCACCGGCAGCTGGATCACATGGCCACCATGTGCCTGCTGGCCGTTGACCGGGTCCATCACCGGCCAGTCGGCCAGCAGCGGTACGCGCACGCCCATTTCCAGTTGCAGGTCGGAGACGCGTGGCTCTTCCGGGGTGTGTGCGGTGAAGGCCTTGCCAGCAGTGATCACCCGGTACGGACCGGTGGCGCCGTAACCGAAGACCTGTTCGGCGCTGCCGACACCGACGAAGCGCTTCTCCATCCACGCCGCATAGCGCTCGCTGGCGACGAACACCCACTTGCCGTCTGCACTTTCATGCAGCACCGCCACCGCGTCGCCGGGGAACAGCGCAGATTCCTGGAAGCGGTCGATATCGGTATCGCCCTGGCTGCTGAATACGCGCAGCTCGGTGGGGAAGGCACGAAGCGCGGCACGGTGCACGACCAGGCCGTATTGGATCGGGCGGCTGGCCGGGATCGCGTCCAGGCCGAGGTTGGCGGTCACCGCCTGTAATTGGGCCGGCGTGACCTGCTTGCCGTGCACGTCGTACAGAGCGCGGGTCGGGGCCTTGGAGATGCCGGCGATCTGCTCGCGGACCAATACTTGTGGCAGTAGCGCGGGCAGCTTGTGCAGGTCGATGATGGAGGCATCGAGCTGGCGCATGCGCGCGTTCTGCGCGTCGATGGCGGCGCGATCCAGGATCGCGGCGTCAGCGTTGGGTAGCCTGCTGATCCAGGGCTGCGGCGTCAGCAGGGCTTCCTCGAGCCCGATGATGCCTGCGTAGCCCGGCGCGACCGTTGCAACCGGTGGCGGCGACAGCGCAAAAGCCGGCCCGGCGCACAGCGCCGTGGCAAGGATCAAAGCCCGCGCAAGCGGGGCAAGGCGTCGGCGCTGGGACAGCGGCGGCAAAGCAAGCATTGGGAAGCTCCCCTCGTTGATGCTCAGGAATATTTATTCCTTTCGCCGTCGAAAGCAAGAATAAATTATTGACCGGCTATCGGGTGCGTGTTACACAGCGTTAACCACCCTGCACGTGGAAGTGTTGCCGTGGCATCAAACGCCGATTCTGCCCGCTTTGCCTGCGTCCCGTTCGCCCGCACGGTCCTCGCCTCTGCCTTGTGCATGAGCGTGGCCTGGATTGCCTATGCCGGTGAGGCGCCATTGACGGCGCTGCCCGGGTTGACGGCGCGTGTGGACCGTGGCGATTTTGCTGGCGCGCAGGCCGAGATCGACAAGGCACTGGCAGCACCCGGCACCGATGCCGACAGTCGCGCCGCCTACCTGTTCCAGCAGGAACGCATGCGCCGCATCCGCCTGGATTTCACCTTGGACGAAGTGCAGGCCAAAGCCGCGGTGCGCAGGTCGGTACCGGATCTGCGTGATGAAGAATTCAAGGCCTGGGATGACGCCGGCCTGATCGAGCACCTGGATATCGACGGCCAGCGCCGCTGGTTCAAGCGCGCACCGAACAATCTGTTCCTGTTCAGTGCCGAGGCCTCCAACCGGCGGTCGCCGGACAAGCGGGTTTCCCGCCCGGGTCCGTATGAGCGGCTGGGCTCGCACCATATCGAGGTGATCAAGGCATCGGAGCAGAGCGGCCAGACCAGCATCAGCCCGCGGCGGGTGCGCATCACCCAGTCCATCAAGGTCGACGCCGATGCGGTGCCGGCGGGGAAGACGGTGCGTGCCTGGCTGCCGTATCCGCGGTCCATACCCGGCCAGCAGGACAACATCCAATGGCTGTCCAGCGTGCCGCGGGGCGCGCAGATCGCACCCGAAGACACGCTGCAGCGCACCGCCTATCTCGAGCGCAAGGCCGTGGCCGGCACTCCCACCGAGTTTTCGGTGAGTTACGAGCTCACCATCTCCGCGCGTCGTTTCATCATCGACCCGGACAAGGTGCTGCCAACACCGCGGGACCCAGCGCTTGCGCCGTATCTGGCCGAGCGCGCGCCGCATGTGGTGTTCACCCCCGCCATGCGGGAGTTCTCGCGCAAAGCGGTGGGCAATGAAACCAATCCCTACCGCGTCGCCAAGAAACTGTTCGATGCGGTCGACGCGATTCCGTGGGGCGGCGCCCGCGAGTATTCGACGATCAGCAATATCTCCGACTACGCGCTGCATGCCGGGCATGCCGACTGTGGCCAGCAGACCTTGCTGCTGATCTCGCTGCTGCGCATGAACGGCATCCCGGCGCGCTGGCAGTCGGGCATGGTGTATTCGGACAACGAGGTCGGCTACAACAACCTGCACGATTGGGGCGCGCTTTATCTTGCGCCCTATGGCTGGGTGCCGATGGATGTAAGCACGGGCGCACTGGACAGCGACCAGCCCGAACAACGCAATTTCTATTTCGGCGGGCTGGATGCCTACCGCATCGCGTTCAACGATGACTACTCACGCGCGTTCGTGCCTGCCAAGCAGCACTTCCGTTCGGAGACCGTTGATCTGCAACGAGGTGAGGTTGAGTGGGAAGGGGGGAACCTT
Organism: Stenotrophomonas sp. 21LCFQ19; assembly: GCF_056861425.1. Lineage (NCBI taxonomy): Bacteria > Pseudomonadati > Pseudomonadota > Gammaproteobacteria > Lysobacterales > Lysobacteraceae > Stenotrophomonas > Stenotrophomonas sp. 21LCFQ19. The sequence continues at coordinate 143,367 of NZ_JBSPUF010000009.1, read as the reverse complement.
TACTTCAACCAGTGGCAATACGACTTCCAGTCGCAGGTTCTGGCGCCGGAGTCCAAGTAATAGAACGTCGTAACCGTTGTCTTACTTATCGATTTACGTCTGCAGGAGAGAGCAGGGGATGAACAGGAAAATGTTGAAAAGAGCGGCGTTGACCGTCGCATTGGGTGCCTGTCTTGGCGTGATGGCGCCGAGCGTGATGGCACAGAGTGCGAACGGTGCGATTGCCGGCCGCGCAAACTCCGGTGACCAGATCACCGTGGTGAACAAAGCGACGGGTTTGACCCGTACCGTAACCGTAGGCGCTGATGGCTCGTATCGCCTGAGCCAGCTGCCGGTGGGCGACTACAGCCTGCAGGTCAAGCGGGACGGGGAAGTCGACAAGGAGCCGGTGGCAGTCAACGTGTCGCTGGGCGGCACCACCAACGTCAATCTGGGTGGTGGTGGAGCAGGCAACGCGGTGACCCTGGACTCGGTGCAGGTCACCGGTTCCAAGATCGTCAACCGGGTCGACGTCTACTCGACCGAATCCTCGTTCAACATCAAACGCGAAGAACTGGCGCGCATGCCGGTGGATCAGAGCGTGGCGGCGGTCGCCTTGCTGGCACCAGGCGTGGTGGACTCCGGCTCGAGCTTTGGTGGCTTGAGCTTTGGTGGTTCCTCCGTGGCTGAAAACGTGGCCTACATCAACGGATTGAACGTTACCGATCCCTATCGTCGCCAAGGTTTCTCGACGGTTCCCTTCAACTTCTATGAAGAGTTCCAGATCAAGACCGGCGGCTATTCGGCCGAGTTCGGCCGCAGCACCGGTGGCGTCATCAATGCCATCACCCGTTCGGGCGGCAACGAGTTCAAGGGCGGTGTGCAGGTCACCATGGAGCCGTCGGCATGGGCTTCGGAGAAGAAGGATCATTTCCACAGCGATGGCACCATCGACGAGCGTAACCGCACCAGTCGCGATCGTGCTCCGCTGACGAAGACCAATGTATGGGCGTCCGGTCCGATCATGCAGGACAAGCTGTTCTTCTTCGCGATGTATGAGAACCGCGACAGCAAGTCGCAGGACCTCGATAACTCCGAAGCCTGGAAGACCAAGAGCAACAACGATTTCTGGGGTACCAAGCTTGATTGGCGTATCAGCGACAACCATCAGCTCGAGCTGCTTGCGTTCTCCGACAAGACGGATTCGGTGACCACGAGCTACGACGACTACGATTGGAGCACCAATATTTTCGGTGAGTCCAGCGGCCAGAGCAGTGGTTCCTCCGGCGGCGATAACTGGTCGCTGACCTACACCGGCCATCTGACCGACAATTTCGTCGCCAAGGCGATGTACGGCGTCAACAAACGCAGCGCTGTGAGCGATAGTCCGGCGGATGGCGACTGCAGCATCATCACGGTGGCGTCCAGCTACACCAAGATATATGGCGAACAGGAAGGCGTGGGTTGCCACCCGACCAATAGTGCCATCAGCAACCGTCAAGACAAGCGTGAAGCGGCGCGCTTGGATTTTGAGTGGACACTGGGCGATCACCTCGTTCGGTTTGGTCTGGATCAAGAGGTGATGGATTCGGTCAGCTCGACGCTTTACCCGGGCGATGGCTCCACCTATCAGGTGCTGTCGGTAGACCCGGGGAGCTCCGTCAACGGCGTGGTGCTGCCTGCAGGCGTCACCGATATCATTGATGCGCGCTACAAGGTCACCGGTGCGCCGGTCAGCACCAAGGCACAGGCGTTCTATCTTGAAGACAACTGGAACGTCACCCCGAACCTGCTGCTTAACCTCGGCGTGCGTTTCGACCAGTTTCACAACAAGCTGGCCTCTGGCGCCACCTTCGCCAAATCCAAGTTCAATGACATGATCTCGCCGCGCCTCGGCTTCAGCTGGGACGTCAAGGGTGATGGCTCAATGAAGGTGTTCGGCAACGCGGGTCGTTACTACACCCCGCTGACCAACAAGCTCACCGACTACTTCGGTGGTGGTACCACCGACGAACATACCTACTACGCGTTCAACGGTTGGGAAGAGAAGCAGAGCGCAAACGGAGGCACGTACAAGGTTCCGGTGCTCGGCCAGCAGATCGGCCCGGTCAACACCGAAGGCAACGCCCCGGCGCCGACGGACGTTCGCACGGCGGTGGCGCGTGATCTGAAGCAGGTATTCCAGGATGAGTACATCCTCGGTTTCCAGCAGGCGATCAACGAGGAATGGTCGTACGGCGTCAATGCCACCTACCGTCGCATGACGCGCGCCGTGGAAGATGCGCGCATCAACCATGTGGAGGGCTGCGACTGGTACTCCTCGGGTAAGTGGCCGATCATCAACCCGGGTGAAACCAATCAGCTGTGGTGCCCGACTACCAACAGCTGGGTGAACCTCGATTCGTCCACAGATGGCTACAAGGCCTTGGGCAGCGGCGCCATCATGGGTTACAAGCGTCCCAAGCGTACCTACAAGGCGCTGGAGTTCCAGATCGACCGTGCATGGAATGACAAGTGGTCGTTCAATGCCAGTTATCTGTTGTCCAAGAGCGAAGGCAATATCGAAGGGCCGGTGAATTCGGATACCGGCTACAACGACACCAATCTGGTGCAGTACTACGATCATCCTGCGGTCAATGAGCGCTTTGGCGTGACCTTCAATGACGCTCGTCACCAGTTCAAGCTGCGTGGTGCGTACAAATTGAACGAGCAGTGGTCCTTCGGCAGCACGCTGTCGGCCCGTTCGGGTGGCCCGATCACAGCATTCGGCGTGGTCTGGCCGAACGACAATCGCAATGCCGGTGGTCCGGGTGAGTACAGTGGCGGTGGCTCCGGTTGGCTGTGCAAAGCAAATTGTTCGGATTGGGCCAACCGCGAGTTGGAGTACTCCGGGCGCGGTGCATTCGGTCGCATGCCGTGGGTGATCGATCTCGGTGCCAGCGTTATGTGGACCTTGCCGGTGGAGGGGGTGGACCTGACGGCGCGTTTGTCGGTCTACAACCTGCTCAACCGGCAGACGGTGGTCAACGTGCACTCCCGCTACGAGAGCACGCCGGGGACGAAGATGTCTTACTTCGGCGAGGGAACCAACTGGCAGGCACCGCGTTACACCAATCTGGTCGTGACCTGGAACTTCTGACGTAGTGTGTGAGAACGGCCCGCTTCGGCGGGCCGTTCGCTTTTGTGGAGAGTGATGATGCGATTGAAACTGCTGTTGGCCATCGCTGCCGTGCTTGCGGCAAGCCCGGTGCTCGCCGCTGATGCCAACAACGCGCGGATGGACGCGTTGGTCGAGCAGGCGGTGCAGCGCTATCAGCTTCCCGGAATAGCGGTGGGCGTGATCGAGGACGGCAAGGTGGTGCGACGTATCACCCGCGGCGAACTGGCCGCAGGCGAGGGCGCTGCAATCAACGACGACAGCCTGTTCAAGATCGCCTCCAACACCAAGGCGATGACCGCTGCGGTACTGGCGCGCTTGGTGCAGGCGGGCAAGTTGCGTTGGGATGATCCCGTTACCAGGCACTTGCCGCAGTTCCGCATGCAAGACCCGTGGGTGACGCGCAACATGCAGGTGCGCGATCTGCTGATCCACAACAGCGGCCTCGGCCTGGGCGCTGGCGACCTGATGTTGTGGCCCGAACCGAACAACTTTGATCGCGAGGACATCATTGCCGGCTTGGCGCATCTGAAGCCGACTGGCAGCTTCCGTAGCGAGTACGCCTACGACAACCTCATGTATGTGGTGGCTGGTGAAGTCGCCGCTGCTGCGGGCGGAATGCCATACGCAAAGTTGGTGCGCGAGGAAATCTTCCAGCCGCTGGGCATGCAGCGCTGCCAGGTAGGCGCGTGGTCACCCGCGGCGCTCGGCAATATCGCGCAGCCGCATCATCGTGATGGCAAGCGCAATATCGCCGACGAACGCGATCCTGCACAGGTCACCGATTTCCCATCGATGGCTGCCGGCGGTATCCGCTGCAGCCTCAACGACATGTTGCGCTGGATGCAGGTGCTGCTGGACCCGGCGCAGGCACCGGGGTGGCTGGATGCGACCCAGCGGCGTGCGCTATGGACCGCACATATGCCGATGCCGATCAGCCAACGCCTGCGCGACTGGGACAACACGCACTTCTACGCCTATGGCTATGGCTGGCGTCTGTCGGATATGGATGGGCAGTGGAAGGTCGCGCATACCGGCACCTTGTCCGGCATGTATTCCTCGCTGGCCTTGCTGCCGGATCGCAAAACCGGCGTGGTGATCCTGATCAACGGTGAGGTCGAAGACGCACGCACGGCGCTGATGCAGGCCATGCTCAAGCATTACACCGCACCGGCGGCGAACAATGACGTGCTGCATTACGCCAGGTTGATTGATGGCGCCGCCGCCCAGCGTCGTTCGGCAGGGCACGTGCGCCCCGCATTGTCGATGGCACGTGCGGCCACTTCGGCGGAGTTCGGCAGCAAGGCAGGCATCTGGGAGGACCCGTGGTTCGGCGAGGTGTCTTTGTGCCCGCGTGATGGCAAGCTGCAGTTCGCCTCCCTCAAGTCGCCGCGCATGACCGGGCAGGTGATGCGTGCCGGTGAACACTGGTATGTGGCCTGGCAGGGATTGGGCGAAGATGCCGATGCTTGGCTGGAATTTTCCGCCGACACGCAACAACCGCTGCTGCATCTACGTGCCATCGACCCGGATATCGACTTCAGCTATGACTACCCCGATCTGGAATTCCAACGCCGTGGCGATTGCCACTAAATCGTTGCCGTTGTTGCTGGCACTGTTGCCGTTCACCGCGCCTGCCCAGCAGGTGCAGGTATCGCCGGCAAAGACGCCGGCACAGGCAGGCATCGTTGATGTCACCACGCTGGCCCCGGACATCGCCCTGGATATCCGCTACGCCGGCACCGACAACTTCACCGGGCGCGTCGTTCCCGGCTATGAAGCACCGCGTTGCTATCTGCTGCAGCCGGCGGCGCAGGCCTTGGCGCGGGTGCAGCGCGGACTGCGCGCGCAGGGTTATCGACTGCAGGTGTTTGACTGCTACCGGCCGGTGCACTCGGTGACCTCGTTCGTCGCCTGGGTACACGATGCCAAGGATCAGATCGCCAAGCAGCGCTATTACCCCAACATCGACAAGAGCCGCCTGCTCGACGGCTACATCGCCGAAACCTCGGGCCATAGCCGGGCGGCGACGGTGGATCTGGGCGTGCAGGATTGCCGCAGCATGCCGTGCGCCGCCCTGGACATGGGCACCGGTTTCGATCGCTTCGATGTGCTGGCGCATACCGCCAATCCTGATATCAGCGCGTTGCAGAAGCAGAACCGGCAGCTGCTGCTGGATGCGATGCAGGCGCAGGGGTTTGCCAACTATCCAATGGAATGGTGGCATTACACCTTCAAGCCCGAGCCAACGCCGACCACCGCCTACGATTTCCCGGTGCGTTGAACGGGGCAGGGGCGGTTAGACTGCGGTTCCCTGAATGGACCGCGCTGCGCCCATGAATCTGGTTCTGCATTACGGCCTGCTCGGCTCGCTGGAAGCTGGCTTGATCGCCTTGGCGATCGGCTTTGTGGTGTTTGCGCTGTGGTGGCAGGTGTGCCGGCGTGCCGGGCTGCGGCACGGCCACGCCATCGCCTATTCCGCGCTGATAGCGGCGGCCATCGCTGCCGGCGTGGATGGCTGGAAGCTGTTTTCGCTGGGCATGGTCAACCTGCAGTCGCCGCTGTACGCCAGATTGGCGCTGGCTTCCATCCATGACCCGGACCAGCTGGGCACGCGCGTGCTGTTCGAGTTGATCGGCGTAGCCGTTGGCGTCGGCCTGGGTTGGTTGTTGTTCAGTTCGCGGCAACCGCTGGCTGACATCACGCATGATGCTTGAGGCGCCGGCATCGCATCGATAAGCACGATGCTTGGAACGCTCTAATCAGTGGCTTACTTTCACTTCATGCACGGCTAACAGGGGTGGTAACCGCTGATCCGGTGCAGGTGGTTAACAGGATGTTCGCTGCGGTTTCTTGGGGTGCAAGCGATTCAGGCGCGACTTGTCAGGGTTGGGGCGTGCGGAATTTCCGCGCTTTAGCCAACACACGAGGAAGACCTGATGACCGTACGTAATCGCACTCCGCTGTTCGCCCTGGTTGCCATCGTAGGTTCCGCGCTTGCACTGCCGGCAATGGCGCAGGATGCACAGGATCAGGCCGCCGCCGCGCAGGCACAGGCTGCGCAGGCACAGGATTCGGCAGAACAGGCGCAGAACGCTGCTGCCAGTGCATCAAGCAGCGCCGCCAAGGCCTCGGCTGCGGCTGGAGGCGGCCAGAGTTGGGCAGATGTGGATGCCGATGGTGATGGCGCCATCAGCAAGACCGAGTCGCAGGCCAATGCTGGCCTGGCCCAGGTGTTTGATGAGGCGGACAGTGACAAGGACGGCAAGCTGACGCCGGATGAGTACCGGGCTTATGCGGCTGCGCATAAGAATTGATTGATAACCGGGTAGGGCTCGAAGAGCACCCCTCCCCAACCCTCCCCTGCGCTACACGCAAGGGAGGGGGTAGAAGCGGCATTGCGCGATGAACCAGCAGTTTGCGCGGTTCGCTCCCTCCCTTGCGCACAGCGCAGGGGAGGGCTGGGGAGGGGGCTCTTGCCGTTGCACTTTGCTCGAGCTGTCAAACCAGCCAACAAAACCGCGCCTTGCAGACGCGATCCCCTATTCACCGCGGGGCAGATTGCTATCCTGTGTGGCATGAACACGCAGACTTCCCCCTCCGCCATCGGCCTGGTCGGCTTCGACGGCGATGACACGCTCTGGAAGAGCGAAGACTATTACCAGAAGGCCGAGCACGAATTTGGCCTGATCCTCAGCAACTACATCGACCTGCATGACGCCGGCACCGCCCAGCATCTGCTCAAGGTGCAGCGGCGCAACCTGGCCGTGTTCGGCTACGGCGCCAAGGGCATGACCCTGTCGATGCTGGAAGCCGCCATCGAGCTTACCGACGAGAAGATCTCCGCGCACGACCTGCGCCAGATCGTCGAGATCGGCCGCCGCACGCTTGAGCATCCGGTGGATGTCATCGATGGCGTCCGCGAAGCCGTGGCGGCTATCGCCGCCGAGTACCCGGTGGTGCTGATCACCAAGGGCGATCTGTTCCATCAGGAGCAGAAGATCGAGCGTTCCGGTCTGCTGGACCTGTTCCCGCGCATCGAGATCATCTCGGAGAAGGACCAGTCGACCTACGCCAAGGTATTGGCCGAGTTCAACATGCCGGCCGAGCGCTTCGTGATGGTCGGCAATTCGCTGCGCTCGGATATCGAACCGGTGCTGGGTCTGGGCGGTTGGGGCATCCATACCCCCTACGCGATGACCTGGGCGCATGAGGCCGAGCACGGTGTCTCCGCGGAAGAACCGCGCCTGCACCACGCCGATACCGCCCACCAGTGGCCGGAAGCGGTGCGCGCCGTCGCCGCGCAGGCTGCAGCAGCGCAAGGCAACTGAGGTGAGCGCGGCAGGCTCCCGGCAATCTCCACGTCGCACAGGCTTGCTGCTGCGGTTTGGATTGCTGGCAGCTGCCGTGCTGCCCTTGCTGTTGTTGGCGCAACAGCCGGCAACGGCAGCGGTGGCCGAGGTCTACGCGCCGGCCACCGGTGACGCCTGGGTGGACAAGCAACTGGTCGATATCAACGCCTATGCCGTGCGCTACCCGGAGGCCTTCGTCGATGAGTTGGCGCGTTATGCCAGTGCCCGCCCGGGCTATGTGCAGGCATTGCTGCAGGACCATGGCTGGAAGCCCGGCGATGTCTATCTGGCCTGCTTCTGGGGCAAGCTCAACGGCAGCAACTGTCGTACCGCGGTGAAGGCCCGCGCACAGCAGCCCGAGGCCAGCTGGAAAGAGGTGTTGGCTGGCCTGCAGCCGGCCCCGGACAACCTGCGCTGGCGGGCCCTGCGGCACGCCATCGTCGCCAGTTTCGACCACTGGGACCGGCCGATAACGCTGGATCCGCTGCTGCAGCGGCAGCTCGGCGACCGCGCCCAGCGCGAGGCGGCAGCGCGCAAGAGCACCGGGGAGTAAACCGCGACGGTATTTGCTGCCCTGCAGATAGGCGCAGGGGGCGATTCCGGGCGAAAATGGCGTTCCTTCGATTTCGCGTCAAAGCGCTTTGTCATGACCGCCGACCGTTTCGTTTCGCCCGATCACATCCGCAGCCTGTTCTCGCAGGCGATGTCGCATATGTACCGCACCGAAGTGCCGTTGTACGGCACGCTGGTGGAACTGGTTGGCGCGATCAACGCCGACGTCCTCGCCGCGCAGCCAGAACTGGCCGCGCAGATGCAGCGCAGTGGCGAACGCGAGCGCCTGGACGTCGAGCGCCATGGCGCGATCCGTGTCGGCACCGCGCAGGAGCTGGCCACGCTTGGCCGCCTGTTCGCGGTGATGGGCATGCAGCCGGTGGGCTATTACGATCTGTCGGTGGCCGGTGTACCGGTGCATTCCACCGCGTTCCGGCCGGTAGATGGCGAGTCCTTGAACCGCAACCCGTTCCGTGTGTTCACCTCGCTGCTGCGGCTGGAGTTGATCGAAGACGCCGCACTGCGTGAGCAGGCCGCCGAGATCCTGGCCCGCCGCAATATCTTCACCGCTGGCGCGCTGCAGCTGATCGAGCAGTGCGAGCGCGATGGTGGCTTGAGCGAAGACGATGCCTGGCGCTTCGTCGTCGAGTCGCTGGAAACCTTCCGCTGGCACAACGAAGCCACCGTGTCGCTGGAGACCTATCACGCCCTGCACGGTGCGCATCGCCTGGTCGCCGACGTGGTCAGTTTCCGTGGCCCGCATATCAACCACCTCACCCCGCGCACGCTGGACATCGATGCGGCACAGGCGGCGATGCATGAGCGTGGTCTGGCGGCAAAGGCCGTGATCGAAGGCCCACCGCGCCGCGACTGCGCCATCCTGCTGCGCCAGACCAGCTTCAAGGCGCTGGAGGAAATGGTGCATTTCCCGTCGGGGGTCGACAACGAAGCCGGCACCCACACCGCGCGCTTCGGTGAGATCGAACAGCGCGGTCTTGCGCTGACGCCGAAGGGTCGTGACCTGTACGACGCCCTGCTTGCGCAGGCACGTGGCGGCGAAGGCAGTGCCGGTGGCGACTACATGCAGCGCCTGCAGAGTGCGTTCGCCGCGTTCCCGGATGACCATGCGACGCTGCGCCGCGAAGGCCTGGGTTATTACCGCTACAGCCTGACCGATGCGGGCCTTGCCGCTGATGCGGAAACCCGTGCCTTGCCGGCGGAAGTGTTGATCGAGCGTGGTTTCGCCAGCGCTGACCCGATCATCTATGAGGATTTCCTGCCGGTGAGTGCGGCGGGTATTTTCCAGTCCAACCTCGGCGGCGGTGAGCAGCGGGCCTATGCCGCGCGTGCCAACCGCGATGCCTTCGAGCAGGCCCTGGGTGCGACGGTCAGCGACGAGTTCGCGATCTATGAGCGCCTGCAGGCGGAGTCGCTGGCAGCCCTGAAGGGCTGATGCATTGCTCCCTCCCTTTGCCATAGGCAAGGGGAGGGTTGGGGAGGGGTGCTTCTGCCGTTGCTTCAAGGCAACTGCATCAATCCACGCACGCCAAGCTTCAAACGCCGATCGAGCGCAAAAGCTCACCCCTCCCCAACCCTCCCCTGCGCCTTGCGCAAGGGAGGGGGCACAAGCGGCTGGCTCAGGCGCCGTAACGCGTCTTCAACATCGCCCACGCCGAGCGCAATGCCAGTGCTTCACCACCGGCCGGACGGCCCGGGCGCTCGCCGTCGTTCCAGGCGTAGACGTCCAGATGTGCCCACATCTGGCCTTCGTTGATGAAGCGCTCCAGATACAGCGCTGCGGTCACCGAACCGGCCATGCGCGAGCCGGCGTTGGCCAGATCGGCAATGCCGCTGTTGAGGTAGCGCAGGTAGGGACGCCACAACGGCATGCGCCACACCGGGTCGCGGGTGCTGTCGCCAGCCTGCAACCACTGGTTGGCCAGGGTGTCGTCATTGGCGAACAAGGCCGGCAGATCCGGGCCCAGCGCGATGCGTGCGGCACCGGTGAGGGTGGCGAAATCGAGGATGGTGTCCGGGTTCTGCTCGCTGACGTAGGTCAGCGCGTCGCACAGCACCAGGCGGCCTTCGGCGTCTGTGTTGTCGATCTCCACGGTGATGCCCTTGCGGGTGGTGATCACTTCGCCGGGACGGAAGGCATCCGGGCCGACGGCATTTTCCACCGCGGCCACCACCAGGGTCAGCTGCACCGGCAGCTGCTGCGCCATCACCAGGCCCGCCAGGGCGATGGCGTGGGCGGCACCGCCCATGTCCTTCTTCATGTTGCGCATGCCGTCGGCCGGCTTCAGGTCCAGGCCGCCGGTGTCGAAGCACACGCCCTTGCCGACCAGCGCCAGATGCGGCGCACCCGCGTTGCCCCAGCGCAGCACGATCAAGCGCGGCGCGCGATGCGAGGCGCGGCCAACCGCGTGGATGGTGGGGAAGTTCATTTCCAGCAGTTCGTCGCCGGCAATCACTTCCAGCTCGCCGCCATGGGCTTCGACCAGATCGCGCGCGGCGTCTTCCAGCTGCTGCGGGCCCATGTCTTCGGTCGGCGTGTTGACCCAGTCGCGCACGCGCAGGCAGGCGGTCACCACGTCCAGCACTTCGGCGGCAGGCGTTGCCAGCAGTTGCGCGGCCGGGCGCGCCAGCTTGCGGTAGCGGTCGAAGCGGTAGCTACCCAGGCCCCAGCCGATCTGCAGGTTGGCGCTGCTGCTGGCGTCCAGCGCGTTGGCAACCTGCCAGGTGGTGCCGGCAGGCAGCGCGAACGGTGCATGCGCGTAGGCGTAGGCATCGGCATGATCGCCAACGCCGAGCACGGCGCCGGCAATGCCGTTGTCGCCGGGCAACAACAGCACGCTGTTTGGCGCGGCGTTGAATTGTTGTGCTGCGGCCCAGGCCTGCACGGCGGCAGGCTGCTGTGCCTTCCACGCGGCAAAGCCGTCGCGGTCCAGCACGTACAGCGGCAGGGCGTTGCTGGAATCGGTGGTGTAAGCGGTAATCGGGGTCATGGTGTTCTCTTGCGTCTGCTGGCGGCCGTGGGCTTAGCGCTGCGGGTTGGAGGCGTTGCCATCCAGCCAGTCGGCCAGTCCGGTCAGGGTGTCGAACTGCAGGTCAGGCTGCAGTTCGGTGTGGGTCCATGAATGTTCTTCGCGGTTGATCCAGCAACCACGCAGGCCGGCGCGCATCGCACCGGCTACGTCCATCTCGGCGTGATCGCCGACGTGCAGTACATGCGCGTGCTCAACGCCAAGGCGTTCGCAGGCCGCATGGAAGATGCCTGGGTCCGGCTTGGCCGCACCGAATTCGCGCGAGCCCAGCTGGAAGGCGAACAACTCGCCGATGCCAATCCGCTGCAGGTCGGCATTGCCGTTGCTCACTGCGGCCACCGGCACGCGCGCGGCGATACGGCGCAGCGCGGCCAGTGCGTCGGGATAGAACTCGACCTGGTTGCGCGCGGCGTAGAACGCTTCGTAGGCCGGGTCGAGCAGGTCCATGCTGGCACCGCTCTTTTCCAGCGCTTCGGCCAGGGTCAGCCGGCGCAAGGCGCTGAGGTCGTAGTGCAGATGCGGGTTGTCGCGGAACGAGCGTTCGCGCAGCTCACGCATGGCGGCGACCGGGTACATGCTGGCGGTGGCCGGGCTGTGCTGCAGCATCCAGTCGTGCAGCACCTGGTCGATGCGGGCACCGATGGGGGCGAACGGCCACAGGGTGTCGTCCAGATCGAGGGTGATGGCGAGTACGGGGAAATTCATCCGGGCATTTTACGCCAAGCCCATGAGCCGGGCCTGTAGGGGCCGTGGCTGCCCGATCTTGCTTGTGGGAGCGGCGTGAGCCGCGAAGCCGGTCCATCATCGGCGGCGTAGCCCGGGTAAGCGCAGCGCACCCGGGAGGTGGGCGCGTGCTGATGTCTGGAGCGGCGTAGCCCGGGTAAGCGCAGCGCACCCGGGAAGTGGGCGCGCGCTGATGTCTGGCGTTGTCTGCAAACGGCCCCGGGTGCGCTGCGCTTACCCGGGCTACGTTGCTGATTGCGGCAGAATCATCAGCTTCGCGGCTGACGCCGCTCCTACAAAAGCGGCGCTTATTCCAGCAGCTTGGCCCAGCCGTGCATGCCATCCACGCGGCTCAGCACCAGCTTCACGCAGACCAGCAGCGGCACTGCCAGCAGCAGGCCGATCATGCCCCACAGCCAGCCGAACAGCATCAATGCCAGGATCAGCATCAGCGGCGAGATCGCCATGCGGCGGCCGAGCACGATGGGCGTGATCAGCTGCCCCTCCAGCGTATGCAGGGCCAGGTAAGCCAGCGCTGGCAGCAGGGCGGTCAGTGGATCGCGGAATTCGACGAAGCCCATCAGCAGCATCAGCACGATGCCGATCAGTGGCCCCACGTACGGGGCGAAATTCAGCAGCGCGGCCACCGTGCCCCACAGCAGGGCCTCGGGCAGGGCGATGCCGAGCAGCATCAGCACGCCGGACAGGATCAGGCCCAGACCGACATTGATGAGGGTGATGGTCAACACGTAGCGGGATATCTCGCGCTCGATCGAGCGCAGTATCTCGGCGGTGAAGCGCTTCTGCTGGCGATTGGGCAGCAGCGCGATCACGTGCCGCTGCAGGTTTTCGCCATAGATCATGAAGAACAGGGTCAGCAGCACCACCGCCAGCGCCGAGGCGGCCAGCTTGGGTGTGCGCACCAGTGCCTTGTAGGGATCGTCGAGCTGGGTGCGGATCACCTGCACCTTGCGGTTGCCTTCGCCGCCGGCAGCGCGGGCGAAGCTCTCCGCCGCCAGGTTGGCCTGCTGTACCGGCTTGACGAAGTCCTGCACCTTGCGCGAGATCTGCCGCATCTGCTGAGGCGCTTCCTGCACCCATTCGGTGGCCGGGCCAGCCAGCTGCACGGTCAGCGCGGCGCTGCCGGCCAGGCCTGCCGCCAGCACCAACAGTGCGCCGAGGAAGCGTGGCAGGTGCAGTTTCTGCAGCAGGCGGATGATGGGGTTGCCGATCAGCGCGAAGAACATCGCCAGCAGCACCGGCAGGATCACTTCCTGCGCGGCCCACAGCGTATAGCCAACCGCCAACGTCGCCAGTACCACCACGGCGACAGGTGCGCGCGGGCGCGGTGCGGGGGCTTCGGCAGGGCGGGGTGTGGCTTCGGGCAACGGGTCAGACATGCGGGCAGCGCTCCGTGAACGGAACGGCGCGCGGTGGCGCCGTGCTCAGGATTCTGACAGTTCTGTCGCCGCTTCGGCGGGGCCGGGTGGCGTGCTGTTGCTGCGCGCCGTACTGGCTGCCGCGGCGGGCGGCGGCGGGCTGTCCTCGTCGTCGCCTTGATCGGCATCGTCATCGGCCGCCGCCTGCCCGCCCATCACCCCGGCCGCTGCCGCAGCGGCGGCAAACGAGGCAACCGAAGCCTGCGCGCTGCTGACCAGCCCGGACACCGAGCCGATCATCTGCAGCCAGCGGCTGCCGCTGAAGGCGCCGCCGGGTTCCAGCTTGCCGGCCAGGAAGCCGCCAGCCAGGCCGACCACCACGATGCGACCGGGTGTCCATGCACTGCGCCAGCTCTGGTTGAGCTGGTCCCAGTGCTGGGTGGCTTCCTCGCCACGCACCTGCACCACGGCTTCGGCGCGGCGCACACGGCGTTGCAGGGCTTCGAAATTCACGGTGTGTTCTCCCCGGGGATCTTCACTTCGGCATCGGGGTCTTCGCCGGTTGGTTCGTCGAACAGACCTAGCCGCGACAGCTGCCGGCGGGTGGCGTGCATGCCGGTGTGGTGGAAGAAGTACGACACCCGCCATATCGCGTAGCCGGTGACGGCCAGGCTGGTGAGGGTGGGGATCAGCAGCGAGACGAACAGCGACAAGCCCATGTATTGCAGCATCGCCACCGCCGTGGCCGCCAACAGCAGCCACGCCGAGGCGCCGAATACGATGGCCACGCCGCTCCATGCCAGGGAACGACCAAACGCGCTGCGCGCCAGGGCCAGGTCGGCCGACGCCAGCCGACGCAGGGAGCGCAGCGTGTTGGAAGCCGAGTCCAGCGTCTGCCGGCCGGCCGCGCCAACCTGACGGATGCTTTCTTCCAGCCCGGGCGCCTGGCCCGGGGGGGAATCGTCGCCAGTGGGCGGTGTTGCGTTATCGCTCACGCCGATCAGTCGTTGCTGCGGGCGAGCTTGGCAATGATCCAGCCAGCGGCGAAGGCCACGCCGAACGAGGCCAGCGGACGCTCACGGATGAGGTCGGCGGCGCTGTCGATCAGGTCCTTGCCCTTGTCCATCAATGCATCGACCTGTTCCTTGGCGGCGGCACCGCCAAGTTCAGCGGCGGCCAGGCCGGACAGCGCGCTGTCGGACAGCTCGGCCTTCATGTTGGCCTTGCCCAGGCGCAGTTCGTCGCCGGCGGCACCGGCAGCGCCCTTGACGGCCGAGCCAGCGGCGGAAGCGGCGGACTTCAGGTGTGCGCCAGCCTCGCCCAGGTGTTCCTTCATGTTCTCGGTATTGGTGGGGCTCATCGTGATCTCCTGGTTTCAGCGGGTGCGCCGGATGGCGCGCGGTTGCAACAGAACTCAACAAATAGCAGTTGCCGGGTGTAAACAACGTTACGCCGGCACCACAAGATGCTCACCTGGGCATCATCGCATCATCAATTGGCCGCGCTGGCTGCCACCGCGCAGGATGTTCAACACCAGCTGCGGCGGGCGTTGGCCGAAGCTGGCGCGCCAGCCGGCGAGGTCGGTGAACGCACCGCTGCTGGCCGCGAGAATCACATCGCCACCGGCCAGGCCCGATTGCGCGGCGCGGCTGCCACGCGCCACTTCGCTGACCAGCACGCCGTTGATGCCGGCCTGGCGCAGCGATTCGGGGAGGTCGGCGAAGGTCGCGCCGCTCAGGCGCGGGTCCAGTGTGTCGCCGGCCACCGCACGCGGTTGTTCCTTCAAGGTGGCCTTGAGCTGCAGCGGCTTGCCGTCGCGACGCACCTCCAGATCGACCGTGCGGCCGACCGTGGAGAGCCCTTCAAAGTTGTGCAGGGCCTGCGCGCTGTCCACGCGCTGGCCATTGATCGCAGTGACCACGTCGCCAGCCTTTACTCCGGCAGCGGCTGCACCGGAACCGGCCAGCACGCGCGTTACCAAAGCGCCACGGGCCTCTTCCAGGCCCAGGCCCTGGGCGATCTGCGGGGTCAGGTTCTGGGTTTCCACACCCAGCGTGCCGCGCACCACCACGCCCTTGGTGATCAGCTGCTCGACCACGTCACGGGCCAGGTTGGACGGAATCGCCAGGCCCAGGCCGATGTTGCCGGCCATGCTGCCCTGCGGGTTGTAGCTGGCGGTATTGATGCCGACCAACTGGCCGTTGAGGTTGACCAGTGCGCCACCGGAGTTGCCCGGGTTGATCGAGGCATCGGTCTGGATGAAGTTCTGGTAGCCCAGCCCGCGGATGCCGCTGCGGCCCACCGCCGAGACGATGCCGGAGGTGACGGTCTGGCTGAAGCCGAAGGGGTTGCCGATCGCCACGACGAAGTCACCCACACGCAGCTGGTCGCTGTTGCCCAGTGGCAGCGCGGTGAGCTTTTCGGCGGGGATGCGGATCAGGGCGATGTCGGTGTCGCGGTCCGAGCCGAGGAACTCGGCCTTGACCGTGCGGCCGTCGGCCAGGGTGACCTGTACGTCGTCGGCGTTCTCGACCACGTGGTGGTTGGTGAGCACGTAGCCGCGCGCTGCATCGATGATCACGCCCGAGCCCAGCGACTCGTTGATGCGTTCCTGTGGCACCTGCGGGAACAGGCGGCGGAAGAAGGGGTCGTCAAAGAAGGGATTGCGTACCCGCACGACCTGCTTGGTGTTGACGCTGACCACGGCTGGCATGGCCTGTTCCAGCATCGGCGCCAGTGACGGCACCGCCTGTCCGGCGACGGCGGCCGGCAGCGCGGCGGTGGTCGGCAACACCGTACTCAGCGAGGCGGCTTCGGCGCGGTTGTCCAGGTGGGCATTGATGGCGGTGGCAGTGAAACCACCAAAGGCGGCGGCCAGGGCCAGGGTCAGCAGGGTCGGGATGGGTCGCATTGCCGGGGGTTCCATGCGGGGGCGCCCGAGGGCGGCGCCGGGGTGGGGCGGGTTGCTGAACACGAGTGTGGCGGGGGGCAGTTAAATCGGCAATGAAACTTCTGCATTGCCGCAATCCCAAGAGGCCCAAGCCCTGCACGGAATGCAATAGCCGGACGGCTGATTTTTCGTTTGACATCACCCCGTGGGTGGGTAAGCTTGGCCGGGTCATCACCCACTAGATGTTGGGTTGATGTGAAAAGCGTCCCCAAGCAGTAGGGTTTAGTGCTCGGGGTGCAAGCACCCCAACGGAAGGCGTGCAATGACCGCGACAGTGATGCAGAAAACCGGTTTTTCCCGGAATCCCCTCATCCCGCCGACAGGCGCGTAAGTACGCGCCTGCGCGTCGTTGTCTTTGCTGCCCGGCCTGTTTGGGAAAAGAAAATCGCACCGCAAGGTGCCCCAGGAGAGTTTCCACAATCATGAGTACGGTGCGTCTGGAAGTGGTCAGCAATCAAACCAAGTCGGACATGATCCCTCTGCAGCCTGCCTCGCAGGACATCTGGGAAAAGAAGTACCGCCTCACGACCAAGGCGGGCGAAGCGCTGGACGCCGATATCGACGGCACCTACCTGCGCGTGGCCCGTGCCCTGGCGGATGCCGAGGCGACCGACGACAAGCGCGCCTACTGGTATGAGCGTTTCGCCTGGGCCCTGCGCCGTGGCGCAATCCCGGCTGGCCGCATCACCTCCAATGCCGGCGCCCAGCAGCACAAGCCGGCCACCAGCACCATCAACTGCACCGTGTCGGGCACCATCACCGACTCGATGGACGGCATCCTGGAGAAGGTCCACGAAGCGGGCCTGACCCTGAAGGCCGGCTGCGGCATCGGCTACGAGTTCAGCACCCTGCGTCCGCGCGGTGCCTTCGTTGCCGGCGCCGGCGCCTACACCTCCGGGCCGATGTCCTTCATGGATATCTACGACAAGATGTGCTTCACCGTGTCCTCGGCCGGTGGCCGTCGTGGCGCGCAGATGGGCACCTTCGACGTGTCGCACCCGGACGTGAAGGACTTCATCCGCGCCAAGCGCGAGGACGGCCGCCTGCGCCAGTTCAACCTGTCGCTGCTGATCACCGACGGCTTCATGGATGCGGTGAACAACGACGCCGACTGGCAGCTGGTGTTCCCGATCAACACCAAGGAACAGGCCGAGCTGGACCCGTCCAGCGGTGAGGAAGTGGTGTGGCGCGAATGGCCGACCCACGAAAACTACATCGTCCGCGACGACGGCCTGGTGGCCTGCAAGGTGTACGGCCACATTCGTGCCCGTCACCTGTGGGACATGATCATGGTCTCCACCTATGACTATGCCGAGCCGGGTTTCATCCTGATCGACCGCGTCAACGAGATGAACAACAACTGGTGGTGCGAGAACATCCGTGCAACCAACCCCTGCGGCGAGCAGCCGCTGCCGCCGTACGGCGCCTGCCTGCTGGGCTCGGTGAACCTGACCAAGTTCGTGCGTGACCCGTTCACCGACAAGGCCTCGTTCGACTGGGACGAGTACAAGGAAGTGGTGCGCGTGTTCACCCGCATGCTCGACAACGTGGTCGAAGTGAACGGCCTGCCGCTGGAACAGCAGCGCAACGAGATCATGCGCAAGCGCCGCCACGGCATGGGCTTCCTCGGCCTGGGCAGCACCATGACCATGCTGAAGATGAAGTACGGAAGCACCGAGTCCTGCGAGTTCACCGAAGCCATCGCCCGCGACATGGCCGTGGCTGGCTGGGAAACCGGCCTGGAGCTGGCCCGTGAGAAGGGCGCCGCCCCGATCATGGAAGAGCAGTTCGACGTCACCGCCGCGATGCTGCGCCAGCGCCCGGAAATGAAGAAGGACGGCTGGAAGGTCGGCCAGAAGATCGCCGGCAAGGTGCTGCACGCCCGCTACAGCCGCTACATGCAGCGCGTGGCCACGGTGGCCCCGGAGCTGGTGGAAGAGCTGGCCACGGTCGGTTCGCGCTTCACCCACCACAGCTCCATCGCCCCGACCGGCACCATCAGCCTGTCGTTGGCCAACAACGCCTCCAACGGCATCGAGCCCTCGTTCGCGCACCACTACAGCCGCAACGTGATCCGCGAAGGCAAGAAGTCCAAGGAAAAGGTGGACGTGTTCTCGTTCGAGCTGCTGGCCTACCGCCAGCTGGTCAACGCCAAGGCCATGCCGTTCTCCGACGAGGCTGACGCCAAGCTGCCGGAGTACTTCATCAGCGCCGACGACATCTCGCCCAAGGAACACGTGGACGTGCAGGCCGCCGCGCAGAAGTGGGTGGACAGCTCGATCTCCAAGACCGCCAACGTACCGACCGATTACCCGTACGAGCAGTTCAAGGACATCTACCGCTACGCCCACGAGCAGGGCTTGAAGGGTTGCACGACCTTCCGTTTCAACCCGGCGGCCTTCCAGGGCGTGCTGGTCAAGGAAGCGGATTTGGAGAACACCACCTACCGCTTCGAGCTGGAAGACGGCCAGACAGTGGAGGTCAAGGGCAACGAACAGATCGAGTACGACGGCGAGATGCACACCGCCGCCAACCTGTTCGACGCCCTCAAGGAAGGCTACTACGGCAAGTTCTGAGTGCCTTCATCGCCCTCCCGGCCGCGCGCTGGGAGGGCGTGACGGTGGCTTCGCCGCCACCTTCCTGTTGCGCGCTTGTTTCACGTTGCATCGGCTTCGATATAGCATCGCCACATTACAGACCCGATGCCCTTAGGAGGGCTTTATGAGCAATGGTAATGGTGTGACCGCGACCGTAACCCAGGTTGCCGAGAACGTGAAAGAAACCGTCAAGGAAACCGTCGCCCACGCAGGCGAGAGCATCGCGGCAACCGCCAGCGACGCCGTGGTTGCAGTGAAGGCCAGTGCAAAGAAGGTCGAGGCCGGCGCCAAGAAGCAGGT
Organism: Stenotrophomonas sp. 21LCFQ19; assembly: GCF_056861425.1. Classification (NCBI taxonomy): domain Bacteria; kingdom Pseudomonadati; phylum Pseudomonadota; class Gammaproteobacteria; order Lysobacterales; family Lysobacteraceae; genus Stenotrophomonas; species Stenotrophomonas sp. 21LCFQ19. The sequence goes on along the minus strand of NZ_JBSPUF010000009.1, from coordinate 124,331 downwards.
GGCCAAGGTCAAGAAGGCTGTAAAGAAGGCCGAAAAGGCCGTCAAGAAGGCTGAGAAGGTCGTCGCCAAGAAAGCCAGCGCGGCCAAGAAGGAAGTAAAGAAGAAGGTCGCCTCCGTGCGCCAGAAGCTGGAAGCCGCCAAGGCCAATGCCAAGGCAGAAGCCACCGAGCTGAAGAAGAAGGGCGCCGGCAAGCGTGCGGCGACCAAGAAGGCCATCGCCAAGGTCGAGAAGAAGGCCGCCACCAAGGTCGCCTCGGCCAAGAAGACGGTGAAGGCTGCCGAGAAGAAGGTCGCCAAGGCCGTCAGCAAGAAGGCAGCTGCCGCCAAGAAGTCGGTGAAGGCCACCGAGAAGAAGATTGCCAAGGCTGTCGTCAAGAAGACCACCGCTGCCAAGAAGGCAGTGAAGAAGGTCGAAAAGAAGGCCGCCAAGAAGGTCGCCGCCGTCAAGAAGACGGTGAAGGCCACTGAAAAGAAGGTCGCCAAGAAAGTAGCCGTCAGCAAGAAGACCGCTGCCAAGAAGGTTGCCCTGACCAAGAAGACCGTGGCCAAGAAGGCCGCTACCGCAAAGAAGACGGTTGCCAAGAAGGCCACCGCAGTGAAGAAGGCCGCCAAGAAGGCGACCCGCAAGTAAGCCGCACCGCGCGCCCCGTCCTGCAAGGACGGGGTTGCTGCCAATCCGTTTAGCAACGCATAACCAGGACTCGCACCATGGCCGTCAAGATCGACAAGAAAATCAAGGGCTATTCCGTCATCACCCCGGACGACAAGGCCCGTGAAACCGCTGCGGCCAAGGCCCCGGTGGCTGCCGCCCTGGACGAGTCCCCGGCCGACAACATCGTGCACATGCACGAGCGCATCGAGCGCCCGGAAGTGCTGATCGGCAGCACCTACAAGATCAAATCGCCGCTGGTGGAGCACGCCTTCTACGTGACCATCAACGACATCGTGCTCAACCAGGGCACCGAGCACGAACTGCGCCGTCCGTTCGAGATCTTCATCAACTCCAAGTCGATGGAGCATTTCCAGTGGATCGTGGCGCTGACCCGCATCATGTCCGCCGTGTTCCGCAAGGGCGGTGACGTCACCTTCATCGTCGACGAAATGAAGGCCGTGTTCGACCCGAAGGGTGGTTACTTCAAGGTCGGCGGCGTGTACATGCCGTCGCTGGTGGCCGAGCTGGGCTCCATCGTCGAAGACCACATGAAGTCGATCGGCCTGCTGCAGGACCCGGAAATGAGCGCCCACCAGCGCGCCCTGATCGCCGAAAAGCGCAAGCAGTTCGAAGAACGCTCAAAAAAAAACAGTGAAGTAAACGCAGCGCCGGCGAAAAGCGCCGCGCTCGCCCCCTCCCTTTCGCAAAGCGAAGGGGAGGGCCAGGGAGGGGTAGCTTCTGAGGTTTTCGTCCTCGAAGCCGACCCCGAAAGCGCCGACAACGGCAGTTTCCCGGCCAGCGCCACCATGTGCCACAAGTGCAGCACCAAGGCGCTGGTGATCATGGACGGCTGCCAGACTTGCTTGAATTGTGGGTATAGCAAGTGCGGTTGATTTCTCAACTCTTAATGTGGTCTGCTACGGCAAGGTCAGAGAGATGACCGGCATCAAACTCTAAGATTATTTTTCTACCGAAAGGTCCGCTTAAGCGGGCCTTTTTTGCAGCGGTTGGCGTAAATAGGGGGAAATATGATCAAACGGCCAGGTGATAAGGTCGATGCTCAGGAGTTTTCGGGTGAGGTAAAGGGTCGGGATTTTAGCAATAGCAGAATAGAGTGGTGCAGGGCGAAGGGAGTGAGCTTTGTTGATTGCGATTTTTCATCTTCGCTGATAAAGAATTGCTATTTCCACCGGGCGTCTTTCAAGAATTGCAAATTTGTTGGTTGTACGATTGTTGAATCAAATATGCGTGGGGTGAGTTTTGCAAGTTGTGACTTTGAGTACGCAACTTTTCGTTCTGTTACGCTAGAGGCGCAGGCGATACTCAGGAATCTACCTTCTTGGGCAAATGCGCGTCGCGAGTTGTTGCGAGGTCTGCGAAAAAACGCTGAATCCATTGGTGAGGTGGAGGATGTACGGCTCTTCCTTGCAGAAGAAATGCGCGCAAGCGAAGATCATTGGAGAAGCGCCTTACGGAAGGATCAGCGGTACTATGCCGAGCACTATTCTGGGTTCATCCGGGGATTTGTGCAGCCGAACATTAGATTGAGGGGTCTTCAGTTGGGGCGCCTATTCTGGGGGCATGGGGATTCTCCATTTAGATTGCTCCTCAATCTTTTTCTGTGGGTTATTTTTGCGGCAATTCTCTTGGTTCTTGATTATTCGGATCTGCGCTTTTTGAGTGCAATGAAGAGTGTTGTTTCAGTGATATTAGGAGTTTCTAGCGGTAATGATCTAATGCCGGAATGGCTCGTCCTTGCTTTGGCGGCTAGTCGTTTTGTTTTCTTAAGCTTATTTGCGGCTGTATTCGTTCGGCGCTTTGCTAGGAGGTAGTGATGGAGGTTGCGATATTCGGCTCGGCCGCGCGCGGCTCGAATGACTTGTCTAGTGATTTTGATGTAATTGCCGTTATCGAGGATATCGGATCAGTTGACAAGGAAGCACTTCAGAATGAATTCTCTCTGCTGGCTGGTAAGGAGGTTGGCCTTTCAATCTATAGTAAAGCAAGAATTAAATCACTATGGGATGAAGGGTCTCCATTTGCTTGGCATTTATATCAGCAAGCGGTGCCTTTTTTTGATTTCTCTTGCGCCTTCGTTCGGGAGTGGGGGGCGCCTGCCGAATATAATAGTGCGCGAGAAGATTGTGAAATGATGAGATCGATAATTTCCTCAGTTGGGGAAAGGTTGAAATGTTCCGATTTGAAGGGTGACTGCTATGAGGCCGGGCTCCTATATGTGGGGGTGCGGAATATTGGAATGTTCTCATCTCTTTCTTTGACCGGAAGTTTTGATTTTTCCCGTAATGCATCATTCACATTGAACGAGGTTATCGAGTTTCCGCTCGATGTTATGGAGTTCTCCACGTTGGTACGAGCACGGCATGCTGCTACTAGAGGTGGGGAAGTGCCGGTCATTGATCGGGCTTGGCTCTATGGTGTGGCAGCAAAGGTGTCGCGTTGGGCAGACTTAGTAATCAATAAATTGGATGAGGTTTAAAATGGAATCTAGATTTCCACAGCGCGTTGCGCTTGAGCGCCGAGTGCTTGATGCTATTAATTCCTCTTTGGTCGCCGAGCCATTGGTCGGGTTGTCATACAAGACAATAAAATCTTGGCTGGTAAAGTTGCGCTCAAGTCGGAACGAAGGTGATTTTTCGGAGTTGGAAGTTGCAGTGCTTCTTTGTGCGGAGGCTGCTAGGTCGCAAGCGGATATTAGCGATGAGATTTTTGTGGATATAGACGAAGCGGAGGCTGCTAGTGCGCTCGAGAGGCTAGATCGAGCGCTTTTGAGTGTTTCACGGCCTTCGTGATAGTGCAGAGGAGACCCGGAAATTTGGGTCAGAGGGGAAAACAGGGGTCAGAGTCGGGTTTCAGGAGAACAGGGGTCAGAGTCAGGTTTCCGCCCTGGCCCTCGTTCGTTGTGTGGTCTTGATTCTCTAGGATCAATTAGATCAGCCGCAATAGCAGCGCACTCGGGGTTTGCAATGATCGAAGAAGCCGAGCCGACGTTCGGCTTTCTGCTTTTGGCTTTGGCTTTGGCTGTTTTCCTCCGGTGCCGACGACGCGCCTAGTCCCTTGGCTACGATTTGATGCAATGCTTGGCATCGTGCGATCCTGGGTGCGCTACGCATACCCGGGCTACGGATCGCTCAGGCGCGGCGGGCGGTTTGCTTACGGATCGCGGGGCGGGCGTTGTGCGGTGATGTGGCTACGCTGGGGCGATGGTCAACTATCGACGTAATCGTGTTGCCGGCGGCACCTACTTCTTCACCGTTAGCTTGCAGGACCGGCGCAGTGATCTGCTGGTGCGCGAGATCGATGCGCTGAAGCAGGCCTGGCGCAACGCCGCGCAGCGTGTTCCGCACCTGGTGTTGGCGGCTGCTGTGCTGCTAGAACACCTGCACGCGGTGATCCAGATGGATGCCAGTACGGATAACTATCCACGGCTGTGGCAGGAGATCAAGAAGGGCTTCACCCGCAGGGTCTTCGCTCCGGGCCATCAGTCCCCTTGGCAGGCGCGTTACTGGGAGCGAACCATCCGCGACGCCAGCCAGCTTCAAGCCTGCGTGGACTACGTGCATATCAACCCCTTGAAGCATGGCTGGGTGACAGCCGTACGTGACTGGCCGCACTCCACTTTTCATCGTTACGTGCGCGATGGGCTGCTGTCGGAAGACTGGGCGTGTAGCGAATCAGTGGCTGGTACCAGCCTTGGGGAGCCGTTGCGGTAATCCGTAGCCCGGGTAAGCGCAGCGCACCCGGGATCTGCAGTGATCGAACAAGCCCAGCCAACGCTCGGCTTTCTGCTTTTTGGCGTAGGCTGTTTTCCTTAGGTGCCGACGACGCGCCTAATCCCTTGACTACGATTTGACGCAATGCCGGGCATCGTGCGATCCCGGGTGCGCTGCGCTTACCCGGGCTACGGATTGCCTAGGCCCGGCGGCTGATTTGCCTACGGATCGCGGCGCAGGTGACACAGGCGCTTGGTATTGGACACATTAGTAGCGCCGAATTTGCTCCGCCACAGGTAGTACTAGGCCTGGCTGAAGCCGCGCCGGCGGCAAAGATCCTTGATCGGCATGCCTGCTTCAGTGTCACGCAGGACGCAAATGATCTGTCCTTCGGTAAAGCGCCTTTTCACGTCCAATGTCCTTGTCATTGAGAACTGGACCCAAACTGCTGTGCTACCCAATCTCAAGGGAGCGCTGGATGGCAAAGGAAAACTCCATCTGCTACAAAGGAATTCCAGCTCGGGATGATCTGGCGTTACTTGGAAGTAAGCAGTTGACCATTACAAGGATAAGGGAATGAGTGATTCGAGTGTCCTCAAGGGTGTAATCCGAAGTTTACTATTTGCTGGCGGGGTGTTTGCAATTGGAGCCAGTTCGGCCAGCGGAAGCTACTGTACGATAAATGGCTGCCATGTAACTCCGCCAATAGGTATTGGTATTGGTGATGGAGGAGTGGGCGGAGACGGATGGGGAGGAGGTAATGGTCAAACTGACCAGAATTCCGAGGCTGAGTGGTTCGGTCGGTGGTGCGCGAGTGCCCCGTCCCAGTTCGCCGCGTATGGCTGTGATGTTCGCTCGCCACCGCCGTTGGAAATGAATGGCTGTGGTACTTCGGGAGGCCCGCCGGTGCCAGACTTTCTGGTTGGAGCAGCACAATTCGGGCCAATATTCACAAATGCCTGCAATATGCATGACCGGTGCTACGGAACTGTGGGGAAAACCAAGGCGGAGTGTGATATTGCGCTCAAGGAGGATATGATTCTTCAAGCAGAAATGGAGATCCCTGCTGCTTTGCACCTGATCTACATGCCTCTTGCGAGAGCGCAAGCTGCAGCATACTCGCAGGGGCTTCAGTGGGAGACGATAGCACCATGGACATCTCTTCCAGCATTCAATACCGCCCGAGATGAAGCATATTGCCGGTCATGGGCATCCGATTATGCGGAAGAATGCTAGTTTAATTCAAGATATCGGGGTTTTGAAATGAAGAAACTTTTTGTGATGGTTGCTATCGGGTTGGTTGCTGTTTCGGTAATTACGTTGACAGTCCTCAATCGCTCTTCCACGTCAAAATCAGCTGGGCGCGCGGAAAGCAACTCTGATGTCAATGATTCGGATAAACTTAAGAGCCACCAGGATCCGGGGGGGGTATTGGGTGAAGGTAAGTCGCGCCATGCGCGGATAGATCCTTCTTCTATCCGTGCCGAAGTAAGACCGAGTTCAGAGTTGGTGGCATCGGATGCGCGGTTAATTGCGATTTCGATGGAAGAGCTCGAGTGGATGAAGAATCATTACTACCCTACTCAGGCTGAAATCAATTCACTGGCGACACTTGATATCGCCTCGCTCAGAGGTACGGAAGATCCGAAATTGCAAACGCTATTCGGGCTTGCGGCTATTCGGCAAGGGGAGCCAATGGCTAGCCTTGGCATGCTGGAAGACGCGGCTTCAAAAGGTTCAGTTTATGCATACGAAGAATTGGCGCTTGCTGAGTATGGAATTGCCAATGAAAGATTTGGCAAGTCCATCGACGGGGATAGGGTATTACGTGCCCGGTTGGAGGTTGCAAAGATTTTAGGTGATTACAAGGCCGATGCGTTGATCAAGCAGTATCTCCCGAATTTTGACGATCAAGCGAACGCTGCCGTAGTTCAGTTGCAGACAACCGAGTTCCTTCGCCAGCTAGGCACCCATGGTCAATTGCAGGGCTATCGTACTGCCGGGCCTGATCCTCGCCCCAACTTGGATCAGTGGAATGACCTGAAGAAGCTGGCGGAGGCCGGGCAGTCGATCCCAATAGAGACATTCTCGTTAAAAAAATGAATCACCGTGGAGTTCATTTCAATATAAGCAAAGAATGGGTGGAGGCGGCCTTTGAACAGGCCGCTTCCGCCAATCATAATAATACTAGTGTTCCGTTTTATGAGGGGTGCATCGGAGTATCTTGGGTAGTGGCGCTGCTTCAACATGACAGCACCAGATCATTTGAGAATTTCCTTGCAAACAAGAGGAGTATAGAATCAAATTTCCTTCCAGGTCGTGGATATTCTGTAGTAAAAAGAATAAGCCAGTCTTCGACTCTTGGTGAATGTGCAAAAGAGCTTGGAAATATAACTGGCGGAAAGCTTTCTATGAGAGTGAATGGAGTCGCCATACGATCAATCAGCCAACTTAGTAATGGATTTCTACCGCCGCCAAGTAGTCAGGTTGCTGCGGCGTGCATGCAGCTTTTTGCTGCGAGACGCCGCAATGCGGATTTACTCGGCAGTCGATATGTTCGACTGGTATCCTACATTATATTATTAACTATTCACCCGTTCCGGGACAGGAATGGAAGGTCCGCTCGTTTGTTTTTTGCAGCAGACGCCATTTTTCAGGGTGGGGATTTTTTCGATTTATTGGCGCTTGTTTTTTTTCATGGAAGCGGAGGCGCAAATTTTCATTTGGCAGCGAAGTGCGCGCGGCTTGGTGATTTTACGATGTTGTTTTCATCCTTTGACGCGATGCGCCAGCAAGCGCAGCTACAGCTTGGTGCTGATGTGGAGCATTTGAACAGATGCCTGCGTGAAGGGGCGGATCAAGATGCACTTGCTGCAGCATTGCAGCTGTACAAGTGTGCGAGATTTCAGTTGAGGGAGTCCTTATAGGCCTTTGATCGAGAGTTATGGAATCAGGGGGCAGAAGAAAGGGGCAGAGTCGGGTTTCCGCTCCGACCCTTTCTGCTTCAAGCGGGGCGGGCCGGCGGATGCCGGCTCTGGTCCCTTGGGCCATCCGCAAGCAGGATCCGCGGTACCGGGCTATCTCCATATTCCGGTGGTGATGAAGCTATAGTCTCTGCTGTTACAAGCTTCTATGGTCGCGCTTCCGTCGTGCAGGCCGCGCGACAGCGATCCTTTGCCGCAGGTGACAGCGCGGGATGCCCAAAGCCATCGCTGATGGTGACCAGACCCGCCCAGACTGCAGCTAGGAGGAAACAGGGGTCAGGGAAACAGGGGGCAGAGCCGGGTTTTTCGCCCTTGCCCTTTTTGTAGTTGACTGTGACGTAGTCCGGATGTTGACTCCCCCTAAACTCGATCTGTCGATTCTTAAAGCGAACGGGGTCAGGTTGACTCCGTTAAAGCAAGAAGGCTGGCGGCTTGTGGGAGCGGCGTGAGCCGCGAAGCTGGCGTTACTGAAGTCTTTGGCACCTGTGTGATCAGATGATGTACCTGCTTCGCGGCTCACGCCGCTCCCACGAGCAGTCAGCCCGCGCGGGAATAACGTGGGCGGCGAAGTGGGTTTTCCGCTCTGGCCCTTTGTGTTGTTGGCGGCGCTGTAGTCCGAGTATCGACTCCCCCGTAAGCTCGATCCATCGACTCTTACGGTTCCGGATGCGCCGAGTTTGCCCTGCCTATAAAGGTGCATTTCTCCAGGGCAAAATTGGATATGATCCAGCGCCGGGCACATCTCCAGGTCCTTGGGGATGGGTGATGCAGCGTCGGCATTCCATTTCAACCAAGGGGGATGTATGCGGCATGTTCTTATCGCGCTGTTCGTAGTTTGTATGTTGCCTGCCTGTGTCAGCACTAAAACCGTAAAGGCAGATGTGCCAGCACTGCAGCAGGCGGGTCACCAGACGGTGATCGTCAGCAAGCGGGAGTTGCCATCGTTTGGCGCAGTGACTGCGGGCAAGGCGGGGTTTGGCTTGATCGGCGCTGCCGCCATTATTTCTGCTGGTAATACGATTGTCAGAGAGAACCAGATCGAAGACCCGGCCGTGGCGATCGCCGATGGGCTCAGTCGGGCGCTGGCGGAAAAACTGTCCGTGCCAGTGCGATTGGCGGATGGCCTGCTGGATTCGACCAATCCTGCTGCGATGGCCAAGCAATACCCCGGCTCCGGTTTGCTGCTGGACGTCCAGACCGTCAACTGGAGCTTCGCGTACTTCCCGGCCGACTGGAACAACTACCGGGTCATCTACAGCGTGAAACTGCGCTTGATCGATACGCGCACGGGCAAGCTTGTGGCTGAGGGCTTCTGCGCGCGGGTCCCAGAGTACAGCGATGATGCACCCAGCCACGAGCAGTTGCTTGGAAACAGTGCCGCCGAGCTCAAGGCGCGCTTGAAGCGCTCGGGTGAACAATGCCAGGAAGAGCTGAAGTCGCAAACTCTTGGCCTGACCTGATCAAGATTGATCGGCCGCGGCAATCTGATGCCAGGGAGAAAACAGGGGACAGAGTCGGATTTACACTCTGACCCCTTTCTGCTTTTAATGGAGCCGACAGACGCGTGTTGGCCAAGGCCCTTTGGATCATCCGCAAGAATGATCAGCAGTACAGGACTATCTCCAGATCTCGGTTGTGATGTAGCTGTAGTCTCTGTTGTTGCAGGCCTCTATGGTTGCAGTCCCGTCGTGCATGCCGAGCGACAGCGATCTCGTGCCGCAGGTGACAGCACGAGATGCCCAAAGCCATCTTTGGTGGTGAGCAGATTCGCCCAAGCTGCAGCCAGGAAGAAAGTTGGCGTTCCAAGTGACAATGGAACCACTGACCCCTTCCCACTCCGCGTCCGCATGTACGGCGAATCCACCCGGATCTCCACGATAGACGGAGCCAGGGCCATCCATGACGATGCTCATGGTTGCATCGCAGAAGGCGCGTGAGGCGCTGGCGGAGGATTTGCTGCTGGATCCCGTTGTATTTGGCCGCGGGCCACTTCCACCGCAGGAAAGCAGCGTTTGTGTCTCCTTGGTAAGAATTGATACCCCGGTGCGGGCTACTTGTCCTCCATATCTGGCGCAGTACTTGTCGAGTTTGGAGAGTGCATCCTCGGATTGGCGGGATGCGTCCAGCTCCAGTTTTCCGTCGGCCTCCACGGTATGTATGAGCTCCACGTAATCACCCGTATACAGGCGATATGTTCGCAATAGAACTGCCGATGTCCTTGTCAATGAGACATCGTGTGAAGTCGACTCCGACACCAGGGTGAAAGAATCCGCGATGTGTCGCTGCCCATGTTGCGCTGCGGATGCTTGGGCAATGGAGAACGCGAGGGCTAATGAAATTCCGATCTTGAAATTCAACCTACTCTCTCCTTGAGCTGCTGATTCGAATCTTATGAAGGTGTGCAGGTGCGCCCTTGTAGGTGTATTGAGCAAGCATCCCGAGTCCGGATGGACGCAAGAACGCCATAGGCAAGTTGATGCGCGCCGTCGTCACGCAATGAGACACAGCCGGCTTCCTACTGTGATCGAGGACAGGGGGGCGAGAACAGGCGGTACAGTCGGATTCTCGCTCTGATTCCGCTTCATTTCTGTGTAGTGAAAACCTGAAAGCAAGCAAAAACCGGAGTCAAGGTCGGGTTTTGCGACTCGCATCTTCGCTCACTGTTCCAGTGAGTTGAAAGGTGAGTCGAACGGGGTCAGGTTCACTTCCGAGCCGGTAATTTGAACTGTGTATCTGCCCTTTGAGGCGATGCGGCCATGAAAACCGGGGTCAGAGTCGGATTCGGGAAACAGGGGTCAGCGGGAAACAGTGGTCAGAGTCGAGTTTCCCGAACATACGCTCTGTTCAGTAGAGCGGCCCTGACTCTGCGAGCTGATTGGTGCTGTTCTACAAGGTGCAAGCACGCAGGCAGGCGCTTTTGCGCTCGTAACATGAACGCTTCGCTTTCGAAATCACGCCGGTGGAACATGACCGTGGCACTATTCTCGAGCGACATGATTTGCCGCTGTGAATGGCAAGAAGGAGGTGTCTCAGTTGAGCGTGATGCACGCTCTCTTCTTCTCAGATGAGCGGCAATCTGATCATTGTGTAGTCGCAGGAATGATCAGAACTTTGCTGCTCCCAATCGCTGGACAAAGCCATTTCACCGAGCAGCCTGGCTGAAGCGTTGAAGGGCTGCGTGACGTCCTTGAGACCTCCGGTACGCGGTTGCCAATCGTCGCCGGCATTGATCCGCAGCTGCGCCGTTCCACTGTTTTCACTTGTGCCGCGAAAGGAAGAAATGATGAAGTGCCCCATCTGCACGGACGTGAATTTGACCATGTCCGACCGGCAAGGAATTGAAATCGACTATTGCCCACAGTGCCGCGGAGTCTGGCTGGACCGGGGCGAGCTGGACAAATTGATCGAGCGATCCGTTGCCGATGCGCCCCCGGCCCGTCCACCGGAGCCGCGCAACGTCAGCCCGCCTCAATACGATTCGCGTGACAGTGGCTACTACAAGCACAAGAAGAAGAAAGGCCTGCTTGGCGAGCTTTTCGACTTCTAGCTGGAAAACCGGGGTCAGAGTTGGGTTTCCGCCCTGGCCTTGGTTCGTTAGGTGGTCTTGGGTTTCCCCAGATCAACCGGATCTGCAGCAGAGAGCGCGCAGTAACGGGATTAAATCGTAAAGAAATAAACCGGCCATGGCGTTCATGTTTTGAACAATGCGTATTTAAATCAGTGTATTGCAGTTGCCATTGTCATCTAGTATCGTTTCTTGAATCGTAAAGAAACGAGCTCTGATCATGGCCCGTCCTTCCTCTGCCAGCGTCCTGCAGCTGCTTGATCTGCTGCAGAGTGGCGATCCGGTGCCGGCCGGCGAGTTGGTCGAAATGCTGGGGGTCTCCCGTCCCGTCCTGTCGCGGTTGGTAGCCGAAGCCGGTGATCAGGTGCGCCGTGTTGGCAAGGCGCGCGCTACGGCCTACGTAGCCACAGCGCTGGTCCGGCCTAATATGTGGCCGCTTTACCGGATGGGCCCGGACGCGAACATGGAAGAGTTGGGTACCTTGCACGCGTTGCGTGGAGACGGCTTTCTTTTTGAATCCACGGGTGATCGCCCGAACCTGATGCGGGCAGTGGATGGCCCGGCGGGTTACTTTCCGGGGCTGCCCTGGTTTCTGGATGACGTGCGCCCGCAAGGCTTCCTCGGCCGTTCCATGGCCCATCGCTTGGGTCGTGCATTGGGTGTGCCGGTGGACCTGAATAGCTGGCAATCGCGCGACAACCTGCTCGGCATCCTGCATGGCGGCACCAGTATCGGTGACCTGCTGTTGGGGCAGGCCGCCATCGACCGTGCGCTGCTGGATGTGGATGCGCCACCTGACCGGGTGGATACGGACAGCCGGCAAGAGGTCTACGCCATACGCGCCAGGGAAGCCCTCGATGGCGAGGAAGTTGGTTCGTCTCCAGGCGGCGAGCAGCCCAAGTTCACTGCGACTGTTGTTACCACTACTGGTCGCTACGCTGCCTTGGTCAAGTTCGCGCTGCCGTCGTTGAACCCGTTGGGCGCGCGTTGGGCAGACCTGCTCGTCTGCGAGCACTTGGCCTTATCCACGCTGCGCGAGGCAGGCTTCCCGGCGTCGCGCACGCAGCTGCTGCGCAGCGATGAACATGTGTTCCTTGAAGTGGAGCGGTTTGATCGCACCGAGGACGTATTGGGTCGGCGCGGTTTCGTTTCGTTGTTGGCGCTGGATGCAGCATTCATCGGTGAGGGACCGCGCGACTGGGGTCTGGGCGGCGAGCAGCTTGTTGACGAGCGATTGATCACTCAGGACACCGCCCAGAACATGGCGCGGCTGCATTGGTTCGGCCGGTTGATCGGTAACACCGATATGCATCTGGGCAACGTCGGCTTCCACCTCATCGACGAGGGTCCGCTAGCCCTGTGTCCTGCCTACGACATGCTGCCGATGTATATGGCGCCATCCGCACAGACCGGAAATATTCGCGCACTGGCACCAGTAAGCATCAATGCGCCCAGCAGGACCGGGCAAGCGCCATTCATTGCCTGGGCCGCAGAACTGGCTGAGCAGTTCTGGCGGCGGGTGGCGGAATCGGAGGTCGCCCCGGAGATTCAGGCCGTAGCCCAGCAAAACATCGACGTAGTCAACCGCTACGCCCAACGCTTCGGCAGCTGAATGAAAACCGGGGTCAGAGTCGGTTTTCTAGATGCGGCTCTTCGGCCAGGATTCCGGGAAACCAACGCTCCGCTCAGGGCAGCACATGAAGCACCTGCGCCGGATAATCCGCCACCATCTTCAAGCGACCGAACGCCGAGCCGCCGATCGCGCCTTCCACCGGGGCATCGGTCATCGATGACATGTACTCGGTGAAATTGCGGTCCGGGCGCGCCGCAAACCATGCTGGGCCGGTATCGGTGCCAGCGATGCGCACGTTGGCTACCTGGATCATCGGCATGCCGCCATCGCCTTTCAGTGCCACCGGCCAGTCCGGGTGCGCATCGCGCCACTTGCGGTACTGGCGGGCGGTGATGAAGCTGCCTGCCACGCGCGCACCTTCGGCATGGCCCAGCGCCTTGGCGCCATCCGCGCCCAGCCGGAGTTCGGCACCGGTGTCGAACAGCATGTCGAGCTGTTCGCCGTCGATCTCAACCTGGATGCGTGGCCAGTACATGTTGCGCTTCGGCAGCATCGTCAGCGGTGTGCTGCGGGCAGTGGCCGGAGGCGTCCAGCCCTGCAGCACGCTGAGCGTGCTGTTGGGGTAATCGAACTCCCACACGCGCCCGGCAAACCAGCGGCTGCCAAGGAAGCCCTCATTGAGCATGGGGCCTTCGCCGAAGCCCTCGGCGGGCACTATCGCGAGCCGACCCTGCAGGTAGCTGTCGTGTTCGGCGGGCGGAATGCTGGCGCCATCGGCGAAGGCTGGCCATTCCGCGGTCTTGAGCGGCGGCTGGCCTTCTTCCTCCACGTCCGCACCGGGGCGCAGGCCCAGGCGTTGCGCGATATCGTCGCGCACCATGTTCAGACCGCCACCGGTATCGGTGTAGAACACGATCGTCGCGCCATTGGCCAGGCGCGGTGTCAGCAGGATGCGCTGGTGCTCGAAAAGGGCAGGTACCACCGTGCGCGTGGGAGCTGGCTGCGATGCAGCACTCTCGGACGCCAGCGCGGTCACCGGGCAGGCCGCAGACAGCATCAACCCCAATACGAGTACGTCACGGCGGGCGAACAACGTCATGCAGCACATCCTTGTTGTCATTGGTTGCCCGATCTTCGCAGATGCATGTGCCCGTTGTCGTGTGGCGGAAGTTGCACGGACTTGCAGAGCCGGGCACAGGGCCGGTTGCAGCTGAATTCAAAAGGGAGGAACAAGCACGTTGCTTCCGCCTCGCCTCGCGGGGCAGCAACCAATACAGGCCCGGGCTGAGGTATCAGGCCAACTTGCGCACCCGTGTATCCGCCGCCTTCAGCGGCGCTCCGTCAGCACCCTGCAACCGCATCAACGGAACCGGCTTGCCGGTGCGGTTGTCGAGCAGTTGCGAATGCCTTTCACCGCGCTGGTAGAGATGCTGTTCGCCCCATTGACGCAGGGCGACGAGGATGGGGAACAGGCTCTCGCCCTTGGGGGTGAGCACGTATTCCTGATAGGCCGTGCCATCCGATGCGGCATGCAGCTGCAGGATGCCGGCATCCACCAGCTTGCGCAGGCGGTCGGTGAGGATGTTACGGGCCACGCCCAGGCCGCGCTGGAAATCGCCGAAGCGGCGAACACCGTCGAATGCATCGCGCAGGATGAGCATTGACCAGCGGTCGCCGACAAGGTCGAGGCTGCGTGCCACGGGGCAAGGGGAATCGTGTTCTGGGCTGCGGCGGGACATGGCGGCTCCTGTGGTTGCGGGCATTGTAGTTGCATTTTAAAACCACTGTCCGATAGCATCTATTTGGTTGTTATTTGCAACTGGATTGGATCGGCCGTGAATTTGCCTTTGGAAAGCTCGCTGGAACACCGCGAGGCCACCGCGCAGCTGCCGGGCGATGCGCTGCCCGCAGGTCTGGTATGGCTGTTCGCGATTGCCAGCGGGCTGTGCGTGGCCAATGTGTACTACGCGCAGCCCTTGCTGGACCTGCTGGCGGCATCGCTGGGCATCAGCCTGGCCGCCGTCGGCAGCGTGGTGACTGCAACCCAGATCGGCAGTGCCTTGGCCTTGCTGCTGCTTGTGCCACTGGGCGACAGGTTGGAGCGGCGCCGCCTGATGCTGGTCCAGCTGCTGGCCTTGGTGGTCGCGTTGTTGTGGGTGGCCTCGGCGCAATCGCCGTGGCTGTTGTTGCTGGGCATGCTGGCGGTAGGTCTGCTCGGCACGGCGATGACGCAGGGCCTGATTGCCTATGCCGCCAGTGCTGCCGGCGACAACGAGCGTGGACGTGTAGTCGGTGCCGCGCAGGCGGGTGTGTTCATCGGCCTGTTGATGGCGCGTGTGGTCGCTGGCGGTGTTGCCGACCTGGGTGGCTGGCGCAGTATCTACGTCGTTGCGGCGCTGGCGATGCTGCTGCTGGCCGGCGTTCTCTATCAGAGGCTTCCGCGTTTACCGGCGAGCGCAGTGACGATGCGCTACCCGCAGTTGCTCGCCTCGATGTTTCAGTTGTTGCGGCAGGACCGGGTGCTGCAGATCAGGGGAATGCTGGCACTGCTTATGTTCGCGGCATTCAACATCTTCTGGAGTGCACTGGTGCTGCCGCTGAGTGCGCCGCCTTATGGCTATTCGCACACGGCAATTGGTGCCTTCGGTCTGGTCGGCGTTGTTGGTGCGTTGGGCGCGACTGGAGCAGGCCGATGGGTCGATCGCGGGCGAGGCCAGGCCGTCACCGCGATGGCGCTGCTGGTGCTGCTGCTGGCGTGGTGGCCGCTATCGTTGATGCCTGCCTCATTGTGGGCACTGGCGCTCGGCATCGTGCTGCTGGATCTGGGCGGCCAGGCGCTGCACGTGAGCAACCAGAGCCTGATCCTCCGCGAACAGCCGCAGGCGCATAGCCGGTTGGTTGGGCTGTACATGTTGTTCTATGCGGTGGGCAGCGGGGCCGGTGCGCTTGCCACGACGGCGACGTATGCGCGGGCAGGCTGGAGTGGTGTATGCGTGCTGGGCGCGGCGACTTGTGGCGTTGCTGGAGTTTTCTGGCTCGCAACTCGGCGCTACATGCCTGAGTAGCTGCACTAGCGAACAGCATCACTCGATAGGTGGATGAAGTGGCCCGGGCACGTGACGCCGCCCCGAGCCACAAGCGAAGCTTCAGTGTGTAAACCGCTATGTTGGTGAGTGGTATCAACCTCAGTTGCCAACACCAATCTGCTTCATGAAAGCGGCGTTGTCCCAGTACAGGAACTCCTCCGTCATCTGTCCCTCCTCGTTCCAATGTCCGATGGTGACCATCGGCAGCCGGTAGGTCTTATTGGTCGGCTGGATCACGGTGCCATCGGCAAGCACCATGGGTTTGCTGAAGGTGCCTTCGATGAAGCCCGCAACCGCCGTCCACTCAGCGTTCGCTGAGCCGAAGCGCACCGGATGCTCGGTAATCCGGTTGTCGGGCGCGAAGGTCCACATGAAGTCCAGTTCCTTGATGTGGTCAGGCAAACCGGTGGTGGTGTGGCCGTCGGGATAGTGCACGACGATGTCCTTGGCATGGCTCAGGTGCAGGTCATCCCATTGCTGCTTCGTGTAGACGCGGAAGTCCAGGTCATCAAAGGTCGCAAGGTTCCTGGCCAAGGCTGACGGCATTCCCTGTACGGCGGGAGTTGCTGCGCCCACCTTGCTTGCCGGCCAACTGTCGATCGGTTGTCCGGCTGCAGATGCGACGCCAACCGTGGTGAGTGCTACGGAAGCAGCGAAAGCGACGCGTTTCATGGCATTCATTGAACGGCTCCTGCAAGGTGTGCGCTGAGCTAACGACGTTCGTGGTGTTCCAGCCTTTGTCGCAAAAGCCAGCCGCCCGGCTGGAAGCGGAGGAAGCATGAGCCGCCGCTGGTTCGAGGTATGTGAAGCCAGTCTGGCGGCGGATTCAGGTCTTTCGCTTCTCCCGGTATCGCTGTGCTTGCGGGCGCACGCAGTCAATTCCCTGACCCGGAAGCTACAATCGGCCGATTCCCATTGCATGACCGGGAACTACATGGATGCAACGTACTGATTACCCCAGGTGAAAAATGAAAGTCCGTATTTTTGGAGTGTCGCTGCTTGTAGGTCTGCTGCTGGGCTGCAAGCAGGTGCCGGCGGGTGAAGCGGAGGGTGCCGCCAGCGCAGTTCCGGCGGCCGAGTTACCGGCCAAGGCAAGCGCGGATCCGGTCGCCGAGATCGAAGACACCGAATCCTCGCCCTATGAAGAGGGCGACCCGGAGGGCGATGCGCCCACGCCAGCCGCGTTCGACTACGAACCCAGCTGTGAGGAAGATCCACTGGCGACGTATTTCTTCACCCTGGTGGGCGGCAACACCGTGGACAACTGCGGCCGTGCTGATCCCAAGGTCACCGCCGCATTCGACGAGCTGCTGAAAGAGGCGGCTGAGGGCGACATCGCCGATCCGCATGTCCCACCGCAGCGCGACCGGCTGCTCAGTGGCCCCAGCGCACCGGGCGTGCCCAAGATGTTGGGAAGCGAAACATGGTGGTTCTACACGGCCTGCCAGGCGCACCAGTGCGACACGCAGCAGCTGGCAATGCTCTATCAGCCCCAGCACGCCAGGATGGTTGGTCGCCTGGTATCGCGCTGCAAGGTGTGGTGGTTGGGCAATCCGACGGCTGAGCAGCGTGCGCTTATCGATGAAACCAAGCCGGTGGATCCTGCGCTGCTAAGTGATGAACCCTGCGACGAAGAGCTTTGAGTTCGGCTTGGAGTGGGACGCTGAAGTCCGATAGCAGGGTTGATTGACTGAGCCGGATGTTGAGGACGCTCTGGACTGTGCGACAGTCCAGAGCCACATAGGGAGATGTGGAATGACCGGGATTCGTCATTGCTACTTGCGTGGTATCTGCGCGGCGATTGCACTTGCTGCAGTCGCATTGCCCGCACTGGCGATTGGACAACAGCCAGCCTCAATGCCGGCTGCACTGGCGGCGCCTCCAACGCACCCCGACGAATCCGCAGCACGCCAGACCGCCCAGCGCTATCAACAGCTGCTTCCGCTGTACCGCTGGCGTTTGCTCACTGCTGTGGACAAGGATGGAATGCCGCGAGCCTGGTTCGGCGAGGGGGCAGATGCACCGCAGCTGCAATTCGGTGTCGAGGATAAAAGCCCATCAGCGGAACCGTCTCTGCTGCTGCATAGCGAGCTGTGCAAGCGGCAGGTGGATGGCGAGGTGGTGCTGCGGCGCTATCAGGTGCAAGGCGCTGATCCGCAGCGCGAGGTGGCCTGGCAGTTGAACCTGCGCAGGCAGCCGCATGAGCGCACGCCTGCATTGACCTGTCAAAAGCCGGCCTACACCGCTGAGCTGCGCCTGCTGCAGATGTTGTCCGGCGGGCATGCGCTACGCATGCGCGTTGAGCCGGCGAAGAAGGACCGACCGCAACTGGAGCTTGGCGACGCATTTGGTGGCGTACTGCGTTTCGAAGGGACGGCGCTCGTGCAGGGCGCGCGCTACGGTCTGCAGGGGGCGGAACGACTGCTGCAGATCAAGGAGGCATCGGCTGCATGCGCGAACAGCTGGCTGCCTGGTAATCGTTGCCTGCTGTTCCGCGAGGTGGCGCTGGATGGTCGGGGGAACGCTGCATCCGATTGGAACGGCGACGTCCTGGCGGTTGACGGCTACAAGCACAGCGCCGGGACCGATGTGATGTTGCTGGTCCGGCGCTATGGAAGCACTGGTGACGACCTTGCAGGGCCGATGAGTTATCGCGCGGAACGCCAGTTGTGGGAACGTGGCGCTACGGCAGGACCGGACATGATGGCGAGCGTCGCAGGCGTGCGCGCGGATGCGGTGCTGGAGCCTGAGCAGGCAACGTTCTACTCGAAGTTGTTGACGCGATTCATCGGCCGTGATCGCGGTCTCGCAGGTACTGAGTTCGCCCATCTGTATTACGGCGCATGGTTGCAGCGCAACCTCGGGCCGAAACCGGCCGAAGGCGATTCGCCAATCACCGGGGCCGACGAGCTGGCAGCGGCCGAGGGCTATCTCGAACTGCGCAGGCAACTTGCTGCGTTGGACGGGGCGGGCGGCTCAGCTGGTGTGCGCCTGCAGCTTTACCAGGATTTTCTGGGGCGGTATCCCTTGCATTTGAATGCGCTGGAGAGTCTTGCTGGCGATGACGCGGCTGTGCGCTTCGGGTTTGACGGACTGTTGCAGGCCATCATGGCAAGTGGCGACGGCAACAGTTGCCAAGCGCCGTGGATCGTAACGTCCTCTGCTGATATCGGCGTGGTGTTCCGGCATCTGGCGCTGGATCGGGATTACGCGATGGATCGGAAGGAGGACGAAGCTTGCCTGCGGGTTGGCTCCGGGGAGGATGGGAAGTACTTCCTCGTGCTGGGCTCGCGATAGCAACAGTTGTATGTGGGAGCGGCGTAAGCCGCGAAGCTGATACTCCGAGACGAAGCGAGCTTGATCGTTCTACAGCAACTCCTTTGTTGGAAAGTTGGCGAGCTTCGCGGCTTACGCCGCTCCAACAAAGCAGGATCATGTCGCGCTCTCGCTCGGTGATGGGATGATCAGATGGAAAGCGACTTCAATGTTGGTAATGGCCAGGCACAGGTAAACGAAGCAATATGAAATTCTTCTTGATTCTTGCGCTGCTGCTGGCATCCAGCATCGGCACTTCCTTGCTCGCTCCTGTTGGGGTTGCGCATGCCGCGCTGCCACAGGCCGCAGCCGTGTCGCCGTTGGTTGTGGCGGCTGCAGACGCCGGTCCGTTCGCTGATGACAGGGAGAAAGGAAAGGACGCGCTCTATGCGGTAGCGTTCTTCCTCGTGGTCTTCATCCTGATTGGTTGGCTGGCAACGCACCTGTCGCGCGAAAAGAGGTCTGCGAAAGTAGCGCCATTGCCGCGTGTGCCGGTGCGCATGCATTGGTATGACGGCACCCAGCTGCCAATCGCGGATTGGGACCGTATCAGCGAGGACGCGCCGACGGGACTGGATGCCGACGCCGCGCATATCCACCGCACCTCGGCGGCCAAGGAGTGGCTGGAAGCGCTCAACCAGCGGCTAGGGGAGCATTACCGCATCACCGAGTCCGCCGACTTCCTGCTGCTGTCGAACCTGATGGACAGGCCAGGCGAGGTATTCCTCGCAACCTGCCAGCGCCTGCTGGCGCGGATCAATCGCAGCCTTGGCGATCTTGCAGTCGCGCCCGGCCTTGGCAAGCATGTGGTGATGGTGTTCGCCGACCAGGAAGACTATTACGCCTACGTATCGCATTACTACCCGGATGGCGGCGAGTACGCGATGTCCTCGGGCATGTTCATCAAGGCAGGATATGGGCATTTCGTGATGCCGTTGGAGATCCTTGATTCGATGGAGCCGGTGATCGCCCATGAGCTTACTCACTGCCTGCTGCAACACCTGCCGATTCCGGCGTGGTTGAACGAGGGCCTGGCGGTGAACACCGAGCACACCTTGTATCCACAGCTGGCCGCACCCGGCGCACAGATGTACTTTCCGCACGAGATCGCTGCGCAACACGCCGCTTACTGGAACGAAGAAAGCATCCAGTCATTCTGGTCCGGGAAGTCATTCCTGGCTGCGGATGATGGCAACCGGCTGTCCTACGATCTGGCCAAGAAGATCACCGCGTTAGCGGCGGGTGATGAGCGTGCATTCCGCAAGTTCGTGGCCGCCGCGCAGATGAGCGACGGCGGTTTGGCGGCGGAGCAGCACCTGGGTTATCCGATCCAGAACCTGCTGGAGGCGGTACTGGGTGAAGGCGAGTGGACGCCGCGGCCGGAGTCGTGGAAACAAGGTGTGGAGCGTGGGCAGTTCTAGGTTGGTTGGGTAACGGGCCAAGCAACCGCACAAGGCGATGCACGCCTTGTAGGAGCGACGTGAGTCGCGAAGCTGGGTATCGGTGCGCGGTCCTTGGCCATGCAATTGCACGGACCGGCCGGCTTTGGGATTTCCAGCTTCGCGGCTTACGCCGCTCCCACAATCAAGGGGCGGATCAGGCTGCGGCGTTGTATGGCGGGTAGTCGATGTAGCCCTTGCCGCTGCCGCCGTAGAAGGTTGCTGGATCGGCCTTGGCAAGCGGATAGCCGTTGCGCAGGCGCTCGACCAGATCGGGATTGCTGATGAACGGCACACCGAAACCGGCCATGTCGATCAGACCCTCATCAATCAGTGCCTGCGCCGATTCGCGGTCCAGTCCGCCGGCCAGGATCAAGCGGGTTTCCTGCAGCTTGCTGCGTATCGTCCTGAGCAGGTTGTTGAAGCCTGTCTGTCCCGGGGCGCTGCTTGAGTAGCCGGCCTGGTTCATCAGGTGCACGAAGCCGAGCTTGCGCTCGCCGATGGCCGCCGCAAGTGCGGTGTAGGTCTCATCGATCTGCGGGTAGGCGGGCATGTCAAAGAGGTTGCCGTACGGCGAGAGACGAATGCCGGTGCGCTCAGGACCAATGCGCGCGACGATGGCGTCGATCACCTCCAGCGTGAAGCGGATGCGGTTCTCCAGCGTGTCAGCGGAGTACTGATCACTGCGATCATTGACCAGCGGGTTGAGGAACTGCTCATGCAGGTAGCCATTGGCGCCGTGGATCTCGACGCCGTCAAAGCCCGCATCAATCGCGTTCTGTGCAGCCTGGGCAAAGTCGTTGACCACGCGTGCAACCTCAGCGGTGCTCAGCTGGCGTGGCGCCGGCGCATCGACCATGCCTGGCTGGCCTTCTTCGTTGTAGCCGAAGGCCTTGGAGTTGGCCGGCTGCTTGCTGCTGGCGCTGACCGGTGCGCGGCCATCGGCCTGGATCGACGGGTGCGACATGCGACCGACGTGCCACAGCTGCGCGACGATCCTGCCACCGAGCGCATGTACCGAGTTGGTGGTCAGCCGCCAGCCTTCGATCTGCTCGGGAGTGTAGATGCCGGGGTTGAACAGGTAGCCCTGGCCTTCGCGCGAGATTGGCGTGCCTTCGCTGACGATCAGTCCGGCGCTGGCGCGCTGGGCGTAATAGAGGGCAACGCGCTCGTCAGCGATATCTTTGGGGGCGCGTGCGCGGGTCATGGGCGCCATGGCGATGCGGTTGGAGAGCTTGGTGCCGATGAGGCCGTAGGGCTCGAAGAGCTTGGTCATTGAAGTGTTCCAGGTGGATCCAGACGGGGAGGGCAGTGCCTGTCGCGACAGCGGGAAACCGCTGTCGCAGCATGTATTGCGGAATACATGGGCCCTGTCTGGGGTGTCACAACCGGACGCGGTGGAAAGCAGAGTTGCGGTTTGTGCAACATCTGGTCGCGAGCGTGGCCGGTGTTGCAGGAAGGGGGAAGCCCCGAGACCGCTGGCGGCTGGCGCCGCAATCGCTGATTCCACCTGCGTGGGAAGATCGCCGGCTTTGCGGTTTACGCCGCTACTGCAAGGGCGGCGGTCAACGACGGTGTTGCTGGAACAGCCAATCGCGCCACCACTTGCCAGGGTGGATATCGGCCGGCGGTGCGTGCGGCAGTGCGTCGTACTCCCTGAGCTGTACCTGCTCGCCGCCAGCTGCGCGGATGGCGGCGACAAAGCGCCTGTCAGCGGTGATTGGGTTCTCGTCATCGGCAGTGCCGTGCATGGCCAGCACCGGCAGGTTCCTGAAAGTGGCGGCATCAGCATTCGCTGGTGCAATGCCGGAGATCGGCACGATGGCGGCGAGCAGGTCTGGCTGCAAGGTGGGCGCCAGCCACGCCGCCGACCCGCCCATCGAGAATCCAAGCGCATAGATCCGCGTGGTGTCGACGGGATTGTCGGCGGCGATCCTGTTCGCCAGCTCGAGCGCGGCGCTGAGCACCAGAGAGGCTTCCGCATGCTGATCCGCTGACGCAGGGCCGTAGTTCGCGCTGCGCTCAGCGAACTGCGGTACCAGCACGTAGGCGGGGTAGTGCTGCCGTACTTCAGGCATCG
Organism: Stenotrophomonas sp. 21LCFQ19; assembly: GCF_056861425.1. Classification (NCBI taxonomy): domain Bacteria; kingdom Pseudomonadati; phylum Pseudomonadota; class Gammaproteobacteria; order Lysobacterales; family Lysobacteraceae; genus Stenotrophomonas; species Stenotrophomonas sp. 21LCFQ19. The sequence continues at coordinate 101,906 of NZ_JBSPUF010000009.1, read as the reverse complement.
CCCAGCTCCTGGCCAAACGGTCGAGCTGGCTGCTGTTGTCCGTGCCTATGCCGCCAGAGCCGTGGAACTGGATGACCAATGGGTAGGTCACGTCGGCTTTGGCTGCCGTAGGGCGCAACAGTCGATAGGGGATGACCACTCCGCCAGCCGAGGTGAAACTGCCGGTCTCGAACTGGCGAATATCAACCGACGCGAACACCTCCTTGCCCAGCGGCGCTACACCGACGACCTGCTCGGCAGCGGCGCTGCCAAGCGTGCACGCAGCGAGCAGGCCGAAGGCGAATGCCAGGTGACGGTTGCGCATGTTTGATCGTCCCGGTTTGAGTGCCGGTGATTGTAGGGCCGGGCTTTCATGCAGCGCCGCGAGATTAACTCATGGCAGCCATGAGTCAGGCGGGATGTTGTGGGAGCGGCGTGAGCCGCGAAGCTGGGAATCCCAGCACGCCGTATACAGGCATGCCCGGAAAGCCTGGATTGCCGGCTTCGCGGCTCACGCCGCTCCCACAGTCGCTGCATTGAGCTAGCATCAGCGCAATCGGGCAGCCAGGGACTGGAACGCATGCGAAACGCGGTGACACGCTGGCTGTTGCTGGCTACCTTGCTGTACTCCGGTTGCGCGCCTGGGTTGGCCGCGCCCGGCAAGCTGCTGGAGGCGGTTGCCACCGACGGCGCTCCCGCTGGCGCCAAGGCCTGGCGTATCCGCTACGAGACTACCGATGTCGATGGCGATCCCACCCAATCCACCGGCGTGCTGGTTGCGCCTGACGGGCCAAGCCCGGTTCAAGGGCGCGACATCGTGGCATGGGCGCACGGCACCGTGGGCATCGATTCGGCGTGCACGCCGATTCGTAGCCTGGACCAGATCCCGGGGCTGGCCGACATGCTGGCGCGGGGATGGGTGGTGGTCGCCAGTGACTACCCGGGACTCGGCACGCGCGGTCCGCATGCCTACCTGGCGGGCGACGCCGCCGCGGCAGCGGTGCTGGACTCGGTGCGCGCTGCGACGGCGCTGCCAGCCGCCGGTGCCAGCCGCAGCTTCGCGGTCTGGGGGCATTCGCAGGGCGGGCACGCGGCGCTGTTCAGCGCGCAACGCGCACGCAGCTATGCGCCCGACCTGCAGTTGCAGGGCGTGGTTGCAGTGTCGCCGCCTACGGATCTGGCAGCCAACATGCAGCATGCCGATACCACGGTTCGCGGCCTGTTGACCGCGTTCACCGCGCGCAGCTGGTCCAGGGTCTACGGCGCCGATCTGTCCACCATTGCCAATGCAACAACCCGCGGCGTGATCGAGCGAGCCACCAGCGGCTGCGAAGGCGATCCGTTCTCGGCCGCGGCACTGGTGCGTTTGTTGCGCTTGCGCGCGCGCCTCGGCAGCCTGGATCTGGGCGGTCGTGCGCCCTGGGATGGCTTGATGGCACGCAATTCGATCACGGCGTTGGCTGCCGGTTCGGCGCCGCTGTTGCTGGTGCAATCCGACGCTGACGGCCTGGTCGCGACGCCGGTCACCTGGCGCTTCTTCGAGCAGAGCTGCAAGCGCGGCGCAGCGGTGAACTACCTGCGTCTGGCAGATACCGGCCATGCCACCACGGCAATCGCCTCGGCGGATCGCGCCATTGCCTGGATCGCCGAACGCTTCAGCGGGCGACCAGCTGGCAGCGATTGTGGGCTGGCGATGAGCGCTGGTACGGACGCTGGCGGATGAAGCGGCCTTCATGCAATGAACAGCCCGCCCTGGCAGCAGCGTATTCCGCTGTGGTTCCAATCACGGAGACTTCGTCATGTCGCTTGTGCTCTACGGCCATCCATTCTCCTCATATACGCAGAAGGTGCTGATTGCGCTTTACGAGAACGCCATCGACTTCGAGTTTCGCCAGCTCGGCCCCGACACGCCTGAACACATCGGGCAGTGGCTGCAGCATTGGCCGCTGGGCAAGTTTCCGCTGCTGCTCGACGGCGAGCGCAGTGTCGTGGAAACCAGCATCATCATCGAATACCTCCAGCTGAAACACCGCGGCGCGGTGCGATTGCTGCCCGAAGAACCAATCCAGGCGCTGGACGTGCGCTTTCATGATCGCTTCTTCGACCTGCATGTGATGAGCCCGGTGCAGCATGCAGTGAACGGCGCGCTCAGTGGCGACGATGGCAAGCGCGACGAAGCCCGCGCCTTCAGCGTGCAGAAGCTGGAGCTTGCCTATGCCTGGTTGGAAAGCCAATTGCCGGGCCGCCGATGGGCCTGTGGTGAGGTCTTCTCGATGGCCGATTGTGCCGCGGCGCCTGCGTTGTTCTACGCCGACTGGACACACCGCATCAGCGATGCATACCCACTGCTGCTGGATTACCGGCAACGCCTGCTGCAGCGGCCCTCCTTCGCGCGAGCGGTGGATGAAGCGCGCGGCTACCGTCACCTGTTCCCCCTGGGCGCGCCCGATCGTGATTGACGGCCTGCAGCGCGCCTGGTGGTTGCGTTACCCGTGGTCGCCTGTGATCCGCATTGCCGCGTTCGTCACGCCCTTGCTGGCGCTGCTGTTGTACGCGCGCATCGCCGTCGCACATGCGTCCACCCAACAGCATCGCGGTGATACCGGCTTGGGCATCGCCCTGCTGTTGGGCGCTGTTGCATTGCTGATGCTGGTGGGATTCTTCGTCGACGCAGTGCTGCAGCTGGTGCGCGGGCGCCGCTGGAACTGGATCACCGATGCGCTGATCCTGGGGCTGTTGTTGATGCCCTTTGGCTGGGTGGCCTGCAATTGGTTCGGCGTGCATGAGTCGCTCGCCTGCCGGGTGCCGATCAGCCTGTTTGGCACCGTGCTGGAATTGCTTTCGCTGTAATGCCGGACGGCGCGTGCTTTCAGCCGGGTTGCAGGATCAGCGGCTACCGAGCTTTGCCCAGCGCCCACCTTCATGCAGAGACACCTCGAAGCGGGCCCATTGCCGCAACTCCGCAGCGGTTGCATGACCGATGTCGCCAATGCCATCGCCCGCCACCACGGCAAATACCAGGCGATCAGCAGAAGGGCCGGAAAGCGCTGGCGTTACCGATACCCGTCGCACGCTCCAGGCGCGCCCCAGGCGGCCGTTGCTGTAACAGCGGCCGGGTTCGATCAGGTCCGGGTGCAGCGCATCACGCTCCGCATTCTGTTTGGCAAGCTCCAGCAGCTCGGTGAGGCTTTCGTCGGTGATGTCGACGAAGGAGTTGAGCTGGCCAATGGCCGCGTGAAAGTCTTCCTGGGTCAAGTCGACATGGCGCTGTGCCGAGGGCACGGCGATGGCCTGCTGGCGACGACGATGCAGCTGCACCGGGTAGCGGCGCCAGGCGAAGCAGGCGTTGAACGCGATGCCGGCCAACAGGATGGCGGCGACGTTGATTGCCACCGGGGTGAGCAGGTAGTTGTAGCCCAATGCGTGCACGTCGCTACCGCCAATCACCGCGGCCAGCGCAGTGGCGCCGCCGGGTGGATGGATGCAGCGCAGGTAGTGCATCGCACCGACGGCCAGGCCGACCGCGAGTGCGCCCGTCCAGGCTTGATCGGGGAACATCAGCTGGCAGCTGACGCCGATGAAGGCGGATACCAGATGACCGGCAATCACCGCCCACGGCTGCGACAAGGCACCATGTGGCACGGCAAACACCAGTACCGCGCTCGCGCCCATCGAGGCCAGCATGATCGCGCCGCCTGCGTGGTTGAAGCCTGCGGGGAAGCACCAATGGGTGAGCTGGTAGACCACCGTGATGCCGATCAGCGCGCCCAGTGCGGAAATCCACTTTTCTCCGTGGCTGGTCTGGTTGCGCTCGATGCTCAACCAACTACGGAGTGGATGCAGGGGCTTGCTGCTGGACTTCATGGCGGTGGATGGGTTCAGGGGAGGCTATTTTGCCGCGTTTCCCGCGCTGTACATGAGTCCGGATCGGCTCATTGGCCGTTGGCTGATGCGGATTGGTTTGGTTCTCATGCCGCGTCTGCATGCGCCGACACGCTGAAGGGGTAGGATGTGAAGTGCTCCCCCCTCTGTTGTCTGCGTGATGATTCCCGGACCATTGATCTCCTGGCCGTTCCTGCTGATGGTGTTTGTGTTGCCGCTGCTGGGCGGCTTGGTGGCGATTGGTTTGCTTGTGCGGGCCTGGTACTTCCATCGCCACGGCCAGGGCGGCTGGGGCGCGTTCTTCAACTGGAAGGTGCGCCTGTGCACCGCGTTTGTAGTGCTGGTGGCGGCCTGGGTAGGGGTGCTGATCTACAAGACCACCGAGTTCAAGCGCGAGTTCGCCATCGAGAGCTGGCAGCGCGGTAGCCGTGCACAGTTCGTGCTGGACCGTGATTTTCAGTATGGCGAGTTCACCGTCCCCAAGGGAACGCTGGTCAATCGCCGCGATGTCTTCGACAACGGCGAGCCGCAACGGCCATTGGGATTGCGTGGCCTGGATGCACTGCAGTTCCCCGAGCCAGTGCAGCTGGCGGGTCTGTGGGTCGATGTACTGGAAACATCTCCCGGGCGCATGCGCTTGACTGCCGATCAGCGCATCAGCCCGGTCTATCACTCCGATCCGGAGAGTGGTGACTGGGTGGTCGATCCTTCGCGTCCGTTCATCGACTGCAAGGCCGGTGAGGTCGCCTGGTTCAATACACCGTTGATCGACTATGACATCCAGGCCGAGTTCACGACCGGTGAGCCGGATGGCGCAGCCGCACGCTTCAAACCCAGCCAATGGCAGTTCACCCATTGTGAGCGCGACTGGGGGCCGCTGGAGATCAAACCGGCCTTCGCCGAGCCGATGCCGACGGGCGCGACGCCACAGGTTTTCGCGCGGCAGAACTGATCTTCTGCAGCAGGGAGACAGGTTTTACACAGATTTGATGCGGACCTTGGGGCGTCGCCATCGTCGGTTTATGGAAGCTGCGTGAACAATTCCGCATCGCCGCGCAGCTCGCGCGGCCGCTTCCGGAAATCCCATGAAACGCTCACGTTCTTCGTTGTACTTAGCTGCCTTCATCGCACTCACCGCCAGCGCGGATGCATTGGCCATCGACACCAGCGGCAGCGCCGCCCTGACCAGCGACTATGTCTGGCGCGGTTCCAGCCAGAGCCAGGGCGATGCTGCCGTGCAGGCTGGTTTCCGCGTTGCCGGCGATAGTGGTTTCTACGCCTCGGCGTGGGGATCCAGCGTGGAGTTCGCACCGGAAACACATGCCAGCAGCGAGTTGGACTTCGTCGTTGGTTGGAACGGGAAGCTGGCCGATGACTGGGCATTGGATGCCAACCTGCTGCATTACCGGTATCCGGCAACGACCGTCGACCTGAACTGGACCGAGCTCAATACCACGCTGACCTGGAAGGACAATTACTGGTTGTCGCTGGGTTGGTCGCCGCAGGCGCTGGGCACCAACCAGGATGGTCTGTACACCCAGTTGGGCGCACGAATGCCGCTGTCGCCGCAACTGCGTCTTGAGGCCGCCGCTGGTTGGTACCAGTTGCAGGATGGGGTGGGCGGTGGTTACGCCCACGGACAGGTCAGTGCGATCTGGGCAGTGGCAGCGCCGATCGAGCTGCGATTGAGTGGGCACTTCACCGACCAGCACGCACGTGATCTGTTTGGCGATCAGGCCGCTGGCACACGCTGGGAAGCTGCCGTGCAGGCGTCGTTCTGACAGGGCCCGGCTTTGTGGGAGCGCGCGCTGCTTTTCTAGGAGCGGCGTAAGCCGCGAAGCCGGGAATTGCTGGCGGCCAGTCGCCCAACGATCTGATGGTGTGTGAGCTTCGCGACTTACGTCGCTCCCACAAGAAGGCGGGGTGCCCTTGTGGGAGCGGCATCAGCCGCAAAGCTGGCATCAATGAGCAGCCATATCGATTGCGATCTGGTGGTCCATCAGTTTCGCGACTTACGTCGCTCCTACAAAACGGCGTTGGTGCGGATCCGTCAGCGGCTTTCGGCTGGTGCCTGCGCTTTGATGCTGCTTCGACCTTGCTTCCTGTTACCGGCGAAGGTCAGTGACAGGTGGATGAGGGCGATGAGCGCGATGACCATGGCCGATTCACCATGACTGGCCAGGAACGCCATAAGCAAACCAATGAATCCAAAGATGGAAAGCGCATCGAACAGCAAGCGACTCAAGCACCAGGCAGCAACCAGGATCAGCAGATACAGCGCCGCTGGCAGTGCTGGCGTCCGCGCCATGAAGTAGAGAATTTCCATCTCGGGGATGCATGCTTGTTGGGTTGTTGGAGGCGAATTCTGGGTACGTCGCATGTGCTGGATATGCGCCCAATGTGAAGCGAATTTGAAGTGCTGAATGCCTGCGCCTGGCGTTGAAAAAGCTCTGGAAATCCGTTGCTGGCTGCGGTTAGCTTTTGCCACTCCGTAGACATTCAACAGACGACCTTGAACTCTTCCGATCGAACCAACTGGCCGCGAACAGTGCGCATCGTCTTGCTGCTTACAGTGCTGACGCTTGCCGGCAGCTGGCTCTGGCAGCAGCCCTTCACCGTGGTTGCCCGCGAAGGCTGGAAGCTCTCCCGCCTGCCAGCACCAACGGCGATAGCCGTGCCGGTGCAGGGCATCAAGCCACGGCAGATTGCCGATACTTTCGGCGCACCACGCGGGCGCGACCGCAAGCACCATGGCGTGGACATCTTCGCCAAACGCGGCACGCCGGTTGTCGCCGCCACCCAGGGCGTGGTGGCAGCGGTGCGCGACAGCGGCCTGGGCGGGCGTCAGGTGTGGGTGCTCGGGCCGGCCGGGCAAAGGCACTACTACGCGCACCTGCAGGATTGGACGCCAGAGCTGGCCTACGGGCGCATCGTGCAGGCCGGGGATGTGCTGGGCTTCGTGGGTGACAGCGGCAATGCGCGCGGTACGCCGCCGCATCTGCACTACGGCATCTATGGTGGCGATGGCCCGTTCGACCCGTTGCCGCTGATGCATGCAGGCCAGCCGCGCAAGCGGTAAGGTACGCCCCCTGCAAGCCGCCTTCCCGCGGCGTGAGCTGTACTGAACGATGCTGATTGATCAATTCGACCGTGAACACCTGTGGCACCCCTACAGCGCCCTGGGCAGCCCGGTGCCGGTACTCAAGGTGGCCCGCGCCGATGGCGTGCTGCTGCAGCTGGAAGATGGTACCCGGCTGATCGACGGCATGGCCTCGTGGTGGTGCGCCATTCATGGTTACAACCATCCGCAACTGAACCAGGCGGTGGTTGACCAGCTGGGCTGCATGTCGCACGTGATGTTCGGCGGGCTGACCCACGAGCCGGCCATCGCGCTGGGCAAGCAGCTGCTGCAGATCGTGCCCAAGGGGTTGGACGCGATCTTCTATGCGGACTCCGGCTCGGTGTCGGTGGAAGTGGCGCTGAAGATGGCGATCCAATACCAGGCTGCGCGCGGCAAGCCGGGCAAGTGCAATATCGCCACCACGCGCTCGGGCTATCACGGTGATACCTGGAACGCGATGTCGGTATGCGATCCAGTTACCGGCATGCATGGTTTGTTCGGGAGTTCACTGCCGACACGCCGTTTCGTGCCTGCGCCGCAGACGCGTTTCGGCGAGGAATGGGATCCGGCCGATATCGCAGCGCTCGCACAGCTGTTTGCTGAAAACGCCGATGAACTGGCTGCCTTCATCATCGAGCCGGTGGTGCAGGGCGCAGGTGGCATGCGCTTCTACCATCCGCAGTATCTGCGCGAGCTGGAACGGCTATGCCGCGAACACGATGTATTGCTGATCTGCGATGAGATCGCCACCGGCTTCGGTCGCAGTGGGCGCTTGTTTGCCTGCGAGCATGCCGGCATCAGCCCTGACATCCTGTGCATCGGCAAGGCACTGACCGGCGGTTACATGACGCTGGCGGCGACGTTGTGCACGCGCGAGGTTGCCGACGTGATCGCCAGCGGCGAGCCGGGCGTGTTCATGCACGGGCCGACCTTCATGGCCAATCCGCTGGCCTGCGCGGTGGCGCTGGCCTCGGTGCAGCTGCTGCTGTCGCAGGATTGGCAGGGCAGGGTGGCGGCGATCGAGCAACATCTTGAACAACGCCTGGCACCCGCGCGCGCCTTGCCGCAGGTGGCCGATGTGCGCGTGCTTGGGGCCATCGGCGTGATCGAACTGAAGACGTCGGTGCGTCTGGAACGCATCCAGCAACGGATGCTGGATCACGGCATCTGGATCCGGCCGTTTGGCCGGCTGGTCTATGTGATGCCGCCGTTTGTAATCGACGATGCGCAGCTGCAGCAGCTGTGCGATGGCATGGTCGCGCTGGTGGCCAGCCTGCAGGAAGAGGATATGCGCGCATGAGCGGCAAGATTGTGTTTGTCAGTGGTATCGATACCGAGATCGGCAAGACGGTTGTCACCGGCTGGCTCGCGCAGCAATGGGCGGCGCAGGGCGAGGAGGTGATCACCCAGAAGCTGGTGCAGACCGGCTGTGTGGCCGCCTCTGATGACATCCTGCTGCACCGGCGCATCATGGGCACGGGATTGTTTGAAGAGGACCGCGACGGCACCACGATGCCGGCGTTGTTTGCCTATCCGGCATCGCCGCATCTGGCCGCGCGTCTCGAGCAGAGGACGTTGGATCTTTCTGCAATTGAAAGCGCTACGGCGCGGTTGTCTGAGCGCTACGAATCGGTGTTGATCGAAGGTGCCGGCGGTTTGATGGTGCCGCTGACCGAGCAGCTGCTGACGATTGACTACGTCGCACAGAAGGGCTGGCCGGTGTTGCTGGTGACCTCCGGGCGCCTGGGTTCGATCAACCACACCTTGCTGTCGTTGGAAGCGCTGGCGGCGCGTGGCATCGCCTTGCATGGCGTGGCCTGGAACAGCCGTGATGACAGCAGTGATGAAGTGATTGCGGCGGATAGCCGTGGCTTCATTCGCGACTGGGTATTGAAGCGGTTTCCGGATGCGGTGTGGTACGACGTGCCGCGGATTGATCTGGGCTGATTGGGGTCTTTGCGAAAGGCACCCCTCCCCAACCCTCCCCTGCGCGTTGCGCAAGGGAGGGGGCTGATCGTGCAGTACCGAGCTGTTGCTTGCGCCCCCTCCCTTTGCCGAAGGCAAGGGGAGGGTTGGGGAGGGGTGCTTCTGCTTCTGCTCCTGCTTCACTCGCAGAAGCCCCTACTTCTTCAACTTGTACGCCAACACATAGTCGCCCGCCTTGGTCCCGGTCGAACCATGACCACCCGCCACCAGCAGCACCATCTGCTCGCCCTGGCTGTTGAGGTAAGTCATCGGCGTGGCCTGCCCACCGGCCGGAATACGCACATCCCACAGCACCTTGCCGCTGGCCAGGTCGTAGGCGCGGAAGTTGTCGTCGGTGGCCGCGCTCATGAAGGCCACGCCGCTTGCAGTCAGCATCGGTCCGCCAATGCCGGGCACGCCGATGCGTATCGGCAAAGGCAGCGGTGACAGATCGCGGATGGTGCCGTTGCGGTGCTGGTAGGCGATCTTGCCGGTGCGCAGATCGGCGGCGGCAACCGTGCCCCATGGCGGCACCTGGCAGGGGACGCCAATCGGCGACATGAAGGGCGTCATTTCCACCGCATAGTCGGCGCCCTTGTTTTCATTCAAGCCATGCTCGCCCTTGTTCATCTCGCGGCCGCTGGTCTCATGCTTGGGCACCAGCTTGGAGACGAAGGCCAGGTAGGTGGGCATGCCGAACATCACCTGCCGCTGCGGGTCCACTGCAACGCTGCCCCAGTTGAAGGTGCCGAAGTTGCCCGGATAGATCAGGCTGCCCTGCAGCGTCGGCGGTGTGTAGCGGCCTTCGTAGCGCAGCTGCCGGTACTGGATGCGGCACAGCATCTGGTCGATCAGGCTCGCGCCCCACATATCGGCTTCGCGCAGCGGTTTGGGCTCGAAGCTCAGCGCGGACGCAGGTTGCGTGGGTGCGGCGAATTGGCCGGGTATGTCCACGTACTGCGGTGCGGTGCGCTGGCTGATCGGCAGCAGGGGCTTGCCGTCGCGGCGGTCCAGTACGTAGACGTCACCTTGTTTGGTCGGTTGCACCAGCGCTGGTACGCGGCCCTGCGGTAGATCCAGATCCAGCAGCACCGGTTGCGCCGGGGTGTCCATGTCCCACAGATCGTGGTGCACGAACTGCTGCACCCAGCGCACCTGGCCACTGGCAATATCCAGCGCCACCACCGATGAGGCGTAGGTTTCCTCGGCGGGGCTGCGGTACATGCCGAGCTGGTCCGGGGTGCGGTTGCCCATCGGGAAGTAAGCCAGGCCCAGTGCTTCATCGGCGCTGGCCACCGACCAGCTGTTGGGCGAACTGGGCGTGTAGACCTGGTTGGGGTTGTTAGGGTCCAGCGGCGCGGTCTGGGTGGGATTGCCAGAATCCCAGTTCCACAGCAGCTGGCCGCTGTGCACGTCGTAGGCGCGGATCACCCCGGACGGCGAGTTGATCGCATAGTCGTCGTTGACCGCACCGGCGACGATGACCTTGCCGCCCGCTATCAGCGGCGGCGAGGTGGAATAGTAGTAACCGGCCTGCTTGAACGGCATGTTGTGCAGCAGGTCGAGCACGCCGCTGTTGCCGAAGTCGCTGCAGTGCTCGCCAGTCTGGGCGTCCAGCGCATGCAGCTTGGCATCGGCGCTGGGCAGGAACACGCGGCTGCTGCAGGTGTGCACGCCGGTTGCTGCGCTTGTTGCGGCAGGGGCCAGGGGTTCGGTGAAGTACGACAGCCCGCGGCAGGTCTGATGCTGGCGCTGCGGTTCCATGCCAGCACCCGGGTCGAACTTCCACAGCACCTTGCCGCTGTCGGCATCCAGCGCGAACGCCAGGCTGTGTGGCGTGCACAGATACAGCGTGTTGCCGATCTTCAACGGGGTGACTTCGTAGGTGGTCTCGCCCACGTCCTGCGGCAGGCGCACATCACCGGTCTGCATCTGCCAGGCCAGCTGCAGCTGGCCGACATTGGCCGGGGTGATCTGCGCCAGCGGCGAGTAACGTTGACCGTAACCGCTGCGGCCGTAGGCCTGCCATTCGCCCTCCGGCTGCTGGGTGTTGCCCAGGGCCGGGGCGGCGTTGACGATGTCCATCGGCAGGCGGCCATCGATCTCATGCAGGTGACGGGGGATGCCAGCGAAGGCAACCGCGGCCACGCCCAGCGAGGCCAGCAGCACCGGCCAGCCCGCCGGTCCGGTATAGCCGCGCGGGCTGGAGCGGCGCGACGCGGGCAAGGCCATCAGCAAGCCGAGCAGGGCGGGCAGGCCGACGCGGGTGGCCAGCGGCCACCAGTACAGGCCGGCCTCCCACAGCGACCAGCCCAGCAGCACCAGCAGCCAGCCGGCGTACAGCCAGGTCGGCCATCGCCGGTGTCGCCACAGCCCCCAGGCGACGGCCAACAACAGCAGTCCGCTGAGCAGGTAGAACGGGCTGCCATGTAGCGCCAGCAGCCAGCCGCCACCCACTGCCAGGGCCAGCCCGAACAACGTGGTCAACAACAGGGTCAGAACACGCATGGCGTCCCCGCAGCTCCGGAAGATGCGGCCATGCTGCGCCACGGCATGTCTGCGCGGCGTCATGCGCACTCTTAACATTCCCGCCGTAGAATCGGAGCCTTGCCGACCAGGGACTGAGCATGAGCATTCTGGACTTCATCAGAAAGGAACTGATCGAGATCATCGAGTGGACCGATGACTCGCGTGACACGCTGTCGTACCGCTGGCCGGATGACGACCGCCAGATCAAGAACGGCGCACAACTGATCGTGCGCGAGTCGCAGATGGTGCAGTTCGTCGCTGCCGGCCAGTACGCCGATCTGTTCGGCCCGGGCAAGCACACGCTGAGCACCCAGAACATCCCGGTGCTGTCCACCATCCTGGGTTGGAAGTACGGCTTCGAATCGCCGTTCAAATGCGATGTCTACTACCTCAACACGCGCCTGTTCACCGGCAACAAGTGGGGCACGTCCAATCCGGTGATGATGCGCGACGCCGATTTCGGCGTGGTCCGCCTGCGCGCGTTTGGTACCTACGATTTCCGTATCGTCGACCCGCCGAAGTTCCTCAAGGAAGTGGCCGGTACCGACCAGAATTTCCGCCTGGATGAGTTCGCCGACACCATGCGTTCGCGCATCGTCAGCGTGTTCACCGAGGCGCTGGCCAAGGCCGGCGTGCCGGCATTGGATGTGGCCTCGCGCTACTCCGAGCTGGGCGAAGCCTTGCTGCCGATCATCAACCCGGCGATGACCGACAAGTACGGCATCGAGGTCACCAGCTTCATCCTGGAGAACGTGTCGGTGCCGCCGGAAGTGGAGCAGGCGATCGACAAGCGCTCCAGCATGGGCGTGATCGGCAACCTCAACGACTACGTGAAGTACCAGATGGGCCACGGCATGGGCGAGGGCGGCGAAAGTGCAGCCGCCGCTGCGGTGCCGGCACAGATGGCGATGGGCTTCGGCATGGCGCAGGAGATGATGCGCAACATGCAGACCGGTGCGCCGGTGGTGCCGGGCGCTGCTGCACCGCCGCCGTTGCCGGCTGCCGGTGATGCCGTGGCGCTGGACGTGCTCACCCCCGAACAGGCTGCACAGGCCTTGTCGGTATCGGTCGAGGACGTGATGGCGTCGATCGCTTCAGGTGACCTGAAGGCACGCAAGATCGGCAATGCCACCCGCATCGCCCGCTCGGCACTGGAAGAGTTCCTGCGCGGCTGATGAACAACGCAACAGTTGGCAAACATCCCTGCCCGGAATGCGGTGGGGATCTGCAATGGAATGCCGGCAAGCAAGCCCTGGCCTGCCCCTACTGCGGCACCATCGTGCCGCTGTCGGAGGCGGCCATGGGCGTGGGCGATGGCAGTGCCGGCGTGGTCGAGCAGGACCTGCTGGCGGCACTGAAGCGATTGCAGGACGAGGCGAACCAGCCGCCACCGTTGCCGCCACAGCCGCAGGGCGGTGTGGTCGGCATGCTGCAGAGCATGGCCGCCACCCCGGCCGAGCAACGCGGCTATGGCGCGCAGCCGCGCGAGGTGCAATGCCAGAGTTGTCATGCGATCTCGGTCTTTGTCGACCGCAAGGTGGCCGACCGCTGCGAGTTCTGCGGCTCGCCATCGATCATCGACCATGAGTCGCTGGGCGATGCGATCACCCCGCAGAGCGTGCTGCCGTTCAAGATCAGCGACGGCCAGGTCCGCGACATCATCCGCAAGTGGTATGGCACGCGCTGGTTCGCGCCGAGCAAGCTCAAGCGCGCCGCGCTGACCGATACGCTCAAGGGCATGTACCTGCCGTACTGGACGTTCGACGCGCAGGTCGCCGCGCGTTGGACCGCCGAGGCGGGGTATTACTACTACGTCACCGTCAGCTACCGCGATTCCAAGGGCAATACGCAGACCCGGCAGGAACGGCGTGTGCGCTGGGAACCGGCATCTGGTTCGCTGCAGCATTTCTTCGACGATGAGCTGGTGCCGGGCACGGTAGGCGTGCATCCGGAACTGCTGGGCAAGATCGGCCAGTTTCCGACCACCACCGATTTGAAGCCGTATTCACCTGAGTTCGTGCGCGGCTGGACGGTGGAGCGCTACCAGGTGGATCTGCGCCAGGCCGCGCGGCAGGGGGAGGAACAGATGCAGACGCAGACCCGCTACCTGTGTTCCGAGCAGGTGCCGGGCGACACCCAACGCAACCTGCAGGTGCAGGCCACGTACAGCAAGCGCACCTTCAAGCACATCCTGGTGCCGGTGTGGCTGGTCAGCTACACCTACGGCTCGCGCAGCTACCAGGTGCTGGCCAATGGTTACACGGGGCAACTGGCGGGTGAGCGTCCGTATAGCGCGTGGAAGATTTTTTTCGCGGTGCTCGCGGGTGTGCTCGCCTTGCTGGTGCTGATGTACGTGTTGGGGATGGCGCAGTGACGGCGCGGTTATTGTTGTCGTCGGCCACATAGGCCGGGCTGCCGTTTTTGTGGGTGGGGTGACCCCCGCGACGCTTGTCCTCAACCACTGGCACCCGCGGGTGGTTTCTTCAGCGATGTCAGCTTCGCGGCTTACACCGCTCCCACAAACGTGCAGCGATCGCGTTCGACCATTCCTGCAGATCCTGCGTGTCCGGCCAGCGGTTGCGCTTACCCGTAGCTGCAAAGCTGCACCAGCCGCCTAATCGCCCAGATGCAGCACCGGCATGAAGCCGCCATAGACCAAGCGCTTGCCGTCGAACGGCATCGGATTGGTGGCCGGGTCCATGCGTGGGTCTTCCATCATTTTCTGCATGCCGGCATCGCGGGTGGCCTTGTCCGGCCATTCGATCCAGGAGAACACCACCGCTTCATCGTCCCCGGCCTGCACGGCGCGGTAGAAGTCGGTCAGGTTCCCGTGGGGCACGTCATCGGACCAGCATTCGGTCACCCGCAAGGCACCGAACTCGATGAACAGGGCATCGGCAATATGCGCGTGTTCGATGAACCGGGCTTTGTTGGCCAGCGGCACGGCGGCCAGGAAACCATCTACGTAAGACATGTCGGGCCTCGCAGGGTGGGCGGCGTGGGGCCGCCTTCGGTGGAACCGCGGTAATGGGCAACATCGATTCTGCGCCGGACAATGTTTCGGTCCTGCAAAAACTCCGTTGCGAGCCGTCCTTGCACGCAGCGGAAGCACGGTTATGTGGCCTGGCGCACAACGGATCGGCGACGAACCGCCAACGGCGTTGATATTGATCAGGGTGGGCTGGCGTCGGCCTGCCGACAATGGCCTTGCTTCGGGTAAGGCAGGGAACATGAACCAGCTTCAGGACGTCGATTTGCGAGCCAGCCCGGCTCCGTGCCAACGCATCCGTACCAGCAGGCGTGGTGACAGGGGGCGAGGGGGCAGGAGAGGGGTCAATGAATGCCCGTCGCTGCCGTTATGGGGAAGCACCCCGTTCAAAGCCTGCACCGGCACGCTGCTGGCGCCAGAAAGCCCCCTTTGTGAAAGACCTTGCTTCACCGGCGCCGCACCCGTGGTCTCGGTGAGCACGGGGCGGCTGGATGAGGCGGCCTGCTTGCCTGGCAGCCGCGCAGGAACGGCCGCCAGTTATTTACCCGAAAGATCGCATACCGCCAGCATTGGCTGGCACCAGGAGAGTAGTGATGCAGTTTGTTTCCCGTAATGCACTGGCCGCCGCGCTGGCTGCGCTGTGCCTGCCGGCCGTGGCCTGGGCCCAGGATGCAGCGCCCGCCACCAAGGTGTCGGCGCAGATCTTCGTCAACGCCAGCCAGCTGGATCGTGATGGCGTGGTCACCGATGATGAAGGCCTGGCGCTGGATCTGAAGCGCACCTTCATCACCGTCGATCATCGCTTCAACCAGCACTGGACGGCGCAGGTGACCACCGACGTGCAGTGGCTGCGCAACAGCGACCCCACCGACGTGTGGCTGCGCCATGCCTACCTGCAGCGCAGCTTCGGCAAGGGCAACTGGCTGCGGTTGGGCAACGCGCCGCTGCCGTGGATCCAGCAGGAGTCGGCGCGTGATGGTTATCGTTATGTCGATGGTGCCCTGATCACCCGCAGCAAGATGGGCAATGCGGCCGACTACGGCGTGCATGGCCAGTACACCCGTGGCGATTTCACCTATGCCGCCTCGGTGGTCACCGGCGGTGGTTACCAGAAGCCGCGTCTGGGCAATCGCCCGGACGTGGAGGCGCGGGTAGGTTGGGCGCCGGCCAAGGGCGTTGAGCTGGCGCTGGGCGGCTATCGCGGTACCCGCGCGCTGGATGCCGGCGACATGCCGCGGCAGCACACCGCGCAGCGCTGGAACGCGATGGCCAGCTGGGTCGGCGAGCGTGGCCGGATCGGCGCGCAGTACTTCCGTGCCGAGGACTGGACCCGCGTGGTCAAGCCGGGCAGCGACGACCAGCGCGGCTGGTCGGTGTGGGGCAGTTACCAGTTGAGCCCGCAGTACGCAGTGTTCACCCGCCACGAAGAAACCCGGATGAGCCTGGACATCGATCCGCGTACCCGCGAGCGGTATCACATGGTCGGTGTGGAATGGAAACCGAACAAGCACCTGCGTCTGGCGGCGGTGGGCAAGCAGCTGAAGCAGGAGACGGCGAAGAAGTCGCTGGAAAGCCATGAAGCCGGCTTGTGGGCGCAGATAGCGTTCTAAGCGTTTTGCGCTGAGCCTCCGGCGAGGCTGGCGTTGCTCCTCTCCTTTGGCGTAGCCAAGGGGGAGGTTGGGAGGGGGTTGGCTTTTACTTGAGGCTTTGAGGTTGTTGCGAAGAGCACCCCTCCCCAACCCTCCCCTTCGCTGCGCGAAAGGGAGGGGGCTTAGCTACGGCCGGGAGCGCTTGGCTCCTCCCCTTTGGCGTAGCCAAGGGGGAGGTTGGGAGGGGGGTGGCTTTTGCTTGAGGCTTTGCGGTTGCCGCCAAGAGCCCCCCTCCCCAACCCTCCCCTTCGCTGCGCGAAAGGGAGGGGGCGTGGCTGCTTGCGTGGCCGGGAGCGCTTGGCTCCTCCCCTTTGGCGTAAGCCAAGGGGGAGGCTGGGAGGGGGGTGGCTTTTGCTTGAGGCTTTGCGATCGCTGCCAAGAGCACCCCTCCCCAACCCTCCCCTTCGCTGCGCGAAAGGGAGGGGGCGGAGCTACGGCCGGCAGCGCTTTGCTCCTCCCCTTTGGCGTAGGCCAAGGGGGAGGTTGGGAGGGGGTTGGTTTTTGCTTGAGGCTTTGAGGTTGTTGCGAAGAGCACCCCTCCCCAACCCTCCCCTTCGCTGCGCGAAAGGGAGGGGGCAGGGCGCTTACTCGCCCTGGTACTGCTTCTCTTCAACCAGCGCCGAACCGGCAACGCGGTTGATCTCGTTCTTGACCACGATGCGCTCGCCATTGGTGCCGTACACGCCGCGCGCGAAGGTGATGAACTCCGCACCGAAATCCTGCGCCGCTTCCTTCTCGCGCAGGCGGTCCTGGATCTCCCACATGCGCTCGTTGATGGCCTTGAGCTGGTCCTTGAGCGCGCTCAGCGATGGGCGCGCGTCCTGCTGCGACAGCCACAGTGGCCACAGGCCCTGCAGCTCGGTGCGCACGTTGGCCAGCTTGGCGGTGTCGGTGATGCGCTCGGCCTTGATCTCGAGGATGGTGATCTTGTCGATCAGTTCGCCAATCGATACCGGGGTGAGTAGGGTCTGCACGTTGTGGCCGCCGTTGATTCGTGTAATGCGGCAATGATAGCGCCCCGCCAAAGGTTGCCAATGAACCGGTATTGGCGTTCGGGCAGGGGCGATGCGCACAATGCGGGCCCATCCCGATCAGGACTTGCCGATGCTGCTGCGTTCTTTCGCCACCGTTGTATTGATGCTGGGCGCTGCCAGCGCACACGGCGCCGAGGGCCTGCAGGGCGCCTGGCAGCTGCAGTCCGGGGAGTTCATCAACCCGGAAGGGAAGGTCGTGGATTACGCCAGCCAGAAGCTGGCCGGCACCAAGGTATTGGCCGATGGCCGTTTTGCTTTCACCACCACCAGCGATGGCAAGTTCTGGGCCGGCGGCTCAGGCACGTATCGCAGTGCTGACGGGCACTATGTGGAAACGCCGTTGATGGCGTCATATCCGTTGGGGAGCGGCGGCAGCTACAGCTTCCGCTACACCCTGGAAGGCGATGTGTGGACGCTGGAGCGCTGGGACGGCGAGCGCCGCGTTGAGCGTGAGGTATGGAAACGCGCGCGCTGAGGGATGCTGGGGTTGATGGTTTTGTGGGAGCGGTGTAAGCCGCGAAGCTGACAATCCATGACCGTCCCGGAATGCCGCGATCTGGTGCTCCATCAGCTTCGCGGTTTACACCGCTCCCACAAACCATGAACGCGATGCTTACCGCGCCGGGAAGCCCACGTCTTCCAGTGCCTTGGTGAAGTTCTCAACCGGCTGGCTGGACTCGATCTTCACGTTCCTGCCTGGCAGGTCGATGTCGACCGTGGCGGCGGGGTCCACATCCTTGATGGCGGCCGTCACGCTGCGTGCGCAGCCGCCGCAGGTCATGCTTTCGATATGCAGTTTCATGGGGTTTCTCCGTTGGGGTGGAGCCAGCTTGCAGCTTGCCACGATGGGAAGGTCAAGCGATAAAGAGCGCTTGACCCTGCCATCGTTGGAAGCTTTAAGGTGCCTCCAACAATCGAAATGGAGACGTGCCGATGAGCAGCATCGCCAGTCCGGGCAAGCACAAGACCGGGCCTGCTACCGAAGATCTGATGATCGAGGGCATGACCTGCGCCTCCTGCGTGGGCCGGGTAGAGCGTGCGCTGAAGGCCATCCCCGGGGTCAGCCAGGCCAGCGTCAATCTGGCCACTGAACGCGCCAGCGTGCAGACCGACGGCAGCGTGCCGCGCGAGGCGCTGGTGCAGGCCATACACAAGGCCGGCTACGAGGTTACCGCCCCCACCGCGCAGGAGCTGCTGATCGAAGGCATGACCTGTGCTTCCTGCGTAGGTCGCGTCGAGCGCGCGCTGAAGGCGGTGCCGGGCGTGCAGTCGGCCAGCGTCAACCTGGCCACCGAGCGCGCCAGCGTGCAGGGCAGCGCCGCCCCGGCCGCGCTGTTGGCGGCGATCGAAAAGGCCGGCTATACGGCCAGCGTGATCGGCAGCGCCGGCAGCAATGAGGATCAGCAGGCGCAACGGCATGCTGATGACCTGCGCGTGCTCACCCGTGATCTGTGGATAGCCGCAGCGCTGAGCCTGCCGGTGTTCCTGCTGGAAATGGGCGGGCACCTGATCCCGGCCTTCCATCACTTCATCGCTGGCACGCTGGGCACCCAGAACAGCTGGCTGCTGCAGTTCGTGCTGGCCACGCTGGTGCTGGTGTTCCCGGGTCGCCGTTTCTACCAGAAGGGCATCCCGGCCCTGCTGCGCGCAGCGCCGGACATGAACTCGCTGGTCGCGGTCGGCACGCTGGCCGCGTACGGCTACTCGCTGGTGGCGACCTTCCTGCCGCGGCTGCTGCCGGCCGGCACCGTCAACGTTTACTACGAGGCCGCCGCGGTCATCGTCACCTTGATCCTGCTCGGTCGCATGTTGGAGGCCAAGGCCAAGGGCCGCACCTCCGAGGCGATCAAGCGCCTGCTCAAGTTGCAGGCCAAGACCGCGCGGGTGCGTCGCGATGGCAGCGTGGTCGAGCTGCCGCTGGAACAGATCGCCAGTGGCGACGTGATCGAAGTGCGCCCGGGCGAGCGCATCGCGGTGGATGGTGAGGTTGTCGACGGCGACAGCTATGTCGATGAATCGATGATCAGCGGCGAGCCGGTGCCGGTGCAGAAGGCGCCGGGTAGCACTGTCATTGGCGGCACCGTCAACCAGACCGGTGCGCTCGGCGTGCGTGCCACCGCCGTCGGCGGCGCAACCGTGCTGGCGCAGATCATCCGCCTGGTGGAACAGGCGCAGAGCGCCAAGCTACCGATCCAGGCGCTGGTTGATCGCATCACCCTGGTGTTCGTGCCGATCGTTATGGGCCTGGCCTTGTTGACCTTCGCGGTGTGGCTGATCTTCGGCCCCGAACCGGCGCTGACCTTTGGTCTGGTCAATGCGGTGGCGGTGCTGATCATCGCCTGTCCGTGTGCGATGGGCCTGGCGACGCCAACCTCGATCATGGTCGGCACCGGTCGTGGCGCCGAGTTGGGCGTGCTGTTCCGCAAGGGCGAGGCGCTGCAGCTGTTGAAGGAAGCGCAGGTGGTGGCGGTGGACAAGACCGGTACGCTGACCGAAGGCCGTCCGCTGTTGACCGATCTGCAGCTGGCCGACGGCTTCCAGCGCAGCGAGGTGCTGGCAAGCGTGGCGGCAGTGGAAGACCGCTCGGAGCACCCGATTGCCCGCGCCATCGTCACCGCCGCACAGCAGGAGAACCTGCAGCTGCCGGCCGTGGATGCCTTCGAATCGGTGACCGGTTACGGCGTGCGTGCGAACGTGGACGGCGTGCGTGTGGAAGTGGGCGCGGATCGCTTCATGCACAAGCTCGGCCTGGATGTGGCGGTGTTTGCCGCCGATGCGCAGCGTCTGGGTGAAGAGGGCAAGAGCCCGCTGTACGCCGCGCTGGATGGCCGCCTGGCGGCGATCATCGCAGTCTCCGACCCGATCAAGTCCGATACCCGCGCCGCCATCGCCAGCCTGCATGCGCTGGGCCTGAAGGTAGCGATGATCACCGGCGACAACCGTCGCACCGCTGAAGCCATCGCGCGCCAGCTCGGCATCGATGAAGTGGTTGCCGAAGTCCTGCCGGAAGGCAAGGTCGATGCGGTACGCCGGCTCAAGGCCGAGCACGGTCGGCTGGCCTATGTCGGCGATGGCATCAACGATGCGCCGGCCTTGGCCGAAGCCGATGTCGGCCTGGCGATCGGCACCGGCACCGACGTGGCGATCGAGGCAGCCGATGTGGTGCTGATGTCCGGCAGCCTGCAGGGCGTGCCCAATGCCATCGCGCTGAGCAAGGCGACGATGGGCAATATCCGCCAGAACCTGTTCTGGGCCTTCGTCTACAACGCCGCCTTGATTCCGGTCGCGGCCGGCGTGTTGTATCCAGTCTGGGGCATCCTGTTGTCGCCGGTGTTCGCGGCCGGTGCGATGGCGCTGTCATCGGTGTTCGTGCTCGGCAATGCGCTGCGCCTGAAGCGCTTCCGCGCCCCACAGATGGACGCCTGAGGAGTGATGACGATGGAAGAGGGCATGAACATCGGTCAGGCCGCCAAGGCCTCCGGCATCTCCGCCAAGATGATCCGTTACTACGAGGACATCGGCCTGATCGGGCCGGTGGCACGTACCGACGCCGGCTACCGCCTGTACGCACCGCGTGACATCCATACGCTGGGTTTCATCAAGCGCTCGCGTGACATGGGCTTCAGCGTGGAGCGTATCGGCGAACTGCTGGAGCTGTGGCGCGACCGCTCGCGCCACAGCGGCGACGTCAAGCGCATGGCGCTGGAGCACGTGCAGGTATTGCAGCAGCGCATCGCCGAACTGCAGGGCATGGTGCAGACCGTGCAGGCGCTGGCTAATTGCTGTGCCGGTGACGATCGCCCGGATTGTCCCATCCTGCGTGATATCGAGACCGGCGTGCCGCTGCACGACGTCGCATTGCCGACGACGTTTGACAGCATGAGCGCTGGAAAACGCACGCGCTGATCACAGCGTGAATTTGCATAAATGAACAAAATGCGAGGTGCGCGCGCTGCGCGCGTGCCAGAAATAGGCTGAATAAAAGCCAAAAATCGGCGTTTTATTGCAGGCGTGGTTTCAGGGTTTGTTGGGGCGTCTAACGGAAAACTTACATCCGGACGCAGACAGCTGTTTGCTGTCGTGCCATCAAGCTCAGTAATGCAGAGGTAGTACCCCCATGAAGACTTCGTTGATTGCCCTGGCGCTGGTTGCCGCCCTCCCGTTCGCCGCTTCGGCCGCTGACGGCCTGTCCTACAACTATGCCGAAGCCGATTACGCCAAGACCTCGGCCGACGGCAAGGCTGAAGGTTGGGGCGTAAAGGGCTCCTACGGGTTCCTGCCGAACTTCCACGCTTTCGGCGAATACACCCGCCAGGAAATCTCGCGCACCAACCTTGATATCGAGCAGTGGCGCGTTGGTGCTGGCTTCAACAAGGAAATTGCACCGTCCACCGATTTCGTTGCTCGCGTGGCTTACGAAAAGTTCGACCCGAAGCACATCGATCTGGACTTCGAAGGCTACAGCGCTGAAGCCGGCATCCGCACCGCATTCGGCAAGCATGCCGAGGTGTACGCCATGGCTGGCTACGAAGACTTCAGCAAGAAGCACGGCGTCAATCCGGACGGTGACTTCTACGGCCGTCTTGGCGGCCAGGTGAAGTTGAACCAGAACTGGGGCATCAATGGCGACATCAAGATGACCGGTGACGGCGACAAGCAGTGGACCGTGGGTCCGCGCTTCAGCTGGTAATACGTACTGACGCCTTGGCGTCATGCTGCGAAGGAGGGCCCGGCTTTGCCGGGCCCTTTCTTTTTGCCGAATGCTTGGGCTTGAGATCTTCAGCTAGAAGCTTCCCCTCACCCCAACCCCTCTCCCGCAGGCGGGAGAGGGGCTAGTGCAACGCGAGCGCAAGCAATCCCGATTTAGCCCCTCTCCCGCCTGCGGGAGAGGGGTTGGGGTGAGGGCAAGCTCTTGCTTTGCTTCATGTAACACCACTGCAACAAAATTGCAGCAAAGTGCGCCTCAACCGGCATCGGCCGGAAGGACCCTGCGTATGAAGACCCGCCTGCTGCTCGCCGCGATGCTGTTGTCCACCACCCCACTGGCCTGGAGCCAGCAGCGTGACTACCTGCCGCTGGAGCAGCGCCTGAGCGCCGAACAGCTGCAGCAGGTCGGCTTGAGTGCGCAGCAGCTGCAGCTGCTCAATCGCATGCTCAGCGAAGCAGCGCCATCACCGGCACCAGTGGCCGCCGCCACGCCCACGCCGGCCCCCATGCAGATCGGCCTGGAAGAAGGGCCGGTGCACAGCAGCGTGCAGGGAACGGTGGAGGGCTGGGAACCGGGTACGGTGTTCGTGCTGGCCAATGGCCAGCAATGGAAGGTGCTCAAAGGCCAGATGCGCCTGCGTACTGCCTTGCAGTCACCGGAAATCGAAGTGATCCCGGGCATCGCCGGGCGCTGGTTCCTGCAGGTGGACGAAGACCTGCCGAAGGCGCGGGTTTACCGGATTCTGTAAACGGTCAGACCGCGCGGGCGTTGCAGCTTTTGTAGGAGCGGCGTAAGCCGCGAAGCCACAGTTGTTTCCGAAGCAGCGGACAACGGCATATCGGCCGAAGAGAATCTCCGGCGCGAATGCATTGTCAGCTTCGCGGCTTACGCCGCTCCCACAAGAGAGCTGTCGCTCCCACATCCCACAGTCGCTTACGCCGGACGCACGCGCTGGGTCAGGCCCTTGAGGAAGTTGCGCAGGGCCTGGTCGCCGCATTCGCGGTAATTCTTGTGGCCCGGCTGGCGGAACAGTGCCGACAGTTCCGGCTTGGACATCGGGAAGCCAGCGGCCTCGAAGATCGCATGCATGTCCACGTCCTTCAGCTCGAAGGCCACGCGCAGCTTCTTCAACACGATGTTGTTGGTGATGCGCTTTTCCGGCGGACGCTGCGGCTGCGAATCGTCGCGGCCACGGTAGTGGTAGATCAAACCGTCCAGGAAGCGCGCCAGCACCGCGTCCGGGCAGGCTTCAAACAACGGCTCGTCGTCCTTGCGCAGGAAATCGTGCACCTGTGCCGCATCCACTTCAAAGTTGGAATCGGCCAGGTGAATGGTATCCACCACCATGCTGTCGCTGAGGTCGAGCATGTAGCGGATGCTGCGCAGTACGTCGTTGTTGATCATTGCCACTCCGGAACCACCGCGGCGGAGATGCCGGCGGGGGCATAGTGTAACGCCGCACCGGCGGGCCCCCAGCCTACAATCGGGGCTGGTTCAGCAAAGTCCGTCCGCATGCTCCCTCACGCTCCCATTCCCGCGCGGCCCATCGGGGCTCGATTTGCTACCTCAGCGCTGGCCGGCCGGCAATGAGTTCACGCGCGATCCTGCACCTGTGCCTGCATGTGGCGGTGCCGGCCTTGCTGGCCTGGCTGTTCTGGCGGCCGCAGTTCGGCAAGGCCTGGCTATTGCTGCTGCTGGGCTGGGTGATCGACCTGGACCACCTGCTGGCCGACCCGGTCTATGCCCCCAACCGCTGCAGCATCGGCTTCCACCCGCTGCATACCGCGCCTGCCATCGTGCTGTACGCGGGTTTGACCCTGCCCAAGCGGACCCGCCTGTTCGGCATCGGCCTGCTGGTGCATATCGCGCTGGATGCGCTGGATTGCCTGTGGATGCACGCCGGCCGCTAAGTGGGCGCCTGTGGACGGGCTTGCCACCCGCTGGAACCGGGGAACGGCGGGCTCAGTAGCCGCCAGGAGCAGCAGGGGCGGGCTTACCAGCCGCCCCAGGGGCCGGGACCAAAACCCGGGCCAGGGCCGTAGCCATAGGGGCCGGGGCCTTCGCTCTTGCTCATATGGATGTTCAGGTTCACCCGACGGCTCTCGCCCTCGTCGGTGTTGTAGTTCTTGCCCAAGTTCAGGTCCACGGCCTGCCAATTGCTGTTGCCGTAGGCCTTGGAATAGCCGATGCCGGCGCTGACCGCGCCATGCACCTGCAGCTTGTCGTCCATTACCTCGGCGCCTGGACTGTTGTCCTTCTTGGCCAGGCCGCGACCGCTGTGGTCGCCGTAATAGGTGCCTGGCGCGTCGCCCTTGTAGGTATCGCCCAGGTAGCGCAGCGGTGCCTGCGGCACGCTCAGGTCCAGCCCGCCCGCAGTGCTGGCGGCATCGTCCTGCGCCATGGCCAGGGCAGGTGCCAACAACAGGACGGCGATCAGGGATGTGCGGATCATGTTGCGGGTGCTCCGGTACGGGGACCACGCCGTGCTGGCGGGCAACATGGACGCTAACAGAAAAGCGTTGAACGATGGCTGTCGATCACCGTCGCTGCAGGGGAACTTTCAGGCCAGGCGCTGGAAGGAGAACAACTCCGCCAAGCGGTGCTGGCGGCGCTCGATGGCGGCGCGGATCAGGCCGGCACCCAGCATCGAATAGGTGATGCCATTGCCGCCGTAGGCCATGGCGAAATGCACGCGCGGCCCCCATTGCGGGTGCGGGCCGAAGAAGGGCAGGCCGTCCTCGGTCTCGGCAAAGGTGCCTGCCCAGGCGAAGGTCGGCGTCATCGCCAGTTGCGGGAACAGTTTGCCGACCTTTCTTGCCAGCCGCTGCGCCTTGCGATCCACCTGCGCATCGCGGCGCAACGGCAGGTCGATGGCATCGTCCTCGCCGCCGACCAGCAGGCGCTGGTCGGCGGTGGTGCGCAGGTAGAGATAGGGGCGGGCGGTCTCCCACAGCAAGGTGTCGCGCAGTTGCGCCAGCGCATCCGCCGGCAACGGGTCGGTGACGAACGCATAGCTGCTGCGGTTGCGTGCAACGCGTTGGCGCAACCACTGCTGGGCCGCGTAGCCGGTGGCCACCACGAGGTGTTTGCACTCGATGCGCAGGCCATCGGCGGTGCGCAGCTGCACCCACCGGGTGCTGGTCTCCACCGCGTCGATGCGGCAGCGGTCATGGACCTGCGCACCCCGTGCAAGCAACCGGATCAGCAGCCGGTAGCTCATGCGGTAAGGATCCATGCTTGCCGCCGGTGTGCTGAGAATCGCGCCGGGCGCGTTGAAGCCGAACTCGTCGGCAACGCCCGCGGCGTCCAGCCAGTCCACCGCGAAGCCATGCCGGCTGCGCAGTTCGAATTCTTCCAGCAGCGGCCCCAGGTGGCGGCGCCGGCTGGCGTAATACAGGCTGCGCGCGTTGCGGAAATCGACGTCGTCCACCTGCCTGGCAAGCGCCTGCAGTTCATCGATGGCCTGCTCGCAGGCACGGTAGGCCAGCACTGCTGCCTCCAGTCCATGACGCTTGGCGAGCTCGCGCAGGGGCGTGTCGATCTCGTATTGCAGCAGCGCGGTGCTGGCAGCCGTGGAACCCCAGCCGATATCACGCTGCTCGATGACCGCGACTTCATGACCATGCTGCACCAGCTCATCGGCGATCAGCGCGGCGGTGATGCCACCGCCAACCACCACCACCTCGCAGCGCAGATCCTGCTGCAACGGCGGGAAGGCATGCATCAGGCCGTTCTTGATGGCCCAGAACGGGTAGCCACTCTTCAGGTCCATGCGCGCCTCCGTTCGCCGCTGCAGCGGTTGTCAGCCGGTCGGGTGGCCGGTATGCGGGGTGTGGATCAAGGGTTTGGTGTCAAAGCCCTGCTGTTGTGCATAGGCGATGTAATGGTCACGGGTGGTGGCATCCATCCGCGGCAGGCGCGCCAGCAGCCACAGGTATTTGCGGTCGGGGCTGCCCACCAACGCGGTGGTATAGGCCGAGTCCAGCTGCATGATCCAGTAGTCGCCCTTGGTGAAGGGAATCCATCGCAGGCCCTCGGGCAGGAAGCTGACTTCCAGCTTGCTGTTGCTGTCATCGATTGCAGTTGCCTGGCCGATCGATTCTTCCAGTTTGCCGTCATGCAGGCAGCGGTTCTGCACGCGCACGCTGCCGTCTTCGTTGAGCGAGTAATGGGCGCTGATGTCGGTGGCATCCTCGGGTTCGTGGCGCATCGGCAGGCGCGCTACTTCATACCAGGTGCCCAGGTAGCGCTGCAGGTCCACGTGCGGAACGGTTGCCAGGGAGGAGTGTTGCGTCATGGTTGACCTCTTCGGCGGTGGCGCGGGAGGCAGCGCCGGGACGACAGCTATAGGCCACTGCCGGTTAAGGGACTGTGCCCGGTGGGTTGATTCGCCATTCACTGAATCGCCGCCATCGACGGCGGCGATTCTTCGTGCCGGGCAAATCCGGCTGCGCTAGGCTGGTGTCGTCCGAAAACAGGAGTCCTCCATGTTTGTCGTGATCCTGCTCATGGGGCAGAACCGCTATGCACGCGAGCGCTGGGAGCAGTTGCCGGAGGTGGTCGAGTACGAGGGGCTGGGTTTCACCCTGCGTGCCGGCCCGCGCCAGCCGCAAGCCACCACGCAGGTGTGGGAGCCAGTGGCGATCTACGCGCCGCATGCCTTGACCGAGGATGAGTTCAAGGAAATCTACGAGCTCAACCGCCACCACATCGTCGAGCTGTCGCTCGAGTACTGAAGAGTGGGCACGGTTTTGCAGGATGTGAACGCGCACTGACATATAGTTCCCGGCAGGCGCGGTGGTCCGCGCGATCCGGTGTCCTGTCTTGCTTGCCCAACGCTTTCTGCATCCGCTGCGCGCGCTGTTGTTTGTCCTGCTGGTTGGCCTGGCTGCCGGCAATGTGGCCTGGGCCGCGCCCGATGGTGCGGCGGCTGACAGCAGTCCGCAGACCCGCATAGAACAGGCCTCGCGCGCAGTTGCGGCGGTCAAACGTGCGGTCAATGACGCCGACGCGCCGGAAACCCTGAAAACCCTGGCCGAGCGTGCCACCCAGGCGCAGCGCGAGGCCGAGGCCAGCGTCGCCGCGCTGCAGCCGGAACTGACCCAGCTCGATGCCCGCATCGAGCAGCTCGGGCCGGCACCCGAGGGCGGGGAAGAGTCGGGTATCGCCCGCCAGCGCAAGCTGCTGGACCAGCAGCGCAGCCAGATCGATGCCGACATCAAGCGCGGCAAGCTGCTGGCCGAGGAGGCCAAGCAGGCCAACGAAGCCATCGAGAAGATGCGCGCCCAGCAGTTTGGCGAGCAGATGGGTCGCAAGGTGGCTTCGCCACTGTCGCCGGCGCTGTGGCGCGAGTTTGGTGCGCATGTGCCTGACGATCTCGCCCGCTTCCGGTCGCTGTACCGGCAAGCCCACGATGCCCTGCTGAAGGCAGCCCGCAAGCAGGGCTGGGGCATGCCGCTGCTGGGCGCCTCGCTGGCCTTGCTGATGCTGTTCCCGCTGCGCATCTGGCTGCGCCACCTTGGCCGCCGCTATGCCGCTTCCGAGCGCGCCCCGGACGGACGCCTGCGTCGCACCGGTCTTGCGGTGTGGCTGCTGCTGGTCGGCACCCTGCTGCCCGGGCTGGCGGCCACGGTACTGGTGGCCAGCCTGCGGGCAATCGATGCGATCGCGCCGCGCTTGGAATCGGTGGCCGACATGTTCGTCGTCGCCACCTTCGTGGCGGCCTTCATCGGTGCG
The DNA here is from genome assembly GCF_056861425.1 of Stenotrophomonas sp. 21LCFQ19. Classification (NCBI taxonomy): domain Bacteria; kingdom Pseudomonadati; phylum Pseudomonadota; class Gammaproteobacteria; order Lysobacterales; family Lysobacteraceae; genus Stenotrophomonas; species Stenotrophomonas sp. 21LCFQ19. Next base: position 74,314 of record NZ_JBSPUF010000009.1, on the reverse strand, counting down.
GTGGCGGCCAGCCTGCTGGTGCCGTCGCGGCCGACCTGGCGCCTGCTGGACATCGATGATGTCGCCGCCGCCCGCCTGCGGCGTTTTGCCTGGGGTGCGGCCAGCCTGACCTGGCTGACCATGCTGCTGCGCGACGTCAATCGCGCGGCGCGCACCTCGGCGGTGGGCACGGTGACCCTGGATGGCCTGATCGCACTGACCTACGTGGTGTTGATCATGAGCATGCTGGCGACCTTGGCCGGCCTGCACCGGCGCCGCGCCGCACAGGCCGCACAGGCCGAAGCAGAGACCACCAGCAGCGGCCGCTCGCCGCGTGCACCGCGCAGTGGCTGGCTGATCGTGGCGCGCCTGGGCGGCTACCTGAGCATCTTCGCCGCGCTGGTGGCGACCTTGCTCGGCTACCTCAACTTCGCCATGTTCACCGCCCAGCAGATGGTATGGGGCACGGTGATCGTGCTGGCGACGACGTTGCTGACGCGCTTCGCCGATGACTTCGCGTTGTGGCTGCTGGCACCGGACAGTGCCGCCGGACGCATGCTGCGGCTGTCGACCGGCTTGTCCTCCAATCGCCTGGAACAGGCCGGTGTATTGCTGTCAGCCACCTCACGGCTCGCGCTGGTGATGCTGGGCATCACCGCCTTTGTTGCGCCGTTCGGCAACGTCAGCGCCCTGTATGGCTGGCTGGAGCGCCTGTCGGCTGGCATCAAGATCGGCGGCAACCTGCTGACGCCGGCCTCGATCATCAGCGCGGTGCTGGTGCTGGTATTGGGCCTGGCGCTGATGCGGGTGGTGCAACGTTGGCTGGTGGATACCTATCTGCCCAAGACCGACCTGGATATCGGTGCACGCAATTCGATCAGCACCGTTGCCCACTACCTCGGCATCGTGCTGGCTGCGCTGTGGGCGCTGGCCGCGCTGGGCATTGGCTTTGAAAAGGTGGCCTTGCTGGCCAGCGCCTTGTCGGTGGGTATTGGTTTTGGTCTGCAGGCGATCACCCAGAACTTCGTCTCCGGCCTGATCCTGCTGGCCGAACGCCCGGTGAAGATCGGTGACTGGATCAAGATCGGTGACCAGGAGGGCGATATCCGCCGCATCTCGGTGCGTTCGACCGAGATCCAGGTGGGCGATCGTTCCACGCTGATCGTGCCCAATTCGGAACTGATCACCAAGACCATCCGCAACATGACCATGGCCAATGCGCTGGGCCGCATCCAGGTGCAGTTCTCGGTGCCGCTGGGCACCGACATGGGCAAGCTGCGGACCTTGCTACTGGGGATCTACGCGGCCAACGAAACGGTGCTGATCGATCCGGCGCCGTCGTTCTTCATTGATTCGATCAGTGGTGGACAGGTGGCGGTGAACAGCTTTGCCTACGTGTCATCGTCGCGCAGTGTGTACGGCACCCGCAGTGATGTGCTGTTCGCTTTGCTGGAGCAGAGTGCTGCCGCCGGCATCGTCCTGGTCACCCCGACCGACATCCATCTGGTGCGCGATCCGCCCGAGGCCTAGGTAGTGCCGAGCCATGCTCGGCTGGGGCTTTACCGGTGATTTGCAGGAGCGGCGTCAGCCGCGAAGCTGATGGTCCATTCGATTGCGACTGCAATGGCGATTGCAACATTGCCAGCTTCGCGGCTTACACCGCTCCCACAAAATCACAAAATCACAAATACCGGTCACGACCTAGGATGACCGCTGGTCGGCACCAGCGCATAGTCGTCGACCGCCAACTGCTCGGCGTGATTGAGCCAGGCGCGGATCTCCAGGTCATCGATCTCCCGGTCCACGCCCAGCGGCATGCGGATGCGGCCTTCGCTATCGGGCTGTACCCATTGCTGTGCCACCACCACGTTGCGCTTTGATGCCACCGCTTCCACCCAGAAGCCGCGCTGCGGGCGCTGTGCGGCATACAGCTCCAGTACGTATTGGCCGGGACTGGTGTGGCGCGGCTGGCGGCTGATCATGCGTGATTGACGCACGCTCGGGCGTGGCCCGCTGAACGCCTGCAAGGGCGCATCCACAGCGATGCCACGGCGCAGCTGCGCATCGCGGTACAGGCGCATGCCCTGATCGCTGTCCAGCAGCAAGGCGCACCATTGGCCATCGGCCGAGCCATCTTCAAACGCGGTGCAGCGATCGACATAGGCCAGGCGATGTTGCGGATCGGCCTCCTCGAACTTGCGTGACGTGTTCTCCAGGTACACGGATTTCAGGTCCCACTGCTGGTCGTATTCCAGCAATACAGGTGGCTGCACCTTCTGTACGCCGACCAGTACCTGGTCGTCATCCAGCCGCAGCATGCGGGTCTGTTCACCCAGCCACAGCGAGCGTGCGAACGCGCTATAGCGCGCGTAGGTCCTCGTATCACCGCTGGTGGCCGCTACGCTGGCACTGGCCGCGGGTGCCGGCTTCAACAGCGAGCGGCCAAAGCCGATCGCATCGATCGCAGGATCCAGCAGCTGCAGCGCGGTAGCACCCGAGTCCAGCGTGGTGCCCGCCTGCGCAACGATCTGCCGCGGCTGCAGCTTGTTGCCGAGGAACAGCAGCAGGTTCTCGCGCTTCTGCTTCTCCAGCACATGGCTCAGGTCATTGGGCATGGCCAGATGATCCGAGGCCACCACCACCAGCGTATTGTCGGCGAATGCGCTGCTGCGGATGCGATCGACCAGGCGCGAGATCAAGCGATCACTGCACTTGAGCGCATTGAGCAGGCCGATATTGCCGTGTGCGCTGCGGTAGCGGGTGTTCTTGCAGGCAACCGGCAGATGCCCGGCCGGGTGGTGGGTGTCCATGGTCAGCGCGGTAAGCATGAAGGGCTGGCCGCGCTCGGACAGTTCCTGGAAACGTTCGTAGGCGCGGTCCAGCAGCACGTCATCGTGCACGCCCCAATTGGAGAAATGCCGCTTGGCGATGTTCTGCTGCTGGAACCATTCCAGATCGCGCACGTCGTCAAAACCATGCGAGTTGAGGAAGTCCGCCTTGGCCGCGAATTGCCCGTTGGCGCCGCCCATGTAGTGGTTGCTATAGCCCTGCTGCTTCAGATAGTCGCCAAGGCAGAAGGCTTCAGGCAGGAAGCGTCCCATCCGGCCCATGCTGTTTTCGTCGCCCTGCGCGGTGGTCAGCGGCACGCCACACATGGAGGACACCAGGCCGGCGATGGTCCAGCCACTGCCGTCGGCCGAGGCGATGTTGCGGAAATCCAGGCCTTCGCCCGCCAGCCGGGTCAGGTTGGGCATCAAGCCCGGGAAGACGTCTTCGTTGAAATAGGTGCGTTCCAGGCTCTCGCCATAGATCCAGACGATGTTCGGCCGCTGCGCCAGCGGTTTTGATGGCAACTGGTATTCCGGCGCTACCGCGCTGTAGTCCACTGGCTGCATCTGCTGATAGATGCGCTTGCCGTCGGTGTACAACGGGCTGAGCAGCAATGTTGTCAGTAGCAGTGCGGCGAAGCCGCCGAACACTGCCACGCCATGGCGTGGGCGCTGCAGGCGACGCACGCGCAGCAACAGCAACGGGGTCAGCGAGATGATCACCAGGCCGATGAAGCCGATGATGTAGGCGCTGAAGTCGCCAACGCCGGCACCTTCCATGTCGCTGCGCAGGTGGTACAGCGTGGCCGAGTTGATGCCATCGCCGCTGAGTTTGTCGATCAGCCACCAGCTGCTCAGTGCCAACAACAGCAGCGATAGAAGACCTGCCTTCACGCGGGCCAGGGTGGGTGACAACATCAACAATACGAACAGTGCTGCCAGAGACAGCCAGATGATCCAATGCATGCGGTCACGTGGGTAGCGGAGACAGGGGCGACGGCCTAGGCCGTCATCGCTCTACACACTGTTGTTTCAGTGTTGTGGCAGAAGCATCTGGATCTTGCCTGCCGTAACCTGACTGAAATGTTGGGACGGCGCAGCTGCATTCATCATCAGTTGCACGCTATGTGCTGTACGTCGAAAGCTGTGAGTTGCGGTGAGAGAGTGTGCTTTTTTGCCTCACTCCCGTTACTGCAACGTCTGCTGTCGATTCTGCAGCTGCAATTCAACTGGCAATGCACCCACGTAGCCCGGGTAAGCGCAGCGCACCCGGGGCAGGGAATGATCGAAGGGAGATGACCTGCGCTTGTCTGCGCCCGTTCAAGGCAAGCGCGCATCACACTGCTGTTGTATTGCTGCATGCACCCTGTGCTCCCGGGTGCGCTGTGCTTACCCGGGCTACGGTGATACCGCCGTGCTCAGCGGTGTCCGCGCTCTTCGCGTGCCCGTGCCCTTGTGCGGCGATCGAACAGCAGTGAGCTGACAATCAGTCCAAGACCGATGATCACGCCGAGCAGGAACAGCAGCATCGCAAAGGCCGGGTAGCCGAACAGCGTCCAGCGTGTCGGCACGCGCATCAACAATGTCGAGGACAGCAGCAGTGCAGCGGTGATCAAGCCTGCTGCAATGCGGTTGGCAACTTTCTGGATGTTCTCCATCAGCCGCGACTCGTCCAGGCCGGTGACCTTCATCTGCAGCCGGTTCTCGGCCAGCACGCTGAGGATGTCGGACATGCGGCGCGGCCCGTTGCGCAGCAGCTGCTGCAGCTCCATCGCCTCACTGGCCAGGTTGGCCGCCGAGAACGACTTGCGGAAATGTGCGCGCATCACATGCTGCAGCTGCCGCTCTACGACCTTGCGTGTTTGCATCTCCGGTGCCAGGAAGCGGCACACGCCTTCCAGATTGAGCAGCGCCTTGCCGAGCAGGCTCAGCTCCGGTGGCGTGCGCAGGTTGCTGGAGGTGGCGATGCGCACGATCTCCAGCACCACATGGCCTTCGGACAAGGTGCCATTGGCAGCGTAGCGGGCAATCATCTGCCCGGTCTCGCGCAGATAGCGCTCCTCGTCGTAGTCCTCCAGCCGGGTGCTGATGCCGATGATCTCGTCGGCCACTTCCTCGCCGCGGCCATCCACTGCGGCGAACAATACCTTGAGCAGGCGCTGGCGCAGCCGTGGCGGCACATGCGCGACCATGCCCAGGTCGAAGATCGCCAGCCGGCCTTCGGGGGTGACGCGCAGATTGCCGGGATGCGGATCGGCATGGATTTCGCCATGCACGAAGATCTGGTCCAGATAGCCGCGTACGAGTGCGGCGGCCAGCGGCACCATTGACTGCTCGGTGCGGCGCACCGGTGGGATCGCATCCACCCGCACGCCCTGCACCAGTTCCATGGTCAGCACGCGGCGTCCACACAGGTCCCACACCGGTTGCGGTATCCACAGTTCGGGGTAGGGTGCCAGATGCTGGCCGAAACGCGCCAGGTTGGCGGCCTCGGCCTCGTAGTCCAGCTCCATGCGCAGGGTCTTGGCGAACTCGCCAAGCCAGTCGGAGAAGCGCACCTTGCGGCCTACCCGGGTCAGGTGATCGGCGGCAGTGGCGAAGCTGCGCAGCACACCGATATCCGAACGCAGCTGGGCGGCGACATCGGGCTTCTGAACCTTGATGGCAACCTGGCGGCCATCGTGCAGCTCGGCCTGGTGGACCTGGGCGATGGAGGCGCTGCCCAGCGGCTGCGGGTCGAACCAGGCAAACAGCTTGCTGACCGGCGCGCCCAGCTCGTCCTCGATCACCGCGCGGATCTGTTCCACCGGGATCGGCGCGACTTTTTCCTGCATGCGTTCCAGCGCGGCCACGTATTCGGGCGGGATCATGTCCGGGCGGGTCGACAGCACCTGGCCCAGTTTGACGAAGGTGGTGCCAAGCGCTTCCAGGTCAGCGACGAACTGGGTGGGATTGCCGGCGGCCGGCGGCCGGCCCAGGCGCGGGATTTCGCCATCCAGCGAGATGCCGGAGAACACCCCCGAACTGCGGTAGCGCAGCAGCAGCCGCACGATCTGCTGGCGCCGGCTGTTGCCGCCGACGGTGGTCGGGTTGTCGCTGTTGGTCGGGTCCATCAAGCGGGGGTGTTCCTGGCGGCCGAAGCTGCAGTGTGGCCGCAGCCGGGTTGCCGGTGGGTGAATACGTGGTCCCATGCCCCGATCCAGCCGCGAATGAGTGAGAATCCTCCCTTCCCCTGTCCTATGACCTTACGGTGACCCATGGCTGGAGCCAGCCTGTTTGCCCTGCTCGACGATATTGCCGCGTTGCTGGATGACGTCTCCATCCTCACCAAGGTCGCCGCCAAGAAGACCGCCGGTGTGCTCGGTGATGATCTGGCCTTGAACGCGCAGCAGGTAACCGGCGTCACTGCCAACCGTGAGTTGCCGGTGGTGTGGGCGGTGGCCAAGGGCTCACTGGTCAACAAGGCGATCCTGGTGCCGGCGGCCTTGGCGATCAGTGCATGGCTGCCGTGGGCGATCACCCCACTGATGATGATCGGCGGTGCCTTCCTCTGTTACGAAGGCGTGGAAAAGCTGGCGCACAAGTTCCTGCATTCCAAGGATGAGGATGAGGCGCACAAGGCCGAGCGCTTGAAGGCCATGGCCGATGAGAAGGTGGATCTGGTTGCGTTCGAGAAGGACAAGATCAAGGGCGCGGTGCGCACCGACTTCATCCTGTCGGCGGAGATCATCGTGCTGTCGCTGGGGGTGGTATCGAACCATCCGTTTGCACAGCAGGTAGCGACCCTGATCGTGATCGCGCTGGGCATGACAGTGTTCGTCTATGGCCTGGTTGCCGGCATCGTCAAGCTCGACGATATCGGCGCCTGGCTGCTGGACAAGGGCCGCGCGCTGGCGGCGCTTGGACGCGGCCTGTTGTATGCCACGCCATGGTTGATGCGCGGCCTGTCGATTGCCGGCACCGCAGCGATGTTCCTGGTTGGCGGCGGCATCCTGGTGCACGCGATTCCGGCACTGCACCACTTCGTGGTCGGGCTGGCACCGGCCAATCTGGAGTGGCTGGCCAACGCACTGGGCAGCATGGTGGTGGGCATCATCATCGGCGCAGTGGTGTTGACCGTGGTGACCATGATCCAGCGTATGCGTGGGGCGAAAGCGGCGCATTGAAGCCGGCATTCCTGCCTTGATTGTGGGAGCGGCGTCAGCCGCGAAGCAGGGAATGCTTCAGGCATCAGCAATGGTGCCGACGTTGGCGGTATCTGAAAGATTGTCAGCTTCGCGGCTTACGCCGCTCCCACAAGGCAGCAACACAACAGCAGTTCACTGCAGGCCCTGTTCCAACTCCCGCAACTGCTGCTGCGCGCGGGCCAACGATTGCCCGGACAGGCTGTCCAGCAAGCGTTGCAGGCGATGACTGGCCGGCAAGCGTTGCATCGCCCAGCGTGCGGCCGCGACGCTAGCCAGCATCACCACCACGCCGAAGCCCAAAGTGCCGAGGAACCACGCTGGCGCCATCGCGTACAGGTCCAGTCCCAGCCACTGCACGCACAGGCATTGCAGCGCCAGCAGCCATAGGCAGAACCACGGCAGGCCCAGGCCAAGCTCGCTGAGCGCGGTGAAGCGGCGCAGCCGCGCCAGCCGTTGCTGCTGGATCAACACTGGTGCCCCGGCCGCATCTGCGTGCAGCGCCAACAAGGCGCGGGTCACCGATACCCAGATCGCGGCGATGCCGTAGATATGCACGGCCAGCCCGCTTAGCAGCAGCTGCGGCATCTGACGGTGCTCCACCCAGAAGCTGGCCGCCAGCACGGTCACCACGATCCACACCAGCAGCCAAGCCAGCTGCAGGCCACTGAACCAGCGCAGCCGGCGCCGCACGTCGGCCTGGCGCGGCTGCTGCCATGCCTGCAGCGCCAGCACTTCCAGCTGGTCGATACGTTGCGCCTGCTGTGCCCAGGCGGCCTTGAGTTCGTCGAGTTCCATGAGGTCAGCCTCGCGTGGTGTCGGTGGGGGCGAACTGGCTGCGCAGTTGCTGGCGCAGCCGGTGCAGGCGGGTGGCGGCGTTGCTGGCGCTGATGCCCAGCACATCGCCTATTTCACGGTGGCTGCAGTCGTCCAGATGCAGCAACAGCAAGGCGCGATCCAGTGCCGGCAAGCGATGTATCAGCTGGTTGAGCTGGGCCAGGCTGGCGTTGTCCTCGGCGTTGTCGGCGATGCTGGCCAGGTCGTCTTCCAGCGCCACGTCGCTGTGATATTGGCGGCGCAGCTCACGGCTGCGCAGCTGCGAGATGGCGGTGTTCAAGGCGATGCGGTACAGCCAGGTGCTGAACTGCGCCCGTTGCGGATCAAAGGCCGGGAAGGCGCGCCAGGCCTGGGTGCTGATTTCCTGGATCAGGTCGCTGCGGTCGTCGCGCTGCGCGCAATAGCCACGCGCGACCTTGAGCACGATGCCCTGGTGCTGGGCCAGCAACTGGGCAAAGCGCTGTTGCTGCTCGGCGATGGGGGTGGTCGCGGTGATGTCCATGCCTTGGTGATTCGCACCAGCGCAGCAAATATCACAGCTGTGAGCAGATTGCCGCTCAGGCGGCGGGCAGAACCTGGTTGCGGCCTACGCGCTTGGCCGCATACAGGGCCTGGTCGGCGCGCTGCAGCAGCGCCTGCAGGGACTCGCCGGGCTGGGCCTGGGCGACGCCGGCGCTGAAACGGACCTGCACGCGCTGTTCTTCATGCAGGAACGGGCGCTGCGCCAGCTGCTGCTGCAGTTGCTGCAGGGTTTCCAGTGCAGCGGCGCGGCTGAGCCCGGGCAGTACCAGCACGAATTCGTCGCCGCCGAGGCGGGCGATGCAGTCGCGGCCGCGCAGGCGTTGCTGGGTCACGGCCACCAGGTGACGCAGGGCCTGGTCGCCGCCGGCGTGGCCGTGCTGGGCATTGGTCTGGCCGAAGTGGTCCAGGTCGATCATGGCCAGACTAAGCGGCGTGCTGTGGTCGGCAAGCAGCTCGCCCAGTTGCTGCTCCAGGCCGCGGCGGTTGAGGGCGCCGGTCAGCGGATCGGTACGCAGCTGGCTGCCGGCTTCTTCCAGCTCACGTTCCAGCTGCTGCACGCGCTGCTCGGCGGCCTTGGCCTCGGCGCGGGCATTGGCCAGATGATCGCGCGCGCGTGCGGCCTGTGCCTGTACCCGGGCGGTGTCCTGCAGCACATCCTGCAGCAGCTGGGTCAGGTCGGAGATGCTGCGGGTCTGGCGTACGGCAATGGAATAGCTGGCGATGCGATCGTGGAATTCGCCGGTCTCGGTGACCATGCCGTCCACCTGCGTCACGAAGTCCACCATCAGGTCCTTCATCGCCTGCTTGGATTGATCGATGCCTTCGCGCAGCAGCCCTTGCCGGTAGATCACCTCGCGCAGATCGTTGCGGGTCTGCTCCAGCGAGTTGGCGTCCAGTGGCCCGGCCAGCAGTTGCCGGATCGAGCGGATCTGGCCCTGCAGCCAGCTGTCGCCATCGAGCAGTTCGGAGATGTTCTCCAGCAGCATGTCGAACAGGTTGAGCAGCAGGTCGCGCTGTTCCTGCAGGCTGCTGCTGCGCACGCCGACCTGGTGGCAAAGCTCGCGCAGATGGATGGCCACCGGCTGCAAGGGTTGGCCGCTGCGCCAGGTGCGCAGTTCCTCGCCCATGCGCTGGGCCTGCTGTTCGAGCTCGGGCGACTGCTGCATCAGGCTGGCCAGCACGGCACCGAGGGTGTCGCGCAGCATGTCGCGCAGCTGTTCGGCCTGGCTGTTGCTGGTGTGGGAGGCTTCCAACTCGACGGTGCGGATGTACTTGTCGATCAACTGCCGCAGCAGGCGGCCGTAGCGCTCCCAGTCCTGTTCGGCGTGTGCGCTGTGCAGGCGCTGGCCCATGTCGCCGAGTTCACCGGGCAGGGTGCACATGCCCTGGGCGAAGGCCGCCAACACCGGTTCCGGTGCGTTGGCGCCAATGAAAAGGCGCTGCAGCATCGCCATGCCAGCGTTCCCGTTGGCCACGACCTCGACCGCTGCAGCCGCCTGTGGCGCGGTGCGCCGGGACAGGATGCGGCCCAGCCCGCTGCTGCGGGAAGCGGAGGAGTCGTCGGGGCTGTCGGCCATTGCGCAGGGGTCCGGGCGGGTTGCGGCGGCGCCTGTGCGCAGCCGGAGGTGGTGTCCAAGCCCCATTATCGGCAAGGTAGCAGCCGGCTTGAATGGCAGCCGATCACAGGAGCACATCATGCGGGTATTGCTGGCTGGCGCGACCGGTCTGGTCGGGGCGCAGGTATTGCAGCGCCTGCTGTCCGACCCACGCTGCAGTGGCGTGGTGGCACCGACCCGGCGCGCGCTGGCGCGCACCGACCCCAGGTTGCTCAATCCAGTGCTGGATTTCGCCGGGTTGGCGGCGGTGGCACCGGGCTGGCAGGTGGATGCGGTGGTCTGTGCACTGGGCTCGACGATGAAGCAGGCCGGCTCGCGCGAGGCCTTCCGGCAGATCGACCATGGCTATCCCTTGGCGATCGCGCAGGCGGTACGGGCCAACGGCTGCGAGGTGTTTGCGTTGAACTCGGCGGCCGGTGCCAATCCGCGTTCGCTGGTGTTCTATAGCCGGGTCAAGGGCGAGCTGGAGCAGGATCTTCGCGCGCTGGGGTTTGCTTCATTGACCTTGGTACGCCCGGGCCTGATTGGCGGCGACCGCGCCGAGCGGCGTGCCGGCGAGCATCTGGCCAGCGTGGTGCTGGGGGCGCTGGCGCCGGTGCTGCCGCGGGCATGGCGGATCAATCCGGCTACGCGGATCGCCGATGCGCTGGTGCAGGCAGTGTTGGATCCGCAGCCGGGTGTGCGGGTGGTTGGGTCGGCGGAGTTGGTGTGAGTCGCTTGAGCGGCGTTGTTGTTTGGGGGGGGGGGGGGGGGGGGGGGGGGGGCCCGGGGGGGGGGGGCGCGGGGGGGGGGCGGGGTGGGTTGGGGGGGCCCCGCGCCGCCCGCGCTGGTTGCTTCTTGGCCCGCCCCCCCCCCCCCCCCCCCCCCCCGCTCCTACAAACAGCGGTTCCCACAATCTTGTTACGCCGGCAGCGACTGCCCGCCATCCACCGCTAGCACCTGGCCGGTGATCCAACGCGCTGCGGGTGAGCACAGGAACACGGCGGTGTTGGCCACATCCTCGACATTGCCGAAGCCGCCGAACGGGATCCTGGTGCGGATCTGTTCGTAGAGTTCGGGGGCGCTGCTGCGACGCTGCTCCCACAGTCCACCGGGGAATTCGATCGAGCCCGGTGCCAGCGCGTTGACCCGGATGCGCTCGCGCGCCAACTCGGTGGCCAGGCTGGTGGTGTAGTAATTCAACGCGGCCTTGGCGGCGGAGTAGGCCGCTGCGCGCGGCGTCGGCACCGAGGCATTGATCGAGCTGATGTTGAGGATGGCCGGCATCGTGCTCAAGCGCAGATGCGGCAGGGCACTGCGGTTGGCGCGCACCGCAGCCATCAGGTCGATATCGAAGCCGGCCTGCCAGCTGGCATCGTCATTGCCGTTGCCATAGCCGGAGGCGTTGTTGATGAGGATATCGACGCCACCCAATGCGGCCGCAGCCGCATCAATCCAGCGTTGGATCTGCGCCGGGTCGGCGAGGTCACATTGCTGCGTGTGCGCGGCAGCTGCGCCGTCGCCCAGCAGCTGTTCGCCAGCCTGCTGCAGTGCTGCTGTACCACGCGCGCAGATGCTCACGTGCGCGCCTTCGCGGGCAAAGGCCTGGGCGATGGCCAGGCCTATGCCGCGGCTGCCACCGGCAACCAGCACACGTGCGTCCTGCAGGGAAGCGGGGGAATTCATTGCTGCGGTTCCGGTGGACTCAGGGCCCACATTATCCCGCTGTTGCATTGAAGGTGGCCAACGCGCGAGTCCGTGGTCAGGGCAGGCCGGGCACGTTCAAGGACGCGAACAGGATGTTCTGCGCCTTTTTGGCCATCGATCGCGGCAGCTTGGCGATGAAGGTATCGCCGGTGAGCGCCATATCGCCACGGAGGATGAAGCCGTTGATCTGGGTATAGCTCTTGATGCTGTACTTGTTCACGTCCTGGCTCAGTTCCAGATACATCGGCGAGGTCAGGATGTTGTTGCCCTTGCGGTACACGCGGGTGCCATCGATGTCGCGGACCAGACGGTAACCCTGCTGGCCTGCCCAGGCATCAACCTTGGCCGTTACATTCTCGTCGGAGCTGAAGCTGGTGAGGTCATGCGGCCTGCCGCTGTTCCTTGCCATCAATGCCAGGATGTTGACCAGGGCCAAGCCGCCAAGTGCACCCACGATCATTCCGGTGATCAAACCCATGCTGTTGCCTCGTTGAAGTCGGGGCGGCATTCCAGCACATCGCAAGGCCTGCTGTCGTGAAAATTCGGCGCTACTTCCAGGTATTGGGCGGTGCGCCACGTTCCGGATGTTTCATCTGCACGATGCAGAAGCGATGGCCGGTAGGTGCTTCCATCACCCACCAGCGTTTGACCTTGCCGATGCGGCGTGCGCCCAACGCTTCAAGCCGGTCAGCTTCGGCATCGATATCGTCGGCTTCTATATCCAGATGCACGCGTGGGGCATGATCGACGCGTTGCACTTCAACATGCAGGTCAGCGGGGGCGCCCAACAGTTCGGCATATTGCGCGCCATCGTCCTCGGTGTAGCCGGGCTCGGCTTTCAGACCGAGTGCGGGCGCCCAGAACGCGGCGGCGGCATCGCTGTCGGTGCCCTGGCAATCAATGATGAAACCGGCCAGGCGGCTGCGGTGGCTCATGCGGATGCTCCGGTGACACGGGAGCGCAGCGTACACCCGCTATTGGCGGGCGCGTGTTATCGCATTGTCGGCAACAGGTGCAGAAGCGCTCAATCGCCATGCACTGATGCACAACACGCTGTACACACTCCATTCGGCCAAGCGTTGCAGCAGTCCACGACATGCGTGCAATGGCTCCAGCCCCATCAACACGAACAGCAGCAGCCAGAGTCCCGCCAGACCGATCCACAGCACGCGCGTGCCTGGTCGTATTGCCGGTGCGCTTGCCAACAACACCAGACCGAGTGCGGTGCCCAGATAGGTGAACACGCCGAGCAGGGTATGCAGTGATTGCGACAGGCTGCCGCCAATCGGGCAACCGAGGTCGCAGGGCGCCAGCGCGGAGCCTGTCCATGCCAGCGGTTCGCAAAGCAGCAGCCAATAGCCGAAGCGACTGGCACCACGTACTGGCACCGTCCGTGCGAACGCGAACAGCAGCAGTGCAGCGAGGACGCCGACTGGAATGAAGCCGAGCAGGCTGATCACCTGTGCATGCGCGCTGCCGGTCGCGCCGAGTTCGCTGATGTACTGCGATAGCGGTGAGTAGCCGGGTTTGAGCACGGCACCGCCGAGCAGCATCAGCAGGTACATCGCCACGAACAGCAGGATCAAGCAGCGCTGGAAACGCATCGTCGGCCCGTGGATGGTTGCGGTGCTCAGCGTACGCGATTGGACAGGAACAGCTCCACCTTGCCGCAGCTCGGGCAGGCATGCAGGTCGAATTCCTCGCGGTTGACGAACAGCTCGCCGATATCACCCAGCAGGAAGGGCATGGCCTGCGAGCCTTCGTGGAAGCGCTTGCGGCCGATGAATTCCATGCGCATGCCAGGGCAACGCGGACAGTCGATCAACCGTGGTGGCTGCATCCAGCTGCGCCCGGCCTCAGGCTGGAAGTCGCGTGGAGGTGGTGCGCCGTCGGCATGGGTGCCGCATTTCCAGCACTGGTCGAAGTTGTCTTCGTTCACTTCCTTGCAGTTGCTGCAGGTCCAGGTGCCCATGGTGGCTTTGCTTGTAGATGTGGGTGGGGCAATCGTAGCGCTGGAATTCTGGCGTGGCGTTACAGGTGGGTGATGTTTTGGGCCGGTATTGATTGGGCGAAAGACCAAGATCAAGAGCAGCCCTCACCCCAACCCCTCTCCCGCAAGCGGGAGAGGGGCTAGTGCACTGCGAGCGCGAGCGGTCCGAGCCCCTCTCCCGCCTGCGGGAGAGGGGTTGGGGTGAGGGGAAGCTTCTAGCAAGCGAACCCAAAGCAGGTCACAAGCAAACCCAGGGCAAACGCCAAGCCAAAAAAAGGCCCGCATCGCTGCGGGCCCCAAATAACGCTATCAAGAAACTGTCAGTGAATCTTCGCCAGATCATCGATCAGCACGCGCAGGAAGCGCGCCGCTTCGCCGCCGGTGCAGGCGCGGTGATCGAAGGTGACCGACAACGGGATGACCTTGTGGGTTTCAATGCCGCCCATCACCGGGGTGACCTGGAAGCGGGCACGGCCGGCGGCAACGATGGCCACGCACGGCGGCACCACCACCGGAGTGGCATAGCGGCCGGCGAACATGCCGAAGTTGGACAGGCTGATGGTGTAGCCGCTCAGCTCCGACGGGGCGATCGAACGGTCTTCCACCTGCTGGCGCAGACGGTTGATGCCTTCGCGCACGCCACGTGCATCCAGCATGTCGGCATTACGCAGGGCCGGTACGAACAGGCCGTCGTCGGTATCGACGGCGATGCCGATGTCGACCTGGGCATGCAGGGTGCGGGTGAGGTTGTCACCGTCGAACCAGGCATTCATGGCCGGCACCGCCTGGCAGGCGCTGACGATGGCGCGGACCAGACGCGAGGTCATGTCGTTGCCCGGCGCCCAGGCATGGATGTCGGCGTCGTCGCTGAGCGTGGTCGGCACGACCTTGCTGTGCGCATCGGCCATCACCCGCGCCATGTTGCGGCGCACGCCCTTGAGCGGTTCCGGCTGACCCTTGGCGACCACACCCGGAGGGGCGGTACGCATCGGCTTGCCAGCAGCAGACAGCGGGGTGCGAGCACTTGAGCCCCTCTCCCCCTGGGAGAGGGGTTGGGGTGAGGGTACGGCGGCTGCAGTAGCGATCGAACCCCCGGCCACTGTCCCGGTGGGAGAGGGGAGCAGGGCGGACGGATTTGCCGCAGCCTGCTTCACATCGTTCATGGTCACCGCGCCTTCGGCGCCGGTGGCGCGGACGCGGGCCAGATCGACGCCCAGCTTGCGGGCCATCGCACGCACGGCCGGCACCGCCTTGACGCCGCCGACGGCCACGGCCTGTTCGGTGTGCACGGCATTGGAGCTGACCATTGCGCCGACCACGGTGCCTTCGTCGGCGCGTTCGGCGGCAGCGACCGGTGCCGGGGCTGCGGCAGGCGCGGGCGCGGCTTCGGCCGGTGCGCCGTGGTGATGGCCGGTGTCCTGGCCTTCCGCGCGCTGCGGCAGGTTGGGGTCGAGCTCGAAACTCGCCAGCACGTGGCCGGTCACAACAATGTCGCCAGCGCCGCCAGCCAGCTTCAGTACCTTGCCGGAGTAGGGCGAGGGCACTTCGACCACGGCCTTGGCGGTTTCCATGGCCACCAGCGGCTCGTCGAGCTTGATCACGTCGCCTTCCTTGACGAACCACTCAACGATGGTCGCGTCCGGCAGGCCTTCGCCCAGGTCGGGCAGGTTGAAATTCTTGGTCTGGCTCATGTGAGTTTCTCTTCCAGCAATTCAAGTTCGCGCGCTGGCAGCCAGCCCTGCGCGCCATCGGCGCGCTCGGACCACCACCAGCCACCATGTTCGTGATGCAGTCGTACCTGCTCACCCCGGTCCACGTCCAGTTCGCGTGCGCTGTAATCGCGCAGCGCCTCGGCGCGGCCATCGTCCAATACCTGCAACCAGGCCACCGGCGCCCAGCCGGCGCTGCCTTCGCTGGTTTTCACCCAGGCGAAGGCCGGCCATTCCTCGTCGCGTACACCGAGCTCGACGATCTGCCCGGTCCTGAACTGCAGGGGGTTGCGGTATTGGCTGCGGTAGCTGCCAATCAAGCGTGCCAGCATGTCAGCCCACCGCGACCGCACGCTTGGCGGCGGTCACGATCCGCTCCACGCTGGGCAGGTACTTCATCTCCAGGCGGAACAACGGGATGTGGGTGTCATAACCGGCAACGCGCTCGACCGGTGCCAGCAGGTCGTAGATCGACTCTTCGGCCAGGCGCGCGGCGATTTCGGCGCCAAAACCAGCGGTCTTCGGCGCTTCCTGCACGATCACGCAGCGGCCGGTCTTGGCCACCGATTCGGCGATGGTGGCGAAATCCAGCGGGCGCAGCGTGGCCACGTCGATGACTTCGGCACTGATGCCTTCACCGGCCAGTTTGTCGGCGGCTTCCAGCGCTTCCTTGACCTGTGCACCCCAGGTGACCAGGGTTACGTCGGTGCCGTCACGCAGCACGAAGCAGACGTCCAGCGGCAGTGCTTCGCCGTCATTGACGACCACTTCCTTGTACTGGCGGTAGATGCGCTTGGGCTCCATGTAGATCACCGGATCCGGCTCCCGGATCGCGGCCAGCAGCAGGCCATAGGCGCGCTGCGGGCTGGACGGCAGCACCACGCGCATGCCCGGCACATTGGTGAAGATGGCTTCGTTGGCTTCGCTGTGGTGTTCCGGCGCGCGGATGCCACCGCCCCACGGCACGCGCAGCACCATCGGGCAATGCAGGCGGCCACGTGTACGGTTGCGCAGGCGCGCGGCGTGGCAGATCAGGTGATCGACCATCGGGTAGACGAAGCCATCGAACTGGGCTTCGGCCACCGGCTTCATGCCCTGCGCAGCCAGGCCGACGGTGAGGCCGGCGATGGTGGTTTCGTCCAGCGGGGTGTCGAGCACGCGTTGCGCGCCGAACTGCTGCTGCAGGCCGGCGGTGGCGCGGAACACACCGCCGTTGACGCCCACGTCCTCGCCCAGCACCAACACCGACGGGTCATGTTCCATTTCCCAGGCCAAGGCCTGGGTGACGGCTTCGATGAGGGTGATCGGGGTAGCTGTCATCGGGGTGTCTCCGCTGTTGCTCGCCGCGCTGTGCGCGACGCCGTGATCGTGGCTGGCCGAGGTGACGGCAGCATTGCGCTTGATGTCATCCATGGCGCTGCTCCAGGGCGATGGCGGCAGCACGCTGCGCCAGCAGGTCCGGCGGCGGATCGGCATACAGATAGTCGAACATCGCCTCGACCGGCTGCACCGGGCAGTTGAGGTAGGCGTTGACCTCCTCGTCGACGCGGGTGCCGCACTCGGCGATCCAGTTCTTTTCTTCTTCCTCGCTCCACACGCCGCGCGCGGTCAGGTACTTGCGCAGGCGGATCAGCGGTTCATTCAACCAGGCCGACTTCACTTCGGCGTCGTCGCGGTAGCGGCGGGCGTCGTCGGCAGTGGTGTGGTCGGATAGGCGGTAGGTGAGCAGTTCCAGCACCGTGCCGCCCTGGCCGGACAGGGCACGCTCGCGCGCCTGTTCCATCGCCGCCATCACCGCGATCAGGTCGTTGCCGTCCACCTGCAGGCAGAACAGGCCGCCAGCCAGGCCCTTCTGGGCCAGGGTTTCAGCGCCGGTCTGGGCCGAGCGCGGTACCGAGATGGCCCAGCCGTTGTTCACCACGCACAGGATCAGCGGCAGCTTGTAGGCGCCGGCCGAGTTCACCGCGGCGTAGAAGTCGGTCTTGGAGCTGCCGCCATCACCGCAGACGCTGACCGCGACCTGCGGCATGTTGCGCAGCTTGAACGACAGCGCCGAACCGGCCGCGTGCAGGCACTGGGTCGAGATCGGTACGCAGATGGGGAAATCGCGGACCGCATCGCTGTCGCGGTCGTAGTCGCTGCCGCGCTCGTCGCCGCCCCAGTACATCAGGACGTCGCGCGGGCGCACGCCGCGCATGAACATGGCGCCGTACTCGCGGTAGCTGGGGGCGAACACGTCGCCGCTCTTCATGGCCGCGCCGATGCCGACGTGGGCCGCTTCATGGCCCAGGCAGGAGGCAAAGGTGCCGAGCTTGCCGGTGCGCTGCAGCGCCACGGCCTTGGTGTCGAACACCCGCGTGGCCAGCATCTGCTTGAACATCGGCAGCAGCGAGCGTGGCTCACGCAGCGAGGCGGGAAGGTCTTCACGTACCAGGTTGCCGTCGGCATCCAGGTACTGCAGGTAATCGATTTGGAACTGGGCGGAAACCGTCATTGCAGCAACACCTTGGACAGATGGTTTCAAATGATAGGAATTACGCATGGTAAGGACTCAGTCCGAAAAAGCCGTCCTGCGCCGCAACAAGATTGACCGGGTACAGGGCGATTTTGTTCCGCGGGGTGCGATTCGGGTGAGCAATTACAGCGTATTCAGTCTGTGGCAACAGGAACGGCACATTGTCGCGCTGCTTGGGTTTGAGCGTGTTTCGATTCCGTTTGCGCGGGAAAGACCATGCCGTCCCATGGCCGGCGGATAGCCTGGTAGTGGGGGGGGGGGGGGGGGGGGGGGGGGGGGCCGGGGGGGGGGGGGGGGGGCGGCGGGGGGGGGCGGGGCGCCCCC
>NZ_JBSPUF010000009.1:0-56114 GCF_056861425.1 Stenotrophomonas sp. 21LCFQ19 | reverse complement strand
CCTGGGCGGGGGGATCGCCTGTTAGGGCCCCCCCCGGGTCGGCAGGAGCTTCACCCGTAATGCCTCTGCCGACCATGGGTCGGCACTACAGACCCCTTTGCCTGTGGCAGAAGGGAGGGGGCAGATGGCGTGGCCTGCGTTACCCTTGCGGCCCCATCCGATGGCCAGGCCGATGACCGTAGAAAAGAACCAGCGTGAGCTCGAAGCCGGTATCCATACCGACCTGCAGGGCCGGCTTACCTATGGCGGCTACCTGCGCCTGGACCAGCTGCTGTCGGCCCAGCAGCCGCTGTCCAACCCGCCGCACCACGACGAAATGCTGTTCATCATCCAGCACCAGACCTCGGAGCTGTGGCTCAAGCTGCTGGCCCATGAGCTGCGCGCGGCGCGCGGCCACATGCAGCGCGACGAGGTCTGGCAGTGCCGCAAGGTGCTGGCCCGGGCCAAGCAGGTGCTGCGCCTGCTGACCGAGCAGTGGGCGGTGCTGGAGACCCTGACGCCCTCCGAGTACATGGGCTTCCGCGATGTGCTGGGCCCGTCCTCGGGCTTCCAGTCGCTGCAGTACCGCTATATCGAATTCCTGCTCGGCAACAAGAACGCCGACATGCTCAACGTGTTTGCCCACGACCCGGAAGGGCAGGCGCAGCTGCGTGAGGTGCTGGAAGCGCCCAGCCTGTACGAGGAGTTCCTGGCCTACCTTGCACGCTTCGGCCATGCCATCCCGGCGGCCTACGAAGGCCACGACTGGACCCAGTCGCATATCAGCGACCCGGCACTGCGCCAGGTGTTCGAGAACATCTACCAGGACACCGACCGCTACTGGCGAGAGTACTCGCTGTGCGAGGACCTGGTGGACCTGGAGACCCAGTTCCAGCTGTGGCGCTTCCGGCATATGCGCACGGTGATGCGGGTGATCGGTTTCAAGCGCGGTACCGGCGGTTCCAGCGGCGTCGGTTTCCTCCGGCAGGCGCTGGAGCTGACCTTCTTCCCCGAGCTGTTCGAAGTGCGGACCACCATCCGCGGCGACGCCTGAGCCCCTGCCGTGGTTGAAAACCCAGCCTATTCAGCGGCTTGCGCTGCATCATGGGCCCGCCTCGAAGCGGCTGGCCCAGGCATGGCGCAGCGGTTGGTTGCAGCAGTATGTATTTGACGTGAAGCCGACGCTTCTGTGATCCTCGCCCGTCGCGCCGGTTCCGGCCGACTTTCTGTAATTGCCCATTTCGATCAGGGGACACCGCATGAGCGCTGCCGCGCCGAATTCCGAACCAACCCCGGCGCCCGTGCCGGAGTTCAAGACCATCCTCGGCCACCCGAAGCCACTGTGGATGCTGTTCATGGCCGAATTCTGGGAGCGCTTTGCGTTCTACGGCATTCGCTGGGCGATGGTGCTGTACATCGTCGCGCAGTTCCAGGGCGGCCTGGCCTCGGGCGAGAAGCCTGCAGCCGAGCTGTACGGTGCCTACCTGGCGCTGGTCTATGCCGGTGCCATCTTCGGTGGCTACGTCGCCGACAAGCTGGTTGGCTTCCAGCGTTCCATCCTGCTGGGCGCACTGTTCATGGCCATCGGCCTGTTCATGCTGGTTTCGCCCAGCGAAGTGATCTTCAAGCTCGGCCTGGCCACGATCATCGTTGGCAACGGCCTGTTCAAGCCGATCATCTCGACCATGGTGGGCAAGCTGTACGTGCAGGGTGATGCACGCCGCGATGCCGGTTTCACCATCTTCTACATGGGCATCAACATCGGTGCGCTGCTGGCCCCGGTCATCACCGGTGCGCTGGCCAAGATGGTCTTCGGCACCGAGCAGGACCCGCATTACCAGTGGGTGTTCATCGCCTCGGGCATCGGCATGGTGGCCAGCCTGATCTGGTTTTGGTTCGGCCGCGCGCAGCTCAAGGGCATCGGCCTGCCGGAAGAAGGCCAGAAGAGCCTGGGCCGCGTCGGACTGGTGGCCGCGCTGGGCCTGCTGATCGGCATCCCGGTGTTCTATTTCCTGCTGACCATCGATGCCAATGCGCTGCAGGCCATCCTGATGACGCTGTTCATCGTGCCGGCGCTGATGCTGCTGGTGGAAGGCATCCGCAGTGGCTCGGTCGCGCGTGACAAGGTGATCGCCATGCTGGTGATCTTCGTGTTCAACGTGCTGTTCTGGATGTTCTTCGAACAGGCCGGCAGCTCGTTCACCTTCCTTGCCGACAAGATCGTCAACCGCGAGTTCGGCAGCTGGACCTTCCCGCTGGAGTGGTTCCAGTCGGTCAACTCGGTGGCCATCATCGTCTGTGCGCCGATCATGGCCTGGATGTGGGTCAAGATGGGCAAGGCCAATCCGTCGATTCCGCGCAAGTTCGGCCTGGGCCTGATCTTCAACGGCCTGGCCTTCCTGCTGCTGATGGTGGCGCTGTCGAGCATGGTCAACGACGCCGGCAAGATCCCGTTCTGGACCCTGTTCGCGGTGTACGTGATCCAGTCCATCGGTGAGCTGTGCCTGTCGCCGATCGGCCTGTCGATGACCACCAAGCTGGCACCGACCCGTCTGGCCGGCATGGCAATGGGTTGCTGGTTCCTGTCGATCGCCATTGGTAACAATCTGGCCGGTATCTTTGCCGGCAAGGTCAGCGGCGAAGGCGGCATGACCGTGGCATCGGCGCAGTCCGGTTACACCTTCGGCTTCTGGGCCTTGGTGGGTTCGGGCGTGGTGCTGTTCCTGGTCGCTCCGCTGATCAACAAGCTCATGCACGGCGTGAAGTAAGGAGTCAGGCGATGAAACTGCTGTTCGGAATGCTTCCCCTGTTGCTCACCGTGGCGCTGGCCGGCTGCAATCAACCGCCGCCCGCCAAGCCTGAAACGGTGCAGCCGCTGGATACGTCCGAACAGAAGGCGCCGGTGGCTGATACCAGCCAGCCGGTGGCATCGGGCAACACCCCCACCGCAGCGGATATCGCTGCGGTGGCCGGCCTCAACGCGCAGTTCGACCCGGCCCGCGACCCGGTCGCGGACCTGGAAACGGCCAAGGTCGAGGCCCAGCGTGGTGGCAAGCGGATCATCCTGGATGTAGGCGGCGAATGGTGCTCCTGGTGCCACCTGCTGGACGCCTTCATGGAAGGGGACTCGGAACTGCGTCGCTTCCGCGATGGCAACTACGTGTGGATGAAGGTCAATTACAGCGAAGAGAACGAGAACGCCGAGTTCCTTGCGCGCTTCCCGGAGATCAAGGCCTATCCGCATCTGTTCGTGCTGGATGCAGAAGGCCAGCTGCTGCACTCGCAGTTCACCGGCGATCTGGAGAAGGGCAAGGGTTACGACCGCGCCAAGTTCGATGCCTTCCTGAAAGCATGGGCACCGCCGGCGAAGTAAGCCTGCGATGTGGTTGAAAGAAAACGGCGCCGAAAGGCGCCGTTTTTTTGTGCCCCCTCCCTTGCGCATGGCGCAGGGGAGGGCTGGGGAGGGGTGCCTTTGATTTTGATCTTTGCTGTCGGTTGCAAGCAAAGCCAAAGCCAAAGCCAAAGCCAAAGCACCCCTCCCCAACCCTCCCCTGCGCCATGCGCAAGGGAGGGGGTTAGGCCACAGCCGTCATCTTCATTTTGTCCGCCCGCGGCCGCTAACGAATCAATCCCTCTGCATCCGGCGCCTTGCCCTCCCTCATCATGCAGCCAGCTGCCAGCCCCGATTCCAGCACCGCAACGGTTGAGCAGGAGCTCGCCAGCACCAGTCTGCCGACGGTGGACGAACTGCTGGACGAAAGCGCCGCGCCGGAGTCCACACCGCCGCCGCGCTATCGGCTGCCGCAGGCCGCAGTACCGCCCAACATCATGTTGCAGTCGGCCGTCATCCGGCTGGTGGAGCAGAAGGAACAGATCGACCAGATTGCCCGCAACGGCTTGCTGGCCGGCCTGCTGCCGCTGGAATGGAGTGCATCGCCCGGCAACGAACTGCGCGCCTTCGTCGCCAGCGTGGTGCCGTTTGCCTCCGATAACGTGCGTGGCGAAACCATCGCCGCGCGCGTGCCGCTGAAGTTCCTGCTCGGCCACTCGCAGCGCTGGGGCAAGCCCGATGTGGCCGAACCCAATTCCCTGTCGGCCTTCCTGGCCAGTGATGAGCGGGCCAACAGCGGCGTCAGTGACCACGCCGAGGTCATGCTGCTGTCGCCGTTGGGCCTGGGCTGGGCGCACTCCGGCCGCAGCCGTGTCGGTTTCCTGCGCGCGATGGGGCTGGAATCCATGGCGGCACGGGTGACGGCGTTGCCTTACCCGGCGCCGGAACAGCTCGCGCTCTACCAGGTCAACAATGACGGCCTGACCCAGTTCTGGTGCGTGATGGACAAGCGTCGGCTGCGCGCGCTGCCGGTGCCGGCCCTGTCGCTACCGTTGCTGACCGCTTATGGCGTCGCTGCGCCAGAAGCATGGCCGTCCAACTGGCCGGCACCGGCCGACGTTGGCGCGGAGTTGGCGTTGGCGCGGATGGGTAAAGGCACTGCCGAAGTCGATCTGGTCAAGCTGGTGGACAAAATCATACGTGACCAGGCCAACGATGCCTGGACCGGCGCCAGCCTGATGCAGCTGCACACCTGGGTGCCGCGCTGGCGGTTCTTCCTGACCTCGTTCATCGGTCTGCCGGCCGGCCTGTTGCTGCTTGCAGCATTGGCGTTGCCCGGCCGCGTGGAAGCGGCGGCGGTGGCAGCGGCATTGGGTTTTGCAGGTGGTGCGATCGCGGCCCTTGCCGCGCCGTGGATCTATGCGCGGCGCAAGCACCTGAGTTGATCGTCGCTGACGATCAACCCTCGTTCATGCGCTGCAGGCCGGCATCGGCCAAACGCGTGATCAGGCGTTCGAGTACCTGTTCCTCGTCTTCGGTGAGCGCTGACATCAGGCGCCGTTCCATCTCGATCACCATCGGCGCGATGGTCTCGTAGACCTCGAAGCCTGCGGCCGAAAGCGCCAGCACCGAACGACGACGGTCATCGCCATGGGTCTCGCGTTTGATGAAACCGCGCTCCAGCAGGCGCGCCACGGCGCGGCTGACCGCCACCTTGTCCATTGCCGTGCGCTCGGACACTTCACTGGCCGAGGAGCCCGGATACAGCGCCAGGATGGTGATCACCCGCCATTCGGGAATGGCCAGGCCGTAGCGCTCGCCGTACAGCCGGGCGATGTTGCCGCTGACCCGGTTGGACAGGACGCTGATGCGGTAAGGCAGGAACTGCTCAAGATCCAGCAACACGTGCGAGGCGCGGATGCTGGTGGACTTGCTGTAATCGGAAGAGCTCATGCTGCAGTGCACCTTGATGGTGGTTTCATGTGAAACTATAACCCTCGGTCCAGACCCGCTTTTTTGGGGCGGATCTTCCTGTTTTCATCGCCGGTACCCCGGCGACCGCCATGCTCCCGGAGGCAACCCATGAACACCCCTACTGCATCCAACGCGCCCAACCTGGGCATGCAGGTCACCACCTTTGAAAACCCGATGGGCATCGATGGTTTTGAGTTCGTCGAATTCGGCGCACCGACGGGGCAGGCTGCCCAGCTGCACGCGTACTTCAAGAACATGGGGTTCACGGCCGTCCTCCGCCACCGGCAGCGTGCTATTACCGTCTACCGTCAAGGCGGCGTCAACTTTCTTGTGAACGAGGAGCCCAACTCGTTCGCCGCCGACTTCGCCGCCAAGCATGGTCCTAGCGCCTGCGGCTTCGCCATCCGCTTCCAGAAGCCGGCCGCCGAGGTGCTGTCAGCGGCCCTGGGCAACG
Organism: Stenotrophomonas sp. 21LCFQ19; assembly: GCF_056861425.1. NCBI lineage: Bacteria > Pseudomonadati > Pseudomonadota > Gammaproteobacteria > Lysobacterales > Lysobacteraceae > Stenotrophomonas > Stenotrophomonas sp. 21LCFQ19. The sequence goes on along the minus strand of NZ_JBSPUF010000009.1, from coordinate 50,376 downwards.
GCGCCGAGGAAGTGGATCTGCTGGCGGATACCCGCGCGGTATCTGCGCCGGTGATCAAGGGTATCGGTGATTGCATGCTGTACCTGGTGGATCGTTACGGCGGTGCCGGAAGCATCTACGACACCGACTACGAGCCGATCGAAGGCGCCGACCAGAACCCGGCCGGCTTCGGCCTGACCTTCATCGATCACCTGACCCACAACCTGTACCTGGGCAACATGCAGCAGTGGTCGGATTACTACGAGCGCCTGTTCAACTTCCGCGAGATCCGCTACTTCGACATCAAGGGGGCAAAGACCGGCCTGGTGTCCAAGGCGATGACCGCACCGGACGGCGTCGTGCGCATCCCGCTCAACGAGTCGTCCGACCCGAAGAGCCAGATCAACGAATACCTCGACGCCTACAAGGGCGAGGGCATCCAGCACATCGCCTGCTTCACCGACAACATCTACGACACCGTCGAAGCGATGCGTGCGCAGGGCATTGAGTTCCTGGACACGCCGGACACCTACTTCGACGTGGTCGACCTGCGCATCCCGAACAACGGCGAAGACGTTGAGCGCCTGCGTCGCAACAAGATCCTGATCGACGCCGACCCGGAAACCAAGCAGCGCAAGCTGCTGCAGATCTTCACCAAGAACTGCATCGGCCCGATCTTCTTCGAGATCATCCAGCGCAAGGGCAATGAAGGGTTTGGCGAAGGCAACTTCCAGGCCTTGTTTGAAAGCATCGAACGCGACCAGATGGATCGTGGCGTGCTGTAAGCGCTGAAGCACTGTAAGACAAAGCCCCTCTCCCCTCGGGAGAGGGGTTGGGGTGAGGGTGAAGCTGCTAAAGAGCATGAAAGGCGCAAGGAGGCCGCTTCATGAGCTACAGCATAAAACCACCGCTACCCACCGTTACCCTTGGTCGTGCCCGCAGGCTTCGCCGTAATCTGACCGACGCCGAGCGCAAGCTCTGGAACAGGTTGAGGAGCGGCCAGCTAGGTGGGCTGAAGTTTCGCAGGCAACATCCGATTCCGCCGTATATCGTTGATTTTTACTGTGAGGCCAAACGGCTGGTAGTAGAGCTGGATGGCTCACAGCACAATGAAGACGTTGATCGCGTGCGCACTCGCTTCCTGGAGCAGCAAGGTTTGACCGTATTGCGCTTCTGGGACAACGATCTGCTGCTGCAGGTGGATGCGGTGCTGGAAGCCATTTTGATGATGGCTGAAAGCCTTACCCTCACCCCAACCCCTCTCCCGGAGGGAGAGGGGCTTTAAGTGCAACAACACAGGCAGGTTCGTGATGGTCAGCAACGCTTATCAATCCGGCTTCGGCAATGAGTTCGCCACCGAGGCTGTGCCCGGCACCTTGCCGGTGGGTCGCAATTCGCCGCAGCAGGTGGCGCACGGGCTGTATGCCGAGCAGCTGACCGGCACCGCCTTCACCGCGCCGCGCGGCAGCAACCGCCGCAGCTGGCTGTACCGCATCCGCCCGGCGGCGATGCACGGTGAGTTCACCCCGTTCGAGCAGCCGCGCCTGCACAGCGATTTCAGCAAGGCTGCCGCCTCGCCGAACCAGCTGCGCTGGGACCCGCTGCCGCTGCCCACCGAACCCACCGATTTCATCGATGGCCTGTACACGATGGGCGGCAACGGCTCGGCCGAAGCGCATACCGGTGCCGGCATCCATCTGTACGCCGCCAACGCCGACATGCGCGGCCGCTATTTCTACAACGCCGACGGCGAACTGCTGATCGTGCCGCAGCTGGGTCGGCTGCGCCTGCGCACCGAGCTGGGTGTGATCGAGATCGAGCCGCAGCAGATCGCGGTGATTCCGCGCGGCGTGCGCTTCGCGGTCGAGTTGCCGGACGGGCAGGCACGCGGCTATGTCTGCGAGAACTTCGGCGCGCTGTTGAAGCTGCCCGACCTCGGCCCGATCGGCAGCAACGGCCTGGCCAATCCGCGCGACTTCGAAACGCCGGTGGCCGCCTATGAAAACCTCGACGGCCAGTTCGAGCTGGTCGCCAAGTTCCAGGGCCGGCTGTGGCGCGCCGATATCGGCCACTCTCCGCTGGACGTGGTTGGCTGGCACGGCAACTACGCGCCGTACCGCTACGATCTGCGCCACTTCAACACCATCGGCTCGATCAGCCATGACCATCCGGATCCCTCGATCTTCCTGGTGCTGCATTCGGCCAGCGATACCCCGGGCACCAGCAACCTGGATTTCGTGATCTTCCCGCCGCGTTGGCTGGTGGCGCAGAACACCTTCCGCCCGCCGTGGTTCCACCGCAACATCGCCAGCGAGTTCATGGGCCTGATCCACGGTGCCTACGATGCCAAGGCCGAGGGCTTCGTGCCGGGCGGTGCGTCCATGCACAACTGCATGACCGGCCACGGTCCGGATGCGACCACCTTCGACAAGGCCTCGCACGCGGACCTGTCCAAGCCGGACGTGATCACCGACACCATGGCCTTCATGTTCGAGACCCGTGGCGTGATCTGCCCGACCGAACAGGCAATGGAGGCCGCGCACCGCCAGCGCGGCTATCAGGCTTGCTGGAGCGGGCTGCGCAACAACTTCACCCCGCCCAAGGCCTGATTCATGCCGGCAGCGGTGCTGGCTCCAGCACCGCTGCCAGATGGGTTTCCGGCAGCACTTCCTGCAGGCGCCCACGCACACGCTGGGTGTAGCCGTCCGAGGTCATTGCCGGCAGGTGGCTCAGGGCCAGCTTCAGCGCCTGCACGGTATCGCCTTCCTCGCGCGCTGCCTGCAGCAGCTTGTGCAGCTGCGCTGCAGTAGGGTTGCGCTGCAGGGCGAGGATATCCAGCACGTAGATGCGCGCTGCGACCATCGAACGACGCCGCTCCACCGCTGCGCGTGGCATGGCGGCGGGCGATGCGGCCGCCTCGGCAAGCGGCTTCGCAGTCGGACTTGTCGCCGGCGGTGCTGGTGGGGATTCCACCTGCAGATAGCCATCACGCTGCAGTTGCGCGATCAGTTCGGGCACGTCGTTGCCCAGCATGCCGCTGAGTTCGGCCAGGCTGCGCTTGCCGTCGCACAGGATCAATGCCCGCCGCTGGCGCAGGTCCAGCGCGGCGCGGTGCGTCTGCAGCACGGTGTGGCCAAGTTCGGTCTTGTGCGGTTGCATGGGCGTTGGGCACGGGCGACGTAGGCGCCCAGCCTGTCGCCGGCAAGTGAAACCACGATGACAGGCTTGTCTTCGCGTTGGCCGGACACCGTTGCCGCTAGACTCGGCCGCGGACCCGCCTGGAGCTGTCGCATGAACCGCATTGCCCTGCCTTTGTCACTGTTTGCCGTGCTGTTGGTGGCCTGCCAGCGCACGCCACCGGCTGAGCCGGCAGCTGCCGAACCTGCCGCTCCTGCTCCTACCCCTGCTCCTGTTTCCGCTCCGGCTCCCGGTCCGGCTGGCGCTGCCACGGTTGCTGCCAGCGATGCCGATTGGCAGGGCTATGGCGCCGCACAACTCGGCATCGATGCCGAGCAGCTGCGCACGGCGTGGACGGGCGAGCTGCAGGGCGATACCGCGGCCGACGGTGGCTGCTATTACCTGTCGCCGGCCGCGCACAGTGAGGGCGGGCCGTTCTTCATGCTGGAAGCGGGCAAGTTCGTGCGCTATGACGTACGCGGTGGCGATACCGCCGCGCCGGGCGGCGGCAGGATCGGCATGGACCTGGCCCAGCTGCAGGCGCTTTACCCGCGGGCCCAACCGGTGCAGCCGCACAAGTACGTGGAAGGCGGCAAGGTACTGCGGGTGCCGGCAGCGGATGGCAGCCAGGGCGCGCTGGTGTTCGAGCTGGGCGCTGATGGCAAGGCCACGATGTGGCGCGTTGGCCTGCCGCCGCAGGTGGATTACGTGGAAGGCTGCGGCTGATACCCTGCTGCGGCCACAGGCGATAGCGCGGGTACGCTCCCGGCACCGCCGTCATCACTGCAGGGGAGGGAGGCGCAATGTTCGAAGCTATCGCATGGTTTGTCCTGGGACTGGTGCTGCTCGCCCTGGGCGGTGATTCCATCGTCAAGGCCGCCTCCGGCCTGGCCCAGCGCTTCGGTGCCTCGCCCTTCGTGGCCGGCTTGTTGCTGGTGGCCTTCGGTACCTCACTGCCGGAACTGGTGGTCAATGTCCGCGCCTTCGCCGTTGGTGCGCAGGAGCTGGCGCTGGGCAATGCGGTCGGCAGCAATATCGTCAATGTCGGCCTGACCCTGGGCCTGGCGGCGCTGGCTTTCCCGCTGGTGGTACGCACCCGGCTGTTGTCGCCGCTGCTGGTGCTGCTGGCGGTGGCGACGCTGGGCTTGATCGTGTTCGGGCTGGATGGCGCGATCAGCCGTATCGAAGGCATCGTATTGCTGCTTGGCTTTGTCGGCGTGCTGGCGTTCCTGTTGAAGCGTGCACGGCATGAGCCGGCGGCATTGCAGGAAAGCATCGCTGACTACGCCACCACCCGTACCGTGCTCGGGCTCAACATCATCCGTGTCGTCATCGCGGCGGTGGTGCTGTACTACGGTGCGCGTTTCGTGGTGCAGGCGGCGCCGGTGATTGGTGCGGGCTGGGGCATGTCGCCGTTGCTGGCCGGTTTGTTGCCGGTGGCCATCGGCACTGCCTTGCCGGAAGTCGCCGCGGCCATTGCCGCTGCACGTCGCGGGCAGGGCGACATGGTCGTAGGCCACGTGATCGGCTCCAGCCTGTTCAATGTGCTGGTGGTGATCGGCGGCATGGCGGCACTGCGGCCGATGCCGCTGCCGGCCTCGTTCGTGCGGCTGGAGTTGCCGGCGGCAATCGTGTTCGTGCTGATGCTGTACCCGATGCTGCGCGGCGACCTGAAGGTCAGCCGCGGCGAAGGCGCGGTGCTGTTCATCGCGTTCCTGGCGTGGGTAGGCCTGGAGCTGGCGCTGTTGCATTGAGGCATCAGCTGTAGTGCCGAGCCATGCTCGGCAGGGGCGTTACCGGGAAGACCAGCCTGTAGTACCGAGCCATGCTCGGCAGGGGGGTACCGGGAAGACCAGCCTGTAGTGCCGAGCCATGCTCGGCAGAGGCGTTACCGGGAAGGCCTCATGCCGAGCATGGCTCGGCCCCCGGCCCCCGCGCCCCCGCTCCCCGCCAGGGTCCGGCCGGCCCCCGCCCCCCCCCCCCCCCCCCCGCCCCCCCCACTACCGGTGGAGCTTGTGCTCGGGATTACTCTTTTGGCGGTTCCGGCCGGCTTTCCATCATCAGCGACAGTGCGGCCTTGGCCATCAGGTGGGCGCTGATCGGTGCGGTGATGAACAGGAAGACGGTGATCAGCAGCTCACGTGGCTGCGGGTCCTGGCCGAGGAAGATGTGGTACGCCACCGAGCACACCAAGACGCAGCCCACGCCCAGCGTGCTGGCCTTGGTCGGTGCGTGCAGGCGTTTGAAGAAGTCGGAGAAGCGCACCAGGCCGAGTGCGCCGACCAGGATGAAGAAGCAGCCGAAGGCCAGCACCGCCGACAGCGCGATCTGCAGGAAGGTGATCATTCGACGATATCCCTGCGCAGCACGAACTTGCTCAGCACCACGGTGCTGCAGAAGCCGAGCATGGCGATGATCAGTGCGGCCTCGAAGTAGATGGCCGAGTCCAGGTACATGCCGAACAGCATCAGCTCGGCGATGGCGGTGACCGACAAGGTGTCCAGCGCCAGGATGCGGTCTGGCACGGTCGGTCCGCGCAGCAGCCGCCACAAGCCCAACAGCATGGCGATGCCGACCACGTGCATGCACACGATCAGGGTGGTTTCGAATATCTGGTAACCGTTCACGGGAAGATCTCCATCAGCGGCGCTTCGTAGCGGCTCTTGATCTCGTTGATCAGGGCGTTGGCATCCTGAAGGTGCAGCACATGCACCAGCAGGTGGCGACGGTCCTCGGACAACGCCGCCGACACCGTGCCCGGGGTCAGGGTGATGAAACTGGTCAACGCGGCGATGCCGTGGATGTTGGCGATATCCAGTGGCACCCAGATGAAGCCGGGCTTGAGCTTGTGCTCGGGCCCCAGCACCTGCGCGGCCACGCGCAGGTTGGAGACCAGGATGTCCCACAACACCACGGCCAACAGTTTGGGTACCGGCCGCAAGCTGCCGAGGCGGGCGAACTCGCGGTCCAGGCGCGCGGCGAACAGCGGGATCACGGTTCCAAGCAGCATGCCCAGCAGCAACTGGCCAAGGTCGAAGCTGTCGGACATCAACAGCCAGAAGGCGACCACGGTGATCGACAGGGCGGGCGACGGGAATACCCGGCGCAGCAGGGGGCGACGTTCGCTCATGGCTGCCTCACCTGCGGCGTGGTGCCGCGTACGTCTTGCAGGTACTGATCCGGCGCCAGCAGCTGCGTGGCGATGGCATCGGTCTGCCGCATCAGCGGCCCGGCGAACACCGTCATCAGCACCACGTAGCCGAGCAGCAGGCAGGTGGCGGCGGTTTCGAACGGACGTGCCGGGGCTTCATCCGGTTCTGGCGGGGGAGCACTGTCATCGTCACCGGGGACATGCCAGAACAGGCGGATGCCGGTGCGGGCCAGGCCCATGATCACCAGCAGGCTGCTGCCCAGCACGGCGCTCCAGACCACGGCGGTATGCGCTTCCGGCACGGCCGAGAGCAGCGCCGCCTTCGCCAGGAAACCGGCCAACGGCGGCAGGCCGGCAACGGCCACCGCACCGACCAGGAACAACAGGCCCGGCACGGTCTTGCCCGGCAGTACGGTGAGCTCATGCTCGCGGCGGCGGTCGGCCTGCTGGCGACGGCGCCTCATCAGGTCGGCGATCAGGAACAGCGCAGCGGCGGCGAAGGTGCTGTGCGGCAGGTAGTACAGGCCAGCGGAGATCGTACCGGTGCTGCCCAGCGCGAAGGCGATGAACAAGGTCGCCGCAGACACCACCACCAGGTAAGCCACCAGCACGCTCATGCGGGTGGCTGCCAGCGCACCCAGCGCGCCAACCACCAGGGTCGCGATGCCGGCCCACAACAGCCAATCGCTGCCGTAACCACTCAGCGTGCCGGCGTCGGCATCGAACCACAGCGAGGTCACGCGCAGCACCGAGTACAGGCCGACCTTGGTCATGATCACGAACAGCGCGGCGACCGCGGCCGGCGCACGTGCATACGACTCGGGCAGCCACAGGTACATAGGCAGCAGCGCGGCCTTGGAGCAGAACACCAGCAGCAGCAAGCCCAGGGCGGCCTTGGCCAGCTTCAGGTGCGAGGGTGGCAACTCGACGATGCGCTGGCTGATCTCGGCCAGGTTCAAGGAGCCCAGGGTGGCGTAGAGCATGCCCAGCGCGATCAGGAACAGGGTCGAGGCGGTGACGTTGAACACCACGTAATGCAGGCCGATGCGCATGCGCAGGCCACGCCCGCCGGACAGCAGCAGCCCGTAGGAGGCGATCAGCATCACCTCGAAGAACACGAACAGATTGAAGATATCGCCAGTCAGGAAGGCGCCGTTGAGGCCGACCAGCTGGAACTGGAACAGCGCGTGGAAATGCGGCGCGCGCCGGTCCCAGCCGGTGCAGGCGTACAGCAGGCAGGCGATGGCCAGCAGCAGGGTGGTGAGCAGCATCCAGCCGGCCAGGCCATCAGCCACCAGCGCGATGCCCAGGCGTGCCGGCCAGTCACCGAGCAGGTAGGCCGAGATCTGGCCCTGGCTGGTCTGTGCGAACAGCAACGCCACCGCCGCGGCCAGCGCAGCCATGCTGGCCCAGGCTACCGTGCGCTGCACCTTGGGGCCGTAGCGGCGGTGTTCGATGAACAGCGACAGCGCAGCGCCCAGCAGTGGGATCAGGATCGGCAGGATCACCAGATGGTTCATGCGCCGCCCTCCGCCTTGGCCACATCGGCCGCCGGCAATTCGGGCTCATGCGCGTCGACGTGGTCGCTGTGGTTGTCGCTGCGGCTGCGCATCGCCAGCACGATGCTCACCGCAGTCATCGCAAACGCAATCACGATGGCGGTCAGCACCAGCGCCTGCGGCAGCGGGTCGGTGTAGTGCACCAGGCTGGTGGCCACGCCGTCCTTGAGCACCGGCGCCTTGCCGGTGACCGGCCGCCCCGCGCTGAAGATCAGCAGGTTGGTGGCATAGGACAGGAAGGTCATGCCCAGGATCACATCGAAGCTGCGCGCACGCAGCAACAGGTAGACGCCGATGCCGGCCAGTACGCCGATGGCGCTTGCCAGTGCCAGTTCCATCAGTGCATCTCCCCGGTGCGTGCCGAACGGCGGTGGATATCGATTTCGCCGTTGCGGGCATTGCGGGTGCGCGAGGGCTTGATGGTGCCCATCATCGACAGGATCAGCATCACCCCGCCAAACACCACCAGGTAGACGCCGGTGTCAAAACCAATCGCACTGGCCAGCGGCACGGTGCCGATCAGCGGCAGCTCCAGGTCGAGGTGGCCACTGGTCAGGAACGGTACGCCGAACAGCATCGAGGCCACGCCGCTGAGCAGGGCGATCAACAGGCCCAGGCCGATGCAGCGGATGTAGTCGAAGCCGAAGCGCGACTCCACCGACTCGGTACCCTGGATCACGTACTGGATCAGCAACGGCACCGCCAGCACCAGGCCGGCGACGAAGCCGCCACCAGGCGCGTTGTGGCCGCGCAGGAAGAGGAAGATCGACACCGTGAGCGTCAGCGGGAACATGATCTGGGCCAGATCGGCAGGCACCGGCAGCTTGATCGGTGGGCCCGGCATGATCTGCTCCGGCGCCATCCGCGTGCGCCGCAGCATCGCGTGCACCACCAGCGCGGCGATGCCGAATACGGTGATCTCGCCGAAGGTATCGAAGCCGCGGAAGTCGACCAGGATCACGTTGACCACGTTGTGGCCATAGGCCTCGGGCAGCGAACGCAGCAGCATCTCGCCGGACATGGTGTTGGGCGGCAGCGTCATCAGCGAATAGGCCAGCGCGGCGATGCCGCCGCCGGCAAGGATGGCGAGCACCGCATCGCGGCGCTTGCGCCAGCGCGAGTGCTCCGGCGGCGACTGTGCGGGCAGGTAGTTCATGCCAAGCAGCATCAGCACCAGCGTCACCATCTCCACCATCAGCTGGGTCAGGGCCAGGTCGGGTGCCGACAGGAACACGAAGGTCAGCGCCACCATCAGGCCGGTGCCGCCCATCACGATCACCGCCAGCAGACGCTGCTGGTACAGGAACAGCCCGGCGAACGCGCAGGCCAGCATCACCAGCCACAGTGTCCAGCCCAGCAAGGGCATGGACTGCGGGGCCGGCCACACCGGCATCACCGGATTGGCGATGTAGGGCGCAGCAGCGACGATCACCGCCACCAGCACCAGCGCGAACAGCATGCGCTGCAGGCTGCCATTGGCCAGCACGGTGGTGACGCGGTGGGCGAAGCCGAACAACGCGTCCAGCCCGCGATGGAACAGGTGCTTGCCGGTGGGGCGGTTGCGCGCTGCATACAGGTCGGTGAAGCGGCGCAGGCCGAAGTACAGCAAAACACCGCCGACCACACCAATCGCGCTCATCGCCAACGGCAGGTTGAAGCCGTGCCAGACCGACAGGCTGTACGCCGGCATCGCGGTGCCGAGGATCGACGCTGCTGCGGTCTGCAGCACCGGCGCGATGGTCAGCGCCGGGGCGATGCCGACGGCCAGGCAGATCACCACCAGCACTTCCACCGGCACCTTCATCCAGCGCGGCGGTTCATGCGGTACCACCTCGATGTCGACCGGGCCCTTGCCGAAGAAGGTGTCGTGGACGAAGCGCAGGCTGTAGGCCACGCCAAGGATGCCGGCCAGCAAGGCGGCGGCGCTCATCGCCGAGCGCATCCAGTCCGGGCCCTGCGTTGCCAGTGCCTCGGCGAACAGCATTTCCTTGGACAGGAAGCCGTTGAGCAGCGGGATGCCAGCCATCGCCAGCGAGGCGACGATGGCCAGCGCGCTGGTGATCGGCATCAGCCTGCGCAGGCCGCCGAGGCGGCGCATGTCGCGGGTACCTGTCTCGTGGTCGATGATGCCGGCGGCCATGAACAGCGAGGCCTTGAAGGTGGCGTGGTTGAGGATGTGGAACACGCCGGCCACCACTGCCATCGGTGTGGACAGGCCGAACAGCAGGGTGATCAGGCCCAGGTGCGAGATCGTCGAATAGGCCAGCAGGCCCTTGAGGTCGTGCTGGAAGATCGCATTCCAGGCGCCGATCAGCAGGGTGAGCGCACCGATGCCGCTGACCACGTAGAAGAACAGCTCGGTGCCAGCCAATGCAGGGTGCAGGCGCGCCAGCAGGAATACACCGGCCTTCACCATGGTCGCCGAGTGCAGGTAGGCCGAGACCGGCGTCGGTGCTGCCATCGCATGCGGCAGCCAGAACTGGAACGGGAACTGCGCGCTCTTGGTGAAGATGCCGGCCAGCACCAGCAGCAGTGCCCACGGATACAAGGCGCTGCTACGGATCAGGTCGCCCGAGGCCAGCACCACATCCAGGTCGAAACTGCCCACGATGCGGCCGATCAACAGCACGCCGGCCAGCAGCGCCAGACCGCCACCGCCGGTGACGATCAAGGCCATGCGCGCGCCCTCGCGGGCGTCCTTGCGATGTGACCAGAAGCCGATCAACAGGAATGAACTGATGCTGGTCAGCTCCCAGAACACCATCAACAGCAGCAGGTTGCCGGCCAGCACCATGCCCAGCATCGCGCCCATGAACAGCAGCAGGTAGCTGTAGAAACGCCGCGCGCTGTCCTGCGCCGACAGGTAGTAGTGCGCATACAGCACCACCAGCGCGCCGATACCCAGTACCAGCCCGGTGAACATCCAGGCCAGGCCATCCAGGCGCAGGCTGAAGTCCAGGCCGATCTGCGGCAGCCATTGCCAGCTGTTGCGGACGATCTCGCCATCGAGCACGGCCGGGGTGGCGCTGCCGAGCAGGGCCAGGCCTAGAACCGGTGCCGCTGCTGCTGTCCATGCGGCTGCACTGCGCGACAAACGGCCATTGAGTGCGATGGCCGCTGCCAGCAGAAAAGGCAGCGCAAGCAGTAGCAACAGGACTGGCGTCATGTAGAGGCGCGGTTCAGAAAGGGGTTTTGCAGTCTAACAGGCGATTTTTTCGATCCGCGACTTTTTCTGAATGATCCGTTCGGGTTGGGGCACCAGGGCCAATGCTGCCAATGGCTGCGGCCGGAAAACGTCAATGCATCGCATCGCAGCGACGCTTCCGAGGCTTTGTCCGATGTGCTGCAACCGGCCGGCCGTTGGCGGGAGCGGCGTAGGCCGCGAAGCCGACAGGTTCTTAGATGGCACGGATGCCAGGTGCGTCAGTTTGCGGGAGCCGCGTCAACCGCGAAGCTGGCAGATCATCGGATCGCAAGGATGCCAAGGGCTTCAGCAATGTCAGCTTCACGGCTGACGGCGCTCCCACAAGCAGCCCTCAATTCCGGTGGCGGCTGCGGAATCAGGCGTGCTTGGCCTATGCTTGTGCGGATGGAGAACGAGATTCGTAACAAGGCGGGCCAGCGCAGGGCACTGCTGTTTGGTGGCAGTGGCCAGATTGGCGAACCCTTGTTGGCGCAATTGTTGGCGGCAGGTTGGGAAGTGACAGCGGTGTCCCGCCAGGCGCGCAGCGATACCCCTGGGGTTCGTTGGGTGCAGGCCGATCTCTACGGGTTCTGGAGTGATGGGCAGGCATTCGACGCGGTGCTCAGCTGTGGGCCCCTGGACAACTTCGCACGCTGGTATGCCGGCTCCAACGTCCGCAGCCCTCGGGTGGTGGCCTTCAGTTCAACCAGTGCGGAGGTCAAGCAGGATTCGGCCGAACCCGCGGAGCGTGATGTCGCGCGGCGCCTGCAGGAGGCCGAGCAACTGTTGTTCATGACTGCCAGCGAGCGCGGGGTTGCAGCCACGGTGCTGCGACCGACCCTGATTTACGGAGCCGCCCGCGACAAGACCCTCACCTCGATCGCACGCATCGCGCTGCGCACCCGTGTCCTGGTGCTGCCGACCTGTGCCAAGGGCCTGCGTCAGCCAGTGCATGTCGAGGATCTGGCCAAGGCCGTATTGCAGGTGTTGCCAGCAGCCAGCAGCCATGCACAGGCCTATGCTCTGGGAGGCGGTGAAGTGCTGCCCTACAACCTGATGGTGCGACGGGTGTTGGCCACCTTGCGCCCGCGCCCACTGTTGTTGCGGGTGCCCACGCCATTGTTTCTATGGGCGTTGCGCAAGGCACACGGAAAAGGGCGCTTGCTGGGCATGAACGAGGCAGTGCTGGAGCGCATGCGCGACCCGCTTGCGTTCGATATCACCCCGGCACGGCGTGATTTTGGCTATGCGCCGCGTGCCTTCGCGGTGCGGAGCGATATGTTTTTGGGCGCCCGCGATGACAACGGGAGCGGTCTGGCGGAAAGCTGAGCCGAGCTGGGTGGTCGCGGGCCTGTCCTGTCCGGAGGTGGCCCGCAGGGACTCAGTAGCGCCAGCCGAACTGCCGGAACAGCTTGGACAGCACCCAGATCGGGCCGATCAGCAGGTAGGTCAGGTCGGTGAGGAAGCTTGGCCGGCGTCCCTCGATCTTGTGGCCGATGAACTGCGCGATCCACGCCACCACGAACACGCCGATGGCGAGGTAGAGCAACGTCTGGATGCCGAGCCGGTCTTCCAGCAGCCGGCAGATGCAGCCGAACACGAAGAAGATGATCAGCATGCCGATGCCCAGCGGGCGCGACAGGCGGTTGTAGTAGGCCCAGGTGCCGAACATGGCGAACGCCGCCCAGATGCCGTGCTGGAACCACGGCAGCAGTGGCGGGATGCACCACAGCATGGCAATCACCGACCACAGGATTGCCGGCACGGCGAACACGTGGATGGCCTGATTGGTGTGGTTGACGTGATCGCCAGAGTAGCTGGCGAAGTAACGATCCACAGGACGCGCAATACTCATTCCAACTCCCTCCCGGGTTGACTGGCAGAGCATAGCGCGGCTTCCCTACGGATGCGCACGGTGAGCGTGCGCATCCGTGACGGGCACAGCAGGATCAGTCGACGCTGATGCCGGCCAGCTTGTCCAGTGCTTCGGCGTACTTGGCGCGGGTACGCTCGATCACCTCGGCCGGCAGGGCAGGGCCCGGCGCGGTCTTGCCCCAATCCAGCGTTTCCAGGTAGTCGCGCACGAACTGCTTGTCGTAGCTGGGCGGGCTGATGCCCACCTGGTACTCGTCGGCCGGCCAGTAACGGGAGGAATCCGGGGTCAGCATCTCGTCCATGATGTACAGACGACCATCGGCATCGGTACCGAACTCGAACTTGGTATCGGCCAGCAGGATGCCACGCTCGGCCGCGTATTCGGCGGCGAACTGGTAGATGCGCAGGGTTGCATCGCGCACCTTCTCGGCCATGTCGGCGCCAACGGCCTTGACCATCGCGTCGAAGTCGATGTTCTCGTCGTGGTCGCCTACCGCCGCCTTGGTGGACGGGGTGAAGATGGCTTCCGGCAGCTTCTCGGCCTGCTGCAGGCCGTCGGGCAGGGCGATGCCGCTGATCTTGCCGGTGCGCTGGTAGTCCTTCCAGCCGCTGCCGATCACGTAGCCGCGGGCAATGGCTTCCACCGGTACCGGCTTGAGCTTCTTGGTCACCACCGCACGCTTGGCGTACAGCGCCGGGTCCACGCCCTCAGGCAGCACGCTGGCCACGTCGATGCCGGTCAGGTGGTTGGGCATCAGGTGCGCGGTCTTGGCAAACCAGAAGTTGGACACCTGGCAGAGCATCTCGCCCTTGCCGGGGATCGGGTCGGGCAGCACCACATCGAACGCCGACAGGCGATCGGTGGCGACCATCAACAGGTACTCGCCCGGAGGGGTTCCGGCCGGCAGACGTTCGCGCGGGATATCAAACACATCACGCACCTTGCCGCGATGGCGCAAGGGCAGGCCGGGAAGATCGGATTGCAACAGCGTGGTCGGCACGGGCACTCCTGGGACTTGGCAATGAATGCCGCCGGCTTGGAGGACCCGGGTCTGGAGGACCCGCAGGGCCCGCGGCTGGTCGGCGGGCGGCCTAGTGTACGGCCGGATCGGGCCGCTGTGGCATAAAATGCACGTCTTGATTGTCCACAGGCCATTCACCCACCCATGCGCTGGTACGGAAAACTGTTCGGCTTCATCGCCGGGGCCCTGCTTTTCAGGCCCAACCCCTTGTTTGGCGGGATAATCGGCCTGTTGCTGGGGCACGCCTTCGACAGCGACTGGTTCAAGCTGGGCAAGGACCTGCCGTACCGTGAACTGGGGGTCACCCGCGAGGCCACCGACGCCGAGATCGACCTGGCCTACCGCCGCCTGATGTCCCAGTACCACCCCGACAAAGTGGCCGGCGCCGCCCCCGAGCTGCGCGCCCAGGCCGAGAAGAAGGCCCGGCAGATCAACGCCGCCTACGACCGCATCAAAACCCTGCGCAAGCGCTGAAAGGCTCCGTCATGTCCAATTGCATCATCGCCCCGTCCATTCTCTCGGCCAATTTCGCCAAGCTCGGCGAGGAGGTCGACAACGTGTTGGCCGCTGGCGCCGATTGGGTCCATTTCGACGTGATGGACAACCACTACGTGCCCAACCTGACCATCGGCCCGATGGTCTGCCAGGCGCTGCGCAAGCACGGTGTCACCGCGCCGATCGACGTGCACCTGATGGTTGAGCCGGTCGACCGCATCGTGCCGGACTTTGCCGAGGCTGGCGCCAGCATCATCAGCTTCCACCCGGAAGCCAGCCGCCACGTCCACCGCACCATCCAGCTGATCAAGTCGCACGGCTGCAAGGCCGGCCTGGTGCTGAACCCGGCAACGCCGGTCGAAGTGCTGGACTGGGTGCTGGAAGACCTGGACCTGGTGCTGCTGATGTCGGTCAATCCGGGCTTCGGTGGCCAGGCCTTCATCCCGTCGACCCTGGACAAGCTGCGCGCGGTGCGGGCGATGATCGACAAGCTCGGCAAGCCGGTGCTGCTGGAAGTGGACGGCGGCGTAAAGGCCGACAACATCGGTGAGATCGCTGCTGCCGGTGCCGACGCCTTCGTTGCCGGTTCGGCCATTTTCAATGCGCCCGACTACGCCGAGATGATCAGCAAAATGCGCGGCAATGTTGCTGCGGCGCGAGGCTGAGTGATGCGCGCGGCTGAAGTGCAGATCCGTCCGGCCATCGCTGATGACGCAGGCCTGATCCTGCACTTCATCCGCGAGTTGGCCATCTACGAGAAAGCCGAATCCTCGGTGCAGACCGACGAGGCTGGCATTCGTGCCAGCCTGTTTGCTGCTGATGCGAAGGCGCAGGCGTTGATCTGCGAACGCGACGGCAAGGCGATTGGTTATGCCGTGTTTTTCTACAACTACTCGACCTGGCTGGGCCGCAACGGCATCTACCTGGAAGACCTGTACGTCAGCCCGGAAGCGCGTGGCAGCGGTGCCGGCAAGGCCTTGCTGCAGCACATTGCCAGGCTGGCGGTGGAGCAGGGCTGCGGTCGTTTCGAATGGTCGGTGCTGGACTGGAACACGCCGGCCATCGACTTCTACAAGGCCGCCGGCGCAGTAGCGCAGGACGAATGGACGGTGTATCGACTACAAGGCGACGCACTGCAGAAATTCGCCAAAGGCGGCTGATCTGTAGTGCCGAGCCATGCTCGGCAGAGGCTTTCCCGACAATGCCAAGGTAGTGCCGAGCCATGCTCGGCAGAGGCTTTCCCAGCAATGCCAATGTAGTGCCGAGCCATGCTCGGCAGAGGCTTCACCTGTGATCTTTGGAATTCCCCGGTAATGCCCCAGCCGAGCATGGCTCGGCTCTACAGCCGAAGCGCAAAAAAAAGCCGCAACGTTGCCGTTGCGGCCGGGGAATCATCGGAGGCTGATCCTGCCTCCATCCATCGTCCTTGCTATGGCCTTTCATTCTCCGGATGCGCTGTGACACCACGGTGACATTCACCCGGGCGCAGCAATCCACTTGCTAGGCTGCGCGCCTTCAACGGAGAACCCCATGCACCACCCTGCACCCTGTTACCTGATCCTCAATGGCAAGTCCGCTGGCGACGATGCCGTGCGTGCAGCGGTAACCCAGCTGCGCGGGCAGGGGCAGGACCTCAAGGTGCGGGTGACCTGGGAAGCCGGCGACGCCGAGCGCTATGTGCGCGAAGCCATCGCCGCACAGGCACGGCTGCTGATTGCCGGTGGCGGCGATGGCACCCTGAGCGAAGTTGCCGAGGCGATGGCGCACACTGGTCAGGATGCATCGCGATTGCCGGCATTGGCCTTGCTGCCATTGGGCACCGCCAACGACTTCGCCACCGCTGCGGGCGTTCCGCTCGAACCATTGCCGGCATTGCAGCTGCCCGCACATACGCGGGCGCGCGCCATCGATCTGCTGCGCGTGGAAGGCGATGGCAAGGTCCATTGGTGCGCCAACCTGGCCAGCGGTGGTTTTGGCACCGAAGTGACGGTGGAAACCCATGAAGGCCTGAAGAAAATGCTCGGTGGCCTGGCCTACGTGATCACCGGGATCGGCAAGCTGGGCCGGATCGAGCCGATCCAGGCGCGCATCCACGGCAAGGATTTCGAGTGGCAGGGTGGTTTCATCGCACTTGGCGTTGGCAATGGGCGCCAGGCCGGTGGCGGCCAGCAGCTATGCCCCGATGCCCTGCTCGATGACGGCTTGTTGGACCTGACCATCATTCCGGAGCTGTCCGGTGAGCTGATGACCACCCTCGGCACCTTGTTCAGCGAAGGCAAGCATGCGGCGCTGGAGCAGGTGGCTGAGCGCGCACGGCTGCGCGAGCTGTGGATCGAGGCCGAGCAACCGCTGACCCTGAACCTGGACGGTGAACCGCTGCAGGCCCGGCGCTTCCATATCCAGTGCGTGGCCGGGCGGGTACACATGCATCTACCGGCCGCAACAGCCCTGCTGGGCAGCTGAATCGTTGCCACTGCAAGCATCTGATCATGTTGCAGATGCACACCGGGCGCCGTTCTTGCGGTAGAGTTGCGCGGTGCCCATTCTGACGACCAAGCGTTCCCTTTCTTCCGCTCGCCGCTGGTGGCGATGGTGGCCCGTTGC
This sequence comes from Stenotrophomonas sp. 21LCFQ19, assembly GCF_056861425.1. Taxonomy (NCBI): domain Bacteria; kingdom Pseudomonadati; phylum Pseudomonadota; class Gammaproteobacteria; order Lysobacterales; family Lysobacteraceae; genus Stenotrophomonas; species Stenotrophomonas sp. 21LCFQ19. Next base: position 33,330 of record NZ_JBSPUF010000009.1, on the reverse strand, counting down.
CGTCGTCCGTACCGCCACCGTCGATTCCCGGAAGGAAAGCCGTCTTGATCACGCAAGAGCAGTTCCAGCAGCTGGCCGCTGAAGGCCACAGCGCACACCCGCATAATTTCGTACCCGTCGTCCGCGAAGTGCTGTCCGACCTGGACACGCCGCTCTCGGTTTACCTGAAGCTCGCCGACGGCCCGTATACCTATCTGTTTGAATCCGTCGAAGGTGGTGAGCGTTTCGGGCGCTATTCCATCATCGGCATGCCCGCGCGCCGCATTTACAGCTTCCGTGGCCATACCTTGGAAGTCAGTGAACTGGGCGAAGTGGTCGAACGTCGCGAAGTAGCCGATCCCTTGGCCGAGGTCGAAGTGCTGCGCAAGCAGTACTCGGTGCCGCAGCTGGACGGCTTGCCGGGCTTCACCGGCGGCCTGGTCGGCTGGTTCGGCTTCGAGTGCATCCAGTACATCGAGCCGCACCTGGGCGCGGGCGAAAAGCCTGATGAACTCGGTACGCCCGACATCCTGCTGATGCTGTCCGAAGAGCTGGCGGTGTTCGACAACCTCAAGGGCCGCCTGTACCTGATCGTGCATGCCGACCCGGCGCAGCCGCAGGCCTGGGCGCGCGCGAACCGTCGCCTTGATGAGCTGGCACACCGCCTGCGTCAGGGTGGCGCCGGTTACCCGCAGTCGCAGGTGTCCGATGCCATCGACGAGCAGGATTTCCAGTCCTCGTTCACCCGCGAGGAATACCACGCGGTGGTGCGCAAGGCGCAGGAATACGTGCGTGCCGGCGATATCTTCCAGGTGGTGCCGAGCCAGCGCCTGCGCGTGCCGTTCCGTGCGCGGCCGATCGACGTGTACCGCGCGCTGCGTGCGTTGAACCCGTCGCCGTACATGTATTTCATCGATGTGGGCGGCACCCAGGTGGTCGGTTCCTCGCCGGAAATCCTGGCGCGCCTGCGCGATGGCATCGTCACCGTGCGTCCTATCGCCGGCACCCGTCCGCGCGGTGCCACACCTGAGCTGGACAAGGCACTGGAAGTCGAGCTGTTGGCCGATCCCAAGGAGCGTGCCGAGCACGTGATGCTGATCGACCTTGGCCGCAACGATGTCGGCCGCGTCGCTGAACCGGGCACGGTCAAGGTGGGCGAGCAGTTCGTGATCGAGCGTTACAGCCACGTCATGCATATCGTCAGCGAAGTCACCGGCACCTTGAAGGCTGGCCTGAGCTATAGCGATGTGATGCGCGCGACCTTCCCGGCCGGCACCGTCAGCGGTGCGCCGAAGATCCGTGCGCTGGAGATCATTCGCGAACTGGAGCCGGTCAAACGCAATGTCTACTCCGGCGCGGTCGGCTACATCGGCTGGAACGGCGATGCCGATACCGCCATCGCCATCCGCACTGCGGTGATCCAGGACGGTTACCTCTACGTGCAGGCCGGCGGCGGCGTGGTCTATGACTCCGATCCGGATGCCGAATGGCAGGAAACCATGAACAAGGGCCGCGCGCTGTTCCGTGCGGTGGCGCAGGCGGCGAAGGGGCTGTAAGCCGTGTCGCGCACGCTGCTTTCATCGAAAGCGACTGTTTCTCTCACCATGACAAGGAGTGCCGCATGAAATTGCCCCGCATGTTGCTGTGGTCATCGTTGCTGGTTGCCGCCGTTCCGCAGGCGTGGGCGCAGGCCAACTCCATTCCGTCGCAACCGCATCTGTTGGTGAAGGGCGATGCCAGCCGCAAGGTGATGCCGGACCGCTTCGTGGTGAAGATCGCGTTGGAGTCGGTGGATATGCAGACCGACATCGCCCGGCGCAAGGTCCAGGCAAATGCGGAGCGGACCATGGCGTTATTCGCCAAGCACGGCGCCATTGCCGAGGCGGTGCGCATGGACAACCTGAGCATCGAGCCATCCACGCGTTACAAGGACGATGAAGAAGTGTTTGTGGGCACCGCCGTCAGCCGTGATCTGGAAGGTTCCTTCGAAAAGCCAGAGCAGTTGCAGGCGTTTCTTGGTGAGTTGAATGCCAGCAGCGAAGTACAGGTGAGCACCGCAAAGCCCATGTATTCGGGTGAAGCGCGGCTGCGGGCTGAACTCAAGGCCGAAGCGGCTGCGCAGACGCGCGCGTCGGCAAAGGGGCTCGCTGATGCCTATGGGGCGAAGATCATCGGCCTCTATACGATCTCCGATGTCGCCCCCAGTTTTGCTTACGGTGTGCAGGCCGGTAGCTGGCCGAATGTAAACAGAGCGGACACCTTCCATAGGGAAAGCGATTCGCTGGACCGGGTGCAGGTCAGCGGTAGTCGCAATGTGGGCTATGCCGCGCCATCGCCTGGCGAGCAGCTGATTGCCAGGCCAATCACCTACACCGAAAACGTCTACGCCATATTCCTGATTAGCGATGGAAACTGAACCATGCTGTTGATGATCGACAACTACGACAGCTTCACCTTCAACCTCGTGCAATACCTGCAGATGCTGGGTGCCGAAGTGAAGGTGGTGCGCAATGACGCGATGAGCGTCGCCGAGATCGCCGCGCTCAAGCCTTCGCACATCGTGGTATCGCCGGGCCCGAAAACGCCGAACGAGGCCGGTGTGTCGCTGGAGGTGATCCGCCAGCTCGGCCCGAGCATTCCACTGTTCGGTGTGTGCCTGGGCCATCAGGCCATCGGCCAGATCTATGGCGGTGACGTGATCCGTGCCAGCAACATCATGCATGGCAAGGTCTCGCCGATCCGCCATGAAGGCAAGGGCGTGTTCGCCGGTCTGCCGGACCGTTACGAGGCCACCCGCTACCACTCGCTGGTGGTGGACAAGAACACGCTGCCGGCGGCGCTGGAAATCACCGCCTGGACCGAGAATCCGGACGGCTCGATGGAAGAGATCATGGGTCTGCGCCACCGCGAATATCCGGTTGAAGGCGTGCAGTTCCATCCCGAATCCATCCTCACCCAGCACGGCCACGCGCTGATGAAGAACTTCCTGGATCGCACATGTTGATCGAACCGAGCCAGTTGCTCCTGTTCATGCTCGCGGGCTGGTTGTTGAACCTCACGCCGGGCCCGGATGTGCTGTACATCATCAGCCGCTCGCTGCGCGGTGGTCGTCGCGCCGGTTTCGCTGCGATCGCTGGCATCAGTGCCGGTTGTCTGGTGCATGTCGTGCTGGCGTCGCTGGGCCTGGGCGTGCTGCTGGCGACCTCGGCAACGCTGTTCACCGTGATCAAGTGGATCGGCGCGGCCTATCTGCTGTGGGTGGGTGTGCGCCTGCTGCGCAACACGGGTGAGTCGACCTTGCAGGCCGATATCGCCGCCAGCAGTGGCAGTGCTGGCTCGTGGTGGCAGGTGTTCGCCGGTGGCTTCCTGACCAATGTGCTGAACCCGAAGGTGGTGCTGTTCTTCCTGGCCTTCCTGCCGCAGTTCATCGCCCCGTCGGTGCAGAACAAGCCTTTGGCGTTCGCGCTGCTGGGCCTGGTCTTCATGGTCAACGCGCTGCCGATCAACGCGGCTTACGTGTTGGCGGCCGATCGTGTGCGCAGCAGCCGTTGGGCCGCGCGCGGCATGCAGTGGCTGGACAAGCTGGCCGGCGTACTGTTCATCGGCTTCGGCCTGCGGCTGGCGCTTACCGCGAGGCCGACGCCGTGAGCCTGGAAGATTTCCGTCTGTTCGTGGTGATGCTCGGCGGTCGCCATGCGCGCGCCAATACCGAGGTGCATGACGTGGTGTTCGCGGTTGGCCCCGGCATCGAGCAGACCTACCCGCAACTGCGCCAGCAATGGTTCGGCGAAGCCGCGGGCCTGCATCTGGATTCGTGGATGACGGTGGATGGCGTCGACGACTGGCAGGTACGCATCTGCGATGACGCGCCTGCGGCCGATGCGCCGACCCTGTTCTTCGTCAACCTCGGCGGCTACGTCGAAGGCGAGTTCGGCGAGGACCACCGCTACCTGCTGGTGGTCGCTGCCGATGCAGTCGAGGCCAAGCGCAAGGCGCTGGCGCAGGCCGAAGCGCAGTGGATCAAACCGCACCGCGATGCGCTGCTGGAAGTGGACAGCTGCCTGCCGGTCGGGCCGATCGGTGGCCTGCACGTGCAGCTGCGCCGAGGCGCACACACCGGCATCCACAGCCAAAGCGACTACATCGTTATTTCCTGATTCTGGAGTTGTCATGACCATCACCGCGCAGGAAGCCCTGCAACGCACCATCGAACACCGCGAGATCTTCTTCGACGAGATGGTCGACCTGATGCGGCAGATCATGCGTGGCGAGATCTCGCCGACCATGACCGCCGCCATCCTCACCGGCTTGCGGGTCAAGAAGGAAACCGTCGGCGAGATCGCCGGTGCCGCCACGGTGATGCGCGAGTTCGCGCGCCCTGTGCAGGTTGCCGACAAGACCCATCTGGTCGACATCGTCGGCACCGGCGGCGATGGCTCGCATACCTTCAACATCTCCACCTGTTCGATGTTCGTGGTGGCCGCTGCCGGTGCCAAGGTCGCCAAACACGGCAACCGCAGCGTGTCCTCCAAGTCCGGCAGCGCCGATGCGGTGGAAGCGCTGGGCGCAGTGATCGAACTGCAGCCCGAGCAGGTGGCACAAGCCATCGAGCAGACCGGCATCGGCTTCATGTTCGCGCCCATGCACCACCCAGCAATGAAGGTGGTCGCGCCGGTCCGCCGCGAGATGGGCGTGCGCACCATCTTCAACATCCTCGGTCCGCTGACCAATCCGGTTGGCGCCACCAATATCCTGATGGGCGTGTTCCACCCCGACCTGGTCGGCATCCAGGCGCGCGTGCTGCGTGAACTCGGTGCCGAGCGCGCATTGGTGGTGTGGGGCCGCGACAATATGGACGAGATCTCGCTGGGTGCCGGCACTCTGGTGGGCGAGCTGCGCGACGGCAAGGTGCGCGAGTACGAGATTCATCCGGAGGACTTCGGCATCGCCATGTCGGCCAGCCGCAACCTCAAGGTCGAGAACCCGGAAGAGTCCATCGCCATGCTGCGCGCCGTGCTGGACAACCAGCCGGGCCCGGCCAACGATATCGTCGCCCTCAACGCCGGTGCCGCACTGTATGTGGCTGGTGTCGCCGACAGCATCGCCGATGGCCTGGCCCGCGCCCGCGCGGTGATCGCCGATGGCAGCGCCCGTGCGCGCATGCAGGAGTACGTCGATGCCAGCCGCGCCTTGGCCGGCAATCCCTGATAATCCCCTAATTAACCGCGTCAGCAGCGCCCGTCTTCCAGGAAGCAGATCCATGAGCGACATCCTCAACACCATCCTCGCCCGCAAAGTGCAGGAGGTGGCCGAGCGCAGCGCCCGCGTGCCGCTGGCCGAGTTGAAGGCGCGCCTGGCCGATGCCTCGCCGGTGCGCGGCTTTGCCAATGCGCTGAACGCGGCGATCGCCAACGGTGACCCGGCGGTGATTGCCGAGGTCAAGAAGGCTAGCCCGTCCAAGGGCGTGATCCGCCCGGACTTCCACCCGGCCGATATCGCGGTGAGCTACGAATTCGGCGGCGCCAGCTGCCTGTCGGTGCTCACCGACGTGGATTTCTTCCAGGGCGCAGACGCCTACCTGCAGCAGGCCCGCGAAGCCTGCACGCTGCCGGTGTTGCGCAAGGATTTCGTCATCGACCCCTACCAGGTGGTCGAGGCGCGCGTGTTGGGTGCCGACTGCATCCTGCTGATCGTGTCGGCGCTGGACGACCGCCAGCTGGCCGAGCTGTCCGACCTGGCGATGCAGTTGGGCATGGACGTGCTGGTCGAAGTGCACGACATCGACGAGCTGGAGCGCGCCATCCAGGTGCCGGTGCCGCTGGTCGGCATCAACAACCGCAACCTGCGCACTTTCGAGGTGTCGCTGGAAAACACGCTGTCGATGAAGGATGCGGTGCCGCGCGACCGCCTGCTGGTCACCGAAAGCGGCATCATGGGTCCGGCTGACGTGGCCCTGATGCGCAGTGCCGGGGTCAATGCCTTCCTGGTCGGCGAGACCTTCATGCGCGTCGAAGAGCCGGGCGAGGGCCTGCGTCAGCTATTCTTCCCGGCATGACTGATCCCTACCCGAACCCGCGTGACGACGCGCAACTGGTCGTCTTCGACTTCGATCACACGCTGTATGACGGCGATTCCGGCAGCCACCTGTTCGCCTGGTTGATCAAGCGCAACCCGTTGCGGCTGCTGGTGGCCATCCTCGCCACGCCGCTGCTGGGACCTCTGGTGGCGATGCTGCCGACCCGCCGCTTCGGCATCTCCGGCTATGTCTGGATCGCCACCTTCGGCCTGCACCAGGCACGTGAGTTCAACAAGGTGATCGACCAGTACGTGCTCAAGCACGAGGACGAGATCCGCCAGCACCTGCTGCCACATGCCCTGCAGGTATTCGCCGCGCACCGTCGTGCCGGCGACCGGGTGATCGTGGCCACCGGCGCACCGCCGGAGCTGGCCCGCGCCATCCTCGCCTTCGTGGCCGAGCAGGGCGTGCCGGTGATCGGCAGCGAAGTCGGCCCGCGCATGGGCGCGATGGGCGCTACCCGCCACTGCCACAACGAAGAAAAGATGCGCATGCTGCGCGAGCGCGGCTACGGCGACATCGCCATTGCCTACTCGGACAGCACCGCCGACCTGCCGCTGCTGAAAGCCGCCAAGGCCCCGGTAGTGGTGAACCCCAAGCATTCGCGGGTGGAGTACTTCGGCAAGGTATTGCCGGCCGGCACCCCGATCCTCAACTGGGGCTGCCCGGGGCGCGGCGGCAAGCCGCTGACCTGACAGACAAGGAAAGACCCGGTTTCCCTTCTCCCGCTTGCGGGAGAAGGTGCCCGGAGGGCGGATGAGGGGCTCTCGATCTGCGCCTTCAATAGCTGGTGCACGCGAAGGCAGGGCCGATGAGGCGGGCTTTTAGGTTCTAAGCAAAGTCAAAAGCTCCCCTCACCCCAACCCCTCTCCCGTAAACGGGAGAGGGGCTATCAGAGCAGCATCGCCTCGCGTGCCTCAAGCCCCGCGCAGCTTCACCACGGCCATGCCAATCTGGAACAGGCTGATCGACAGTACCAGCACGCCAACGGCGATCAGCACCCAGCGCTCCTTGACCCGCTTCACCAGCAGCGCCGCCACCGGCGCGGCCATCATCCCGCCGACCAGCAGGCCGGCGACGATGGACAGGTGCTGCAGGCCCATCGACAGCAGGAAGGTGGCCGAGATCGACAGGGTGACCACGAACTCCGCCGCGTTGACCGAGCCAATCGTGGTGCGCGCCTGGCCGCCACGGGCCAGCAGGGTGGACGTGGCCACCGGTCCCCAGCCGCCACCGCCGGTGGCGTCCAGCAGGCCGGCGAAGAAGCCCAGCACCGGCACCCGCTTCACTTCCTGCGTGGCCATGAACTTGCCGGCAGCGCGGGCCAGGATGAAGATCGCCAATACCAGCAGGTAGAGGTAGATGAAGGGCCGCACGACATCGCCAGGCAGCTGGGTCAGCACGTAGGCGCCGATGGCACCGCCGATGGCGCCGGGTATCGCCAGCCGAAAGAACAGGCGCTTGTCCACATTGCCGGCCACCAGGTGCGAGACCCCGGAGGCGCCGGTGGTGAACACTTCGGCGGTGTGGATGCTGGCGCTGACCGCTGCGGGTGGCAGCCCCATGCTCAACAGCACCGAGGACGAAATCAGCCCGAATGCCATGCCCAGCGCACCGTCCACCAGCTGCGCGCCGAGGCCGATCAGGATGAACCAGTAAAATTCGTTGCCAAATTCCATGCCCCAAGCCTGCGGGCCACAGCAGGGCAGGTCAAGGAAAGCTACATTGGAAAGTAATGGTTTGGGTTGAATCCTGACCAATATCAGCGCCGAACGGCCGCTAATTCGCAGCTATGTCGGCGAAGTGGTAGGTCCCCCCGCAGCATTCGGAATTGTTAGCTGGCGTGGCATTGAGCACTACCTAGTCCGGAGGTTCGCAATGGCGAATGAGATTTTTGGCTCCGACAGAGATCACACTTCAACACCGTAGCCCGGGTAAGCGCAGCGCACCCGGGACGTCGGTAAACATCACTCTGCTGGGGGCGCCTGAGGGCGTGGCCACCAACGCGCGAAAAGCCCCGGGTGCGCGCCGCTTACCCGGGCTACCAGATCGCAGGCAAAGGGTTTTCCCGAGGTCAATCAGATCAGACAGCCCCCTTTAGTAAAGGGGGCGCGCCGACAGGTGCGGGGATTTGGAAGGCGGGGAGCCGGGGCCCATGGTTTGCTCCGCAAACCATGGGGGTGTCGCCCGCGAAGCGGACGTTACCGCGTCCCGTACAGAACCACGGTCTTGCCGCGGGCATGCAGCAGGCCATCGGCCTGCAGCTTCTTCAGCACGCGGCCGGCCATTTCCCGCGAGCAACCCACCAGCCGGGCGATTTCCTGGCGGGAGACGCGCAGCTGGGTGCCCTGCGGGTGGCTCATCGATTCCGGCTCCTTGGACAGGTCGTGCAAGGTGCGGATGATGCGATCGGTCACGTCCAGGAAGGCCAGGCGGCTGGCCTTGCGGCTGGTATGCAGCAGGCGCCGGGAGATCTGCGAGCCAATGGCGTACAGCAGCTTGGGCGCGTCCACCGACAGTGGGCCCAGGAACAGCTGGTGCAGGCGCTCGTAGCTGATCTCGGCCAGCTCGCAGGGGGTGCGGGTGCGCAGGATGACCTCGCGCTTGTCCGACTCGATGAACAGGCCCATTTCCCCGACAAACTCGCCGGCACCGAAGTAGCCCAGCACCAGTTCCCGGTCATCGTCTTCCTCGGCAATGATACTGACCGAGCCGCTGATCACGTAATACATGGTCCCGGCTGGGTCACCCGGGCGGAACACATCGGTCCGCGCCGGGTAGCGGCGGCGGTGGCTGTGGGCCAGAAAGCGGTCGATGGTGGCAATGTCCAGCGCCAGCGGGCTGGAGGCAAGACGCACGTTTGACGCGGTGGTGGCGTTACCTGGGCTCATGATGGCGTTCACAGTTTGGATGAACTTGCTTAATGGGCAAGCTTAACGACGCTGAGCATAAGGGGCAAACGGGCATAACGGTGCAAGTATCACAGCGGGCCACTTTGCCCCATACTTCCGCCTTTCCCACCATCTACAGGATCGACCGCCGTGGTCAAGCCGTTGCCTCGCCTGAGGTTGCAAGGATTCAACAACCTCACCAAGGCCTTGAGCTTCAACATTTATGACGTCTGCTATGCGCGTACCGAAGAGGAGCGCCAGCGTTATATCGAGTACATCGACGAGGAATACAACGCCGATCGACTCACGCAGATCCTCACCGATGTCGCAGAGATCATCGGTGCGAACATCTTGAACATTGCGCGTCAGGATTACGACCCCCAGGGTGCCTCGGTCACAATTCTCATTTCCGAGGAGCCGGTGATCGACAAGAAGCAGGCCGGCAAGGAGTTGATCTCCGATGCCGTGGTTGCGCATATGGATAAGTCGCACATCACCGTGCACACCTATCCGGAAACGCATCCGCAGGAAGGCATTGCTACCTTCCGCGCCGATATCGACGTGGCAACCTGCGGTGTGATCTCGCCGTTGAAGGCGCTGAACTACCTGATCGAGAGTCTGGAATCAGACATCGTGATCATGGACTACCGCGTGCGTGGCTTCACCCGTGACATCAAGGGCAAGAAGCACTACATCGACCACAAGATCAATTCGATCCAGAACTTCCTGGCCAAGAACATCAAGTCGCGTTATGAGATGTTCGATGTCAACGTCTATCAGGAAAACATCTTCCACACCAAGATGCACCTGAAGGACTTCGACCTGGACCAGTACCTGTTCGAAGAGAAGGCCAAGAACCTGTCGTTCAAGGAACGCATGAAGATCGAGGCGCTGCTGCGCCGCGAGATCGAAGAGCTGTTCCACGGTCGCAACCTGGCCGAATAAGCACTACCAGCGCAGCGCCGGCATGCCGGTTCTGCGCAAAAAACAGGCGGGACGGCCCGCCCTGCAGTGATGCAGACGTTTGTCGACGGCGGCTCGGTGTGAACTCACTGGGGCGCCGTCTTTTTTTGTAAAGGAAGTTGGCGATGCCCTGGATCTACCTGCTGCTTGCGGGCCTGTTCGAGATTGGATTTGCGCTGGGCCTGAAGTCCAGCGAAGGCTTTACCCGGCTCTGGCCGAGCCTGTTTACCGTGGTGTTTGCCGGCATCAGCCTATGGCTGCTGACCCAGGCACTACGCACCATTCCGGTGGGTACCGGTTATGCGATCTGGACCGGTATCGGTGCGGTTGGCGTGGCGATTGCCGGCGTGATCCTGTTCGGCGACAGCGCCAGCTGGCCGCGCCTGCTGTGCATCGGCCTGATCGTCACCGGCGTGATCGGCCTGAAGCTGGTCAGCTGAGGTAGCCAGGGTAGTGCCGAGCCATGCTCGGCAGGAGCTTTATGCAAAGGCCCAGCCATGTAGTGCCGAGCCATGCTCGGCAGAGGCTTTCCCGGCAAAGCTCCAGCCGAGCATGGCTCGGCACTACAGGTGAAGCGGTCCCGGTAAGGCTCCAGCCGAGCATGGCTCGGCGCTACAGGTGGGGCCCTAAATCCGGTAGGCCACGGCCTTCATTGCCTTGGAGGCCAGTGCCATCACCGACGGGATCGGGAATGGCAGCTTGCGCGCGCCGGCATGTTCGGCGTGCTCGGCGTGGCGCGCTTCATCGAGCTTCATCACCTTGAGGATCTCGCGGCTGCGCTGGTCGGCCGGTGGCAGGGTGTGCAGGTGCTCGTCCAGATGCGCCTCCACCTGGCGCTCGGTCTCCACCACGAAGCCCAGGTTCCAGCCGTCGCCGCGCAGGCCGGCCAGGGTGCCGATGGTGTAGCTGCCCGCATACCAGAGCGGGTTGAACAGGCTCGGGCGGCTGTCCAGCTCGCGCAGGCGGTCCGCGCACCAGCTCAGGTGATCGGTCTCTTCCTGTGCGGCGTCGAGCAGGTGCGCGCGCGTGGCCGGGTCGCGGGCTACTGCTGCCTGGCCGAAATACAGGCCTTGCGCGCAGACCTCGCCGACATGGTTGATGCGCATCAGTCCGGCCGCGTGGCGGACTTCAGCTGGCTCCAGTACAACCTCCGGGGTGTCGCCGGCCGGGTTGGGACGGGCGGCTGGCGGGTTGCCGAACACCGTGTCCAGGGCACGTTGGGCTTCGGTCAGCAGGTGGTCCAGTGGCGTTTGTACGCGGGCGGTGATCATGACGGGGCAGTGCAGTGGGGTCTGCCCGATTCTCGCCGCTGGCTGTGAAGCTGCCAAGGCCGGGGCGGGGTGCCCGTTCAGGCGTCGGCTTGCGCCGGAGGTGTGCGGCCAGTACAATCCCGCCTCTTCTGTTTCACCTTCACAACGCGTGGCAAAGTTCCGGTGGTTCATTTCGCCGCAATCAGCCCGACCTACCTGAGTTCTTTATGAGCACTTTCACTGCAAAGAACGAGACCGTCCAGCGCGACTGGTACCTCGTTGACGCCGCCGGCAAGACGCTGGGCCGTCTCTCCACCGAGCTGGCTCGCCGCCTGCGTGGCAAGCACAAGCCGGTTTACACCCCGCATGTTGACACCGGTGATTACCTGGTCGTCATCAATGCCGACAAGATTGCTGTTACCGGCAAGAAGCTGAAGGACAAGAAGTACCATCGCTTCACCGGCTACATCGGTAACCTGAAGACCGAAACCCTGGAGCAGGCGCTGGAGCGTCACCCGGAGCGCGTCATCGAGACCGCCGTCAAGGGCATGCTGCCGAAGGGCCCGCTGGGTCGTCAGATGTACCGCAAGCTCAAGGTCTATGCAGGCACTGAGCATCCGCACGCAGCACAGCAGCCGCAGGTTCTGGATATCTAATCATGGCTATCACTCAAAACTACGGCACTGGCCGCCGCAAGTCCTCCACCGCCCGCGTGTTCCTGCGCAAGGGCACTGGCAACATCACCGTCAATGGCCGTCCGCTGGACGAGTTCTTTGGCCGTGAGACTGCACGCATGATCGTGCGTCAGCCGCTGGAACTGACCCAGAACACCGAAAGCTTTGACATTCTTGTCACTGCTGCCGGCGGCGGCACCACCGGCCAGGCCGGTGCGATCCGTCTGGGCATCGCCCGTGCGCTGGTCGAGTACGACGAAACCCTGAAGTCCGAGCTGCGCAAGGCTGGCTTCATGACCCGTGACGCCCGTGAAGTCGAGCGTAAGAAGGTCGGCCTGCACAAGGCACGTCGCGCCACCCAGTTCTCCAAGCGTTAATCGCTTCGGGGTGGGATTCTCCGGAATCCCACTGGGAAGGCAAAAGCCCGGCTTCGGCCGGGCTTTTGTCGTTTCTGGGATTGGAGTTGGGAATTGGTGATTTGCCAAAGCTGGGGGCAAGGCCAAAGCCAAAGCCAAAGCCAAAGCCAAAGCCAAAGCCAAAGCCAAAGCCAAAGCCAAAGCACCCCTCCTCGGCCCTCCCCTGCGCTGCGCGCAAGGGAGGGGGTGGATGGTCGCATTCGATGCATATCCGGCGTGGGAAGTGCCGCACTTGCCCCCTCCCTTGCGCGGGGCGCAGGGGAGGGCTGGGGAGGGGGGCTTTGGCTTTCGAGCTTTTGCTCCTGCCAATCCCTGATCCCCCAATCCCGAGGTTTCAGCCACAAAAAAGGCCAGATCTTTCGATCTGGCCTTTTGATATCTGGCAGCCCCGGAAGGATTCGAACCTCCGAATGTCTGAGTCAGAGTCAGATGCCTTACCGCTTGGCGACGGGGCTATGGTGCGTGGCGATTATCGCACACCCGGCCTGCTGGTTGGTCCTGGTGTGAAGGTCCTGAATAGAAAAAAGGCCTGATCTTGCGATCAGGCCTTTTCATATTTGGCAGCCCCGGAAGGATTCGAACCTCCGAATGTCTGAGTCAGAGTCAGATGCCTTACCGCTTGGCGACGGGGCTGTAGTGCAGGTTCAACCTGCTTCCCATGGTGGCTATAGGTGGACTCGAACCACCGACCCCAGCATTATGAGTGCTGTGCTCTAACCGGCTGAGCTACATAGCCTTGGGAGCCGGTAATTCTGGTGGTGTCGTGAGGTTTTGTCAACAGGTTTTTCTGTGCTTGTGGCATGACAGCAGCCATGGCAGAGTCCTCGACAGTAGAAATTTTAGGAGTCCGCATCGTGATCGATCCGGACGGCTATCGACCGAACGTCGGCATAGTGCTGATGCGGGAAGACGGGCAGGTGTTCTGGGCACGACGCGTGCGCCGGGATGGCTGGCAGTTCCCGCAAGGTGGCATGAATACCGATGAAACCCCGGTCGAGGCCATGTATCGCGAATTGCAGGAAGAAACCGGCCTGCTGCCTGAACACGTCGAAGTCCTGGGGGCGACTCCCGGTTGGCTTCGTTACCGGCTGCCCCCGCGGGCCATCCGCCACACCGAGAAACAGGTCTGCATCGGCCAGAAGCAGGTCTGGTTCCTGCTGCGGCTGACGGGCGACGAGGCGCATGTGCGGCTGGATGAGACCGATACGCCGGAGTTCGATCACTGGCGTTGGGTCGACTTCTGGTATCCGGTGGAACACGTGGTCATGTTCAAGCGTGGCGTCTACGCGCGCGCGCTGCGTCATCTGGCGCCACTGGCGCGTGGTATCGCAGGGCAGGGCGTGCAGGCGATGCCTGCGTCCGCACAGGAGGCCTGGATGCCGGGTAGCAGCGCTGGCCATGAGCGTCCGCGCAAGCGTCCGCGGCGGCCCGGAGTCTGGCGCGGCAAGAAGATTAATAATGATTAACGCCCGAAATTGACAACCATTCGCATTTGCGATTGAATGCTGACACGGCCGCTACGTGCCGGGTTCAGGGGCGTCAAGCCGTGTACGTTTGCATCTGCAATGGAGTTACCGATCACCAGATCCGTGAAGCCGCGCTTGCCGGCTGCGACACGGTGTCTGAGCTGACCATGCGTACCGGTTGCGGCTCCAACTGCGGTTCCTGCCTGGACATGGCTGCCGGCTTGCTGGAGCAAGCACGCGCTACCCGCGAGCTGCCCCTGCCACTGCTGCGGGCGGCCTGAGCAGGCCTTGCGGCTACCGCCAACGGCGGTGGCTAATGATCACGATTCGCGTTCCTTCATTGTCTGCCGGCAACCGGTAAAGTGCGCTCGTTCCCCTAGTCGGAGTCAGCGCCATGAAAGGCGACGCCAAGGTCATCGAATTTCTCAACAAGGTCCTCTACAACGAGCTGACCGCCATCAACCAGTACTTCCTGCACGCCAAGATGCTGAAGAACTGGGGCTTGAACGAGCTGGCCGAACACGAATACAAGGAATCGATCGACGAGATGAAGCACGCCGACGTGCTCTCCGATCGCATCCTGTTCCTCGAAGGTCTGCCCAACTTCCAGGCGCTGGGCAAGCTGCGCATCGGCGAAAACCCCACCGAAATCCTCAAGTGCGATCTGGCACTGGAGAGTGAAGCGGCGGCGGTGCTGCGCGATGCGGTTGCCTATGCCGAATCGATCAGCGATTACGTCAGCCGCGAGCTGTTCGTGAAGATCCTCGATTCCGAGGAAGAGCACATCGATTGGCTGGAAACCCAGTTGGACCTGATCGACCGCATCGGCGAGCCGAACTACCTGCTCACCAAGCTGGAAGACTGATCCCGCTGCAGCGGGATCACTCCTGCGCTTGCGTGCGCTGCTCGGCCTGGTAACCGGCCAGTGCCATGCGCGCGCGCGAAAACTCGGCCACGATCAGCGCCACCATCACGGTGGGTCGTTCCAGCGTTCCGCTGCGCGCGCCGTGCTCGAGCCGGCGCGCCGCTTCGGAGAGCGCCAGTACGCCGACATTGGCGCTGGAAGATTTCAGGCTGTGCGCGAGCTCGCCCAGCCGCTTCAGGTCTGGCATCACCGCGGCTTCCTGCAGATGCCGCACCAGTTGCGGTGTCTCGTCCAGGAACACGTCGATGATGGCGTTGATCTCGTCACCGGCGATCTCCAGCAGTTCATCCAGCACGCTGCGCTCCAGTATCGAGGCGGTGATGCCATCGGTGTGCGCGGTGGAGGCGGCGGCCAATGCATTGGCGGAGAGGTCGGTGCTGGGCATGCTGGTAACCGGTTCGGCAGTTGCGCTGGATGCGGGCTTGAAGGCCAGCAGGCAGTTCAGGAGTTGCGTGCGGGAAATGGGTTTGGACAGGTATTCGTCCATGCCGGCGTCCAGGCAGCGCTGGCGGTCGCCAGCCATGGCGTTGGCGGTCATGGCGATGATCGGCAGGCGGTTGCTGGCGCCGCTGCTGGCCTCGTGCTCGCGCCAACGTCCGGTGGCGGCAAAGCCGTCCAGTACCGGCATCTGGCAGTCCATCAATACCGCGTCGTAGCGCTTGGCGTGCATTTTGTCGAGGGCGATGGCGCCGTTCTCGGCGGCTTCGGTGCTGGCGCCGAGGACCTTCAGCAGCTTCTGCGCAACCATCAGGTTGACCGAGTTGTCCTCGACCAACAGCACCAGCATGCCGGCCAGGTCGGCACCTGCGTTGGCGTTGTTGGTGGCTGCGGCTGGCACTGGCATCGGCTTGGTTTGCGCGCCTGCCGGGAAGCCTGCAGGTGCGATCGTTGCCGCTGTCGAATTCGACGCTGTCGCAACGGGCGCCATTGCAGCTGCGCCGGCGTCGCCCGGCAGCAATGTCGGCGCAGGGCTGGGTGCAAACTGCAACGGTTCGCTCAATGCATTGCGCAGCTGGGTGTCGGGCAGTTGCCGTGGCAGCAGGGTGGCACCATCGCGCAGTCCTTCGGCGATCGGAGCATCGCCGTACAGCCACAGCAGGCGTGGACGGTTGTCGTCCATGCGTTCGATCGCGCGTTGCAGGGCCGGGGCACTGTTGCGCAGGGGCTCCAGGTCGCCGATCACGGCATGGAAGATGCCGGACACGGTGGGCATGCGCAGGCGTTCCAGTGCTTCCTGCAGGTTGTTCGCGGCAACCGGCTGGTAGCCCCAGTTCGGCAGTATCAGCTGCAGCCGCTGGCGCAGCCGCTGTTCGGGCGTGACCAGCAGTACCTGGCGCACTTTGCGCAGGTGATCGGGCTGGTGCAGGTCGCCGATGACTTTCAACAGCGGGATTTCGAACCAGAACGTGGAGCCGCGCAGGGGCTCGGAGTGCACGCCGATGCTGCCGTGCATCAGGTCGACGATGCGCTTGCAGATGGCCAAGCCGAGCCCGGTGCCGCCGTACAGGCGGGTGGTGGACGCATCGGCCTGGGTAAAGGCGTTGAACAGTCGCTGTTGTTGGTTTGTGTCCAGGCCGATGCCGGTGTCGCGCACTTCAAAACGCAGGCGGTGCTGTGCCGCGGTTTCGCCCAGGCGTTTTACATGGATGCTGATTTCGCCAAGTTCGGTGAACTTGATCGCGTTGACCAGCAGGTTGCCCAATACCTGCCGCAGGCGCACCGGGTCGCCGCGCACCGACAGGCGCACGGCAGGGTCGATATGCAGCGACAGGCGCAGGCCTTTGTGCTCGGCTGCGCGCTGCATCAGCCGCAGCATGCCGTCCAGGGTTTCGCGCAGGTTGAAGGTGGTGATTTCCAGCTCCAGCCGGTTTGCTTCCAGCTTGGAGTAGTCGAGGATGTCGTCGACGATGCGGAACAGCTGACGTGAGCTGTCGGTGGCGGTATCGAGCATATTGCGCTGGTCCAGGCTCAGCGGGCCCTGTGCCACCAGTTCCAGCATCGGCAAGATGCCGTTCAAGGGCGTGCGGATCTCATGGCTCATCGTGGCCAGGAATTCGCCCTTGGCCAGGGTGGCGGCTTCGGCGGCCTGTTTGGCTTGCAGCAGCGCGTCCTGCAGCGTGCTGTGGTCCCGAGCGGCAACCTGCAGGCGGTTGTTTTCCAGCACCCGCTCTTCGATCTGCAGTTGCAGGGCATGTGCCTGTCGCTGCTGCCTGTTGGCGGCAACGGCCGCCAGCAGCGCGGCGACCACCGCAACGCCAGCGCTGGCGGTGGTGGCGAAGGCAGGAATGGCGGGAATGAAGCCGGCCGCGCACGCAGCAGCGGCGCAGCCTGCTGCCAGCAGTGCCCAGCCGCGCGCTGCACCCGATGCAGTCGCGCTCACAGCACCGCGTTCTGGAAGTCGAAGTTGAGCTCGCTGCCAGCGCGCTGCACCACGTTGCCCTGGATGAAGTCGATGCCGCCCATCCACATCGCGGCAGCGGCCTGGGGATCTTCGATCTGCTGGCCGATGATCTGCAGGTTGGCGCGGTGGGCAAGGTCGATGGTGCTGCGCAGTTCGTCACGCAGCTTCTGGTTGGTGTGGCTTTCGGCGTAGCGTGCGGCCATGCGCACATAACTCAGCGGCAGCTGGGTCAGCAGGGCATTCGCCTCTGCGCCGGGTTCGAACTGGCTCAGGCAGAACTGCACGCCGGCCGGCATCAGCTGCGCGCAGAACTGCTGCAGGCTTACCGCATGCACCAGTGCATCGGACAGGCGCACATCGATGACCAGCCCGTTGCCAGCTACTTGCCGTTCCTGCAGTGCGCCCAGCAGCCATTCGGCGTAGGCGCTGCGCGACAGCGAGCGCAGCGACTGCGAGACGAACAGACGCATCGGTGGCTGCGCGAACTGGTACAGGTGCAGCAGGCCCAGCGCATGCTCGACGACCTGTTGGTCAAGGTCGGCGATACGCCCGGCCGCTTCGGCGGCGGGAATCACCTGGCCGGCGGACAGCAGGGTGCCGTTGCTCTGGCGCAGGCGCAGCAGCAGCTGGTACTGCGCGGTATCGCCGCCAGCGACGGCGACAATGGGTTGGTAGGCCAGTTCGATCTGGCCATCGAGCAGGGCCAGGTGTTCGTTGTTGATGGCGACGTCGTTGCTCTCGTAGGCAGCAACACCGGTGCTGTTCAGGCGCGCCTGCAGGGCGGTGCGTTCCACCGCTTCCAGCGCGGCATCTGCGTCGGCCAGGTCCTGCGACAGGTTGGCGTGGCCGACCACGCAACGCAGGAACACCGATTCATCCTCGCGTGGTGCAAAAGGCTGCGCCGACAGGCCATCGCGGACCTGTTGCGCCAATGCCGGTACTGCGGCTTCTTCGATGCCGCGGGTCAGCAACAGGAAACTGTTGTCGTTGAGCCTGGCCAGCAGGTGCGGACGCAGGTTTTCGGCCAGGCGTTGCCCGGCCTGCACCATCAGTCGCTCATAGCTGGCATAGCCATAACGCTCGCGCAGGCCCAGCGCGCTGGCGATCTCGATGAACATCAGGCCGGCTGGTTGCTGCTCGGTGATGGCGCTCTGCAGCTGCTGCATCACGTTGTGGCGGGTTGGCAGGCCGGTCTCTGGGTTGTTCATCAACGGACCGGCGTCGGCCTTGCCTGGCGCCGGCATGCGGTTACGGCGGATGCGGTTGGCGACGGCGGCGACCAGGTGGCGTGGCCGGATCGGCTTGACCAGTACGTCGTCGGCGCCACAGTCGAGCACTTCGAACTGGCGGTCGGGGTCGGCCTCGCCGGTCAGGAACACGATCGGCAGCAGCTGCTGGTGAGGCTGCTGGCGGATCATCGCGGTCAGCCGCATGCCATCGAGGCCGGGCATGTGCAGATCCATCAGGATCAGGTCAGGGTGGTGTTCACCGATGGCCTGTTGCACGCCTTCAACATCCATCTGCACGAAGGCCTGCATGCCGGCGCCATGCAGCACGCTTTGCGCGAACAGTGCCTGCGAGCGGTTGTCCTCGACGATCAGTACGCGGTAGGGCGTGTCATCGCCGGCATCGCTGGCCATGGCAGCTGCAGCTGCGTCGGCGCCGGGTTTGAGCTGTGCCTGTACTGCCTCGGTGGGTGGCGCATTGCGCACGCTCCAGCGCTGCCAGTAATCGGCTGGTGGGGTCTCCGCGCGTAGCGGGCGGTTGGCGGTGGTAGGAGTGTCGTTGCTGGCCATCAGTGGGGATTATGCGGTCACGGGGCGGGGGGCAGCGAGTGCTTACCTGGTTTGGATGGTGCCGAAGTTGGCGTGTCGGCGCTGGCGAAGATCCGCTTGAGCCCACGCCATAGCATGCGCCAGACCAGCCATACCGTCAGCGCACCGATGATGCTGGCGCTGAGCACGAAGATCAGTGCCAGCCACGGGTGTGCAAGGGCCAGCGCCAAGGCGCCGATCACCACGCTGTCCTCGGCAAACGAAGCCATCCAGTTGCTGGCAGGTTCCGGAGAGGTGTTGAGCAGGGCGCGGGTGCCGGCTTTCAGGCCGTGGCTGGTCAGCGCGATGCCGGCACCGGCAGCCAATACGCCGGTACTCAGTTCGCCATTGGGTGACAGCGTGGCAGCGGCAAGGAACGCGCCGGCTGGGACCCGTGCCAGGGTCTGCAGCAGATCCCAGATCGAATCCACGCCGGGGATCTTGTCGGCAAAGAACTCGGCCACGGCCAATGCACCGGAAGTGCCCAGCACCCACCAGGATTCGGTGGCCTGCAATGCCGGCGGCAGGTCGACCCAGCCCATCAGCCCGGCCATACCGACGCCGAACACGGTCAGGTAGACGCGTATGCCCGCCAGCCAGGCCAGCAGGATGCCGATGACGAATACGTGGGCTTCTGTCATGGGAAGTGGTTCGGCCGGATACTGTGAGCAGGATCGCAACTATCGAGCATGCCTGCGGTGATTGCCAGCCGCCAGCGCATAAGCGCATGTACATACGTGTCGTTTACACTGGTCCGTCGTTTCAGACCGAGCACGGGTGTCGCCCTTCCGGGAGCACTGGAACCTGCCATGACCAACCGACCTTCCTCACGTTTCCAGATCACCCCCCGTGGTGGCGCGGCCCCGCGTCCAGGCTGGGTGCCGATCGCTGTCCTGGCGGCCGCTTGGCTGCTGTCGCTGCTGCTGGTTGGCTGGTTGGCGGCACGTTACGCCTCGCCTGATGCCGGCGGCATGCGCGAAAAGCTGCGCCAGAGCGAGGCCCTGGTAGGCCAGCAGCGCAGCCAGCTGGACGAGCTGCGCCAGCGCCAGGCCACGCTGGAGGCCTCTGACAAGATCAGTCGCGCTGCCAACAGCGAAGTGCAGACGTCGCTGGGTGAACGCGACGAAGAGATTGCCGGCCTGCGCGCCGACGTTGCCTTCTATGAACGCCTGGTCGGTTCCACCAGCCAGCGCAAGGGGCTGAATACCCATTCGGTGGAGTTCACCCCGGAAGCGGCCGGCACCTGGCATTACAGCGTGGTGCTGACCCAGAATCTCAATCGCGGTGCGATCAGCCAGGGCCAGATGCGGTTCTCGGTTGAGGGTGTGAAGGACGGAAAGCTGACAACCGTCAGCTGGGATGACCTACACCAGCGCAAAGGCACGCCGGGGCAGGATTATTCCTTCCGCTATTTCCAGCAACTGGACGGTAGCGTGATGCTGCCCCGGGATTTCACACCGCAACGTGTGCGAGTCTCCCTGTCCGGATCCGGGGGGAGCTCCAACCAGACATTCGATTGGAAACTCGCCGGCAACGGCAGAGGGGAATAAACATGTTCAAAAGCAAGTCCAAGCACGACGCCGATCTGGCCGTAGACGCCCTGATCGGCTCCCAGGTGGAAATCCGCGGTGACGTGGTATTCAGCGGCAGCCTGTACGTTGAAGGGCGCATCATCGGCAAGGTGGTTGCCGAGGAAGGCGCCAAGGCGATGCTGACCCTGGCCGAGCACGGCCGCATCGAGGGTGAAGTGCGCGCCGCCGTGGTGGTGCTCAGCGGCAGCATGGAAGGCGATGTGCATGCCAGCGAGCGCATCGAATTGACCCCCAGCGCCCGTGTCACCGGCAATGTGCATTACACGGTGGTGGAAATGAGCGCCGGTGCCCAGCTCAACGGCCGCCTGCTGCACACCGCGGCGATGGCTGCGCTGCCGGCGCCTGAAGCCAAAACCGCCGAGAAGTCCAAGAAAGCTGAAGCAACCGCGGCTTGAAACAGGGGCTTGCCGCCCCCATCCTGAGCGCCATGAGCACCTTAGTTTCCTTGCCCGGCGTGCAGCCGGCGCCTGATTACCAGTCCTTGGACCGTCCGCTGAACTTCACGCCGGCGGCTGCCTCCAAGGTGCGTGAGCTGATCCAGGACGAGGGCAACGCTGCGCTCGCCCTGCGTGTCTATATCCAGGGCGGTGGCTGCTCCGGCTTCCAGTACGGTTTCGAGTTCGATGAAAACCGTGCCGAGGACGATCTGACCGTGGTCACCGAAGGTGTGACCCTGCTGGTTGATCCGCTGAGCCTGCAGTACCTGATGGGGGCAGAGGTCGATTACAGCGAAAGCCTGACCGGCGCCCAGTTCGTGATCCGCAACCCCAACGCCCGCACCACCTGCGGCTGCGGTAGCAGCTTCTCGGTCTAAGCGGTCACAGCCGTGCTGCGGCTGGTTGCGCTTGTGCTGCTTTGTCGTCAGGCTCTGGCGGATGCTGAATTCTGAATCCCGTTTCGCCGGGCACGCCTTTGTCGGCGCGCCCTTGGACCGTGCCGATGCCCTGCGTGGCGACGCCGATGCCTTGGCTGCCTTGTGGCCAGCAGCGCAGATCCTGGTGTTGGACACCGATGGCACCGCGTTTGCCGATGATGACCGGCAGCCGGCGCTGTTCAGTGGCAACGATCTGGGCGGAGGCCCGGGCACGGCGATCTTCCTTGGCCTGCGCGAAGGGCGCGCCTGGTTTGTCGCGGAGGCGGCGACGCTGACGGTCAAGGCACCGCAGCGGATGGACCTGCGCCAGGCCGCGGTGACCTGGCCGGCCGAGGTGGCCGATGTGTTCTGCTATGCACGCGGGATGTCGTACTGGCATTCGCGCAATCGATTCTGCGGTGTCTGTGGCTCCCCGGTGCGCTTTGGTCGCTTCGGTTTCATTGGCCATTGCGACCAATGCCGTACCGAGCACTATCCACGCGTGGACCCGGCGGTGATCGTCGCGGTCGAAAACGATGGCCGCCTGTTGCTGGGCAGGCAAAGCAGCTGGGTCGCGCGCCGCTATTCGGTGCTGGCCGGGTTTGTGGAGCCCGGAGAAACCTTCGAGCAGACCGTGGCCCGGGAAGTCTTCGAGGAAGCGCGGGTGCGGGTAATCCAGGCGCAATACCAGGGCACCCAGCCGTGGCCGTTCCCGGGTGCGCTGATGGTGGGTTTCCGTGCCAGCGCGCACGACGACGTGCCAACCGTGGACGGTGAACTGGAGGACGCGCGCTGGTTCAGCGTCGAGGAGGTTGGCGCCGCGCTGCAACGTGACAGCAACGACGACGGGCAGGGCATCCTGCTGCCGCCGCGGCTGTCGATCGCACGCACCCTGATCGAGCAGTGGTATCAGAGTCAGTGCCGTGAGGGCTGATGGCCGCGCGGCTTGCCAGCCGTTGCGGCGCTGGCAGGGCCTACAATCAGGGGCCGGAGGGATCGCATGTTCACAACCTTGGTAGCGGTAGTCGCAGCGCTGGTGCTTGGCCATCTGGCCCCCTCGCTGCTGGCGACGTTGCGGGATTGGCGCTGGTTCGGGCGTTGCCTGGGCTGGCTGCGTGCACAGCTGGGCGAATCGGCTGCGCATTACAGTGTGTTGCTGCTGGTCGCGCCCTGTGTGTTGCTGGTCGGCCTGCTGCAATGGGCGCTGGCCGAGCGCCTGTTCGGTCTGCCTGCCCTGTTGTTTGGCGTTGCGGTGTTGGCGCTGTGCTGGGGCCCGCGCGATCTGGATCGCGATGTCGAGGCGGTGATCGACGCCGAAGACGAGGCCGCGGCTGCGCTGGCGGCATCCCGGCTGCAGGCAGCGGGCGGCAGCATGCGCGAGGACGCGCCGGGTCTGGTCGAGGCGACCGCGATCAATGCGCTGCGGCGCTGGTTTGCACCGCTGTTCTGGTTCCTGTTGCTGGGGCCGCTGGGGGCGGTGTTGTACCGGCTGTTGGCGCAGTCTTCGCAAGGCCTGCAATCACAGCAGCTGTCCACTGAAGAGCGACGCTCCGGTGATGTGTTGCTGGCGGTGCTGGAGTGGCCGGTGGCGCAGCTGATGACGCTGTCGATGGCCTTGGTGGGCAATTTCGATACGGTGTTCTCGGCCTGGCGTCGCGCCGCGGGCAACCGCTGGGCGCTGCAGCTTGGCTTTCTGGCCGAGGCCGCACGCGCCAGCGTTGGCGCCGAGCTGGTCGAAGAGGCGGAAGAAGCGCGGCTGGCCGGGCAGGTGCCGGCAGACGAACGCTACCCGGAGCTGCGCGATGCGATGAGCCTGGTCTGGCGCATGTTGCTGCTGTGGATGACCTTGCTGGCGCTGCTGGTGATTGCCGGCTGGGTAGGTTGAAGCGGGCGACTGGGGGCACCCGGGCCTGGGCAAGCACAGCGCATCGGGGAGGCAAGGATTGGTTGGTCGGCGGTAACTCCGGCTGTGCGCCAGGTGCCCTGGCTGCGCTGCACTTGGCTGCGCTACACGACTGTGGTGTGCCGCTGCGTGTAGCA
Organism: Stenotrophomonas sp. 21LCFQ19; assembly: GCF_056861425.1. Taxonomy (NCBI): domain Bacteria; kingdom Pseudomonadati; phylum Pseudomonadota; class Gammaproteobacteria; order Lysobacterales; family Lysobacteraceae; genus Stenotrophomonas; species Stenotrophomonas sp. 21LCFQ19. Next base: position 9,990 of record NZ_JBSPUF010000009.1, on the reverse strand, counting down.
ATACCCGCCGGCTGCCTGGGCTTTCAGGTTGGCGCGAGCAGGGTAAAGGGGAACCACGGCAGGTTGCGTGCGAGCCAATACGAAGGCAGCAGGAACAACCAGAGCTTGGGCTCCATGACTACCCGCATCAGCGGATTCAACCACCGCGGCTGCCAGCCGGCCGACCACAGGGTCATCAGCGGAATCAATGCCAGCGTGATGAGGCCGAGCGGGTTCATCGAGAAGGCCCGGGCTACATCGCCGTGGGCCAATGCATGCAGTGCGCGGGTCAAGCCACAGCCGATGCAATAGTGACCGGTGAAAGCGTAGAACATGCAGGGCGGGAACGGATTGCCTGCAGCGTTTGGATCGAACTTCCATAACAACCACGCACCCGCCGGGACGGCGACAGCCATCCCGGCCAGTGCAAGCTTGTGGCTGGTTTTAAGCGTCAGCGCCAAGGTATTACTGGTATTGCTGCAGCATTTCCATGTAACCGGCACTGCCGACCATGGCGAAGTAGCCGATGTTGATCAGCAGGCCGAGGATGGCCATGCCGGTAGCAACCCAGCACCAGGTCTTGGCGTTGTTGGACGCACGACGGGCGCCTTCCAGGTCACCCTGGTTCAGCAGCGTGTTGACCTTGCTGGAGAACACGATCGCAACGATGCCTACCAGGCCCAGTGGGCAGCACAGGCAGGTAGCCAGAACGGTGGCGATGATCGACCACGCCAGGTGGTTGGGGATGCTGGTGTTGGTGTTGACGGCGTTCATCCATTTCTCCGATAGGACAACAGGGGGTTACTTTGACTTGCAGGAATTCGCCGCAGTCAGCGGCGAGATGATCATTGTGGCGATCCAGCACAGGGGCCACGTGATGAAGCCAATGAAGACAAAGCACAGCAGGAAGTTGACGAAGGCAATTGCCCAATAGCCGAACATGATGATCAGTCCGGTGGCGACATTGCCGGCGTACAGGTGGCCAATGCCGAAAACCTGGAAAAACCCCGGCAGTACTTCCAGCAATGCTGCTATCCCGCCGGATTTCTGCGGGTGGTAGTAGTGGTGTACCTGCTGCGGCGCGGTTGGCGGCGCAGGTGGTACGGCTGGCAGTGATGGCGTGGTGTTGTCCATGTATCCCCTTGCTCCTTGGCTGTGCTGCGATCTCCGGCAGGCACATAGGGGGGTAGCCTAGCCACTTGTCCTATTTCTGGAAAGTGGTTTCCCCTACTCAGGCCTCATCGCCACGCAACTTGCGGACCAGGATCTCGAGCTGCGGGGCATTGGTCTGGGCGCCATCCACCGGCGGCCCGGCGACTACCTCGATATGTGCACGGAAGCGGCGCGGCACCCGCATCTGCCCCAGCCGGGAATCGCGGCGGCTCCACATGCTGGACCACATGCCCTTCAGCGCCATCGGCACGACAGGTACGGGGCGCCGGGCCAGGATCTTCTCCACCCCGGACTTGAAGGCGGCAATCTCGCCGTCCTTGGTCAAGGCGCCCTCGGGGAAGATGCAGACCAGCTCGCCTTCGGCAAGCGCCGCATCCACCTCGTCGAACGCGCGCTGCATCAGCGCGGCATCTTCCTTGGGGCTGGCGATCGGGATGGCCTTGGCGGTCTTGAAGATCCAGCGCATCACCGGCACGTTGAAGATCCGGTAATACATGACGAAGCGTGCCGGCCGCGGAATCACCGCCGACAGGATCAGCGCATCCATGTAGCTGACGTGGTTGCAGACGATCAGCGCGGCACCTTCGTCCGGCACATTGTCCTCAACGCCCTTGACCCGCAGCCGGTACAGGGTGCGCACCATCACCCAGCTGAGGAAGCGCATCAGGAACTCGGGGACGATACTGAAGATGTAGACCGCGACCACGATATTGGCAATGGCCAGCGCCAGGAACAGCTGCGGGATGCTCCACTTGAGCAGGCTCTGGGTGATCAGGCCCAGCACCGCCGCCAGCACGATGAAGCCGGAATTCTGGATGTTGAGCGCGGCGAACACGCGCGACATTTCGGACTTCGGTGTGCGGCTCTGGATCAGCGCGAACAGCGGCACCACGAAGAAGCCGGTGAACAGGCCGATGCCGAGCAGGTCGATGATGATGCGCCAGCTGCCCGGCTGCTGGATGAAGCCAGCAACATCCAGGCCTGCCGCCGTCACTGCGCCGGTACGCGCGAAATACAGATCCAGCAGGAACGCGCTCATGCCGAAGGCGCCCAACGGCACCAGGCCGATTTCGACGATGCGCCCGGACAGCTTCTCGCACAGCAGCGAGCCGACGCCGGTGCCTAGCGAGAACAGCGCCAGCGCGAAGATGTACAGCACCTCGTCGCCGCCCAGGTTCACCACCGCGTAGGTCGGCAGCTGCGAGGTGAGCACGGTGCCGAAGAACCAGAACCAGGACACGCCGAGGATGGCGTTGCGTACCGCCTTCTGTTTCTTGGCCAGGCGCAGCACCACCAGCGATTCGCTGATCGGGTTCCAGTTGATTTTCAGCTCGGGCGCACCGGCGTCCACGCGTGGAATCATGCGAGCAGTGATGTTGCCGATCAGCGCAAGCGCAATGATCGCGACTGCGGCGACGATGGGGCCGTACGCGCCGGCCAGTGCGAAGATCATGCCGCCGGCAATCATGCCGGTGAGGATGGAGATGGAGGTGCCCATTTCCACCAGCCCGTTGCCGCCAGTCAGTTCCTCAGGCTTGAGGATGGAGGGCAGTACCGAGTATTTGACCGGGCCGAACAAGGTGGATTGCAGGCCGGTGCAGAACAGCGCCACCAGCAGCACCGGCATGTTCTGGGTGAGGAAGCCGATCGCGGCCAGCGACATCACCACGATCTCGATCGTCGTGGTGATGACGATGAGCTTCTGCTTCTCCAGCTTCTCGGCGATCTGCCCGGCAAGTGCCGAGAACAGGAAGTAGGGCAGGATGAACAGTGCCGGTGCCAGATTGGTATACAGCGTGCGTTCTTCGCTGCTGACGCCCAGGTAGAACAGCAGGCCGATGATCGCCTGGCGATAGATGTTGTCGTTGAACGCACCCAGCGCCTGGACGATGAAGAACGGGAGGAAGCGGCGCTGCTTGAGCAGGGCGAACTGGTTGTGGCCGGACATCGTGACTCCTCGGTGCTGCGCGGCACATTAGCAGAACGGCATGATCGGATTGGTCAAGCCGGGCGTGCAGTGCAGATGTTTCTCAGGCGGCGTTTGCGGGTAACAGCCCGAGCAGTGCGCGGGCCGCCGGGGTTGGATCGGCGCGCCACACCGCGCAGGTGCGGAAACGGAACAGCTCTGCCAGTGGCCGCACGACGGTGCGCTGCATGCGTGCGGCCATGCTGTCCGGCACCACCGCCACCGCCAGACCGGCGGCGACCAGCTGCTGCTGCAGTTCGCTGTGGGTGACCTCGTATTGCAGCTGGGCCTGGATGCCGCGTTCGCGCAGGGCGTCATCCAGCATGCGCCGCACCCCGGCACCGGGAACCAGTGCTGCCAAGGGCAGACCTTGCAGTGCCTGCAGCGGGATTGCCGCGAGACCGGCCAAGGGATGGTCGATGGGCATCACCAGCGACAGGCCTTCCTCATGCAACAGGCGGTGCTGCGGCGGCAGGGTTATCTGCGGGCCAACCCCGACCAGGGCCACGTCCAGGCTGCCCTGTTCCAGCTCGGCCAGCAGCACATCGCTCATCCCGGCCTTCAGGTGGACCTCGACGGCCGGGTGTGCGGCCCGGAATGCAGCCAGCAGGGCGGGCACATCCACCACATTGAGCGAGGTGATCTGGCCGATGTTGATGCGGCCGCGCACCGTGCCCAGGGTCAGTGCCATTTCCTCCTGCAGGCGGGCGGCCGTCTGCAGGGTCAGCCGGGCGTTGTGCAGGAACACCTCGCCGGCAGCGGTGGGCCGTACCCGCCGGTGGCTGCGCTCGAACAGACGGGTGCCGAAGGCATCCTCCAGCCGCGCGATCTGGTGGCTCAGCGCCGACTGCACGGTGTGGCAGCGGGTGGCCGCAGCGGTGAAGCCGCCTTCCTCGGCGACGGCGACGGCGAATTCGAGCTGGCGCAGGGTGAACATGCCATCACTGAAACAGATGGATGGGATGAAAACAATACATTGGTGTCATTGATGACTGCGGCCCAGACTTGCCGCAGTTCCCGCCGTGGCCTCCCCCATGAATACCCCCGCTTCCCACGCCCTCCATCGCCCCTTGAGTCAGGCCCAGGTCCTGCTGCTGGCCGCCGCCACCGGCCTGATCGTGGCCGGCAACTACTACGCACAGCCCCTGCTGCAGATCCTGGCCGAAGCGTTCCGGATCGGCGCCGATGAGGCGGGCTGGGTGGTGACGGTGGCGCAGCTGGCTTATGCCGCCGGCCTGCTGCTGATCGTGCCGCTGGGCGACCGCGTGGAGCGCCGCCGCCTGATCGTCGCCCTGTTCGTACTGGCAGCGGTAGGTCTGGCGATCAGCGCCACCGCCACCCACTTCGTGCAGCTGCTGGCGGGCACGGCGCTGTCCGGCCTCAGTGCGGTGGCGGCGCAGGTGATCGTGGCGCATGCGGCAGGGCTGGCCGAGCCCGAACATCGCGGGCGGGTGGTCGGCACCATCATGGCCGGCCTGCTGCTCGGCATCCTGTTGGCGCGCACCGCTTCCGGCGTGCTGGCCGGATTGGGTTCCTGGCACAGCATCTACTGGGTGGCCTGCGTTGCCCTGCTGGTACTGGCGGTGGTGCTGGCGCGCCTGCTGCCGGCGCATCAGCCCAGTGCCAGCCTGTCCTACCCGCGCCTGATCGGTTCAGTGCTGGCCTTGCTGCGTGATGAGCCCTTGCTGCGCCAGCGCTCCGTGCTGGGTGGCCTGTTGTTTGCCGGCTTCAGCGTGTTCTGGACACCGCTGGCCTTCCTGTTGTCAGGCCCGGCGTACGGTTACTCGATTGCCACCATCGGCTTGTTTGGCTTGATTGGTGCGGCCGGTGCATTGGCCGCCAGCAGCGCAGGCAAGCTCAGTGACCGTGGGCATGGTCGCGCGGTGGCGGTAGGTGGCCTGCTGATGATGCTGTTGTCGTGGTTCCTGCTGGCCTTCGCACCGGTGTCGCTGTCGGCGCTGATCGTGGGCGTGCTGTTGCTGGATATCGCCGTGCAGGCGGTGCACATCAACAACCAGAGCGTGATCTATCAGCTGGATGAGAGCGCTCGCAGCCGCATCACCTCGGCTTACATGACCTGCTATTTCATCGGCGGCGCCAGTGGTTCGGTGCTGAGCACGATGGCCTGGACGCGCTATGGCTGGAACGGCGTCTGCGCGCTGGGCGGCGTGTTCGCGGTTATCGGTCTGCTGGTGTACTTCATGCCAGCCCGCAAGCAAGCCGCAAAGAATGTGGGAGCGGCGTAAGCCGCGAAGCTGATAGAGCCCCCGTCGCCGAAGGGCGTGCATGCCAGGCCTTTGTAGGAGCGGCGTAAGCCGCGAAGCTGGCGATGGTGACGTTATTGGGTCGCCTGCGATCTGAGCGGCTGAGTTTTATGCCTTGTGGCAAAGGCAAAGCGCAAAATCAACGGCACCCCTCCCCAACCCTCCCCTGCGCTCCGCGCAAGAGAGGGGGTAGAAGCAACGCCAACTGCCACAGCCACAGCCGCTACGTTGGCAGCATCGCCTCTTCCGCCGCTGCCCTCAGCTTCGGCAACAGCCTCAGCATCAAGGCCAGCTGGGTGCGCACCAGCCGCGACTTCTCATCGATCTCGTCAGGCATCTGCTCCAGCACATCGGCCAGTGCGACCTCGTCTTCCTGCGGTTCCGCCGGCTGGCGCCTGCCCAAGGCTGCAGCCAATGCTGCCAGCGACTGCTGCAGTTGCTGGTGCCCGCCCGCAACCAACACATCTTCATTGACCGCATCCGCCTGCGCGCGATGCGCGCCCAGTGCCGACAGATAGCCCAGCAAGGTGTTGGACAGGGCGAGGAAACGGAAGCCCGCATCCAGGTTGCCGCGGGCATAGCCAGGCTCGCGCAGCATGTTGGCCAGGGCCACCGACAGCGCGACGTCGGCGTTGTGCATGTCGCGGCGGGCGATGCGGTAGGGCAGGTCGTCGCGCATGCCACTGCGGTACTGGCCAAGCACTTCATCCAGATAGGCGGTGCTGGTGGCGATCACCTGCGCCATCACCTTGTGCAGGCGTCGGCCTTCCCAGTCGGGCAGGATCAGCAGCGAGGCGATGGCGGCGATGACGCAGCCGATCAAGGTGTCGAGGAAGCGCGGCCAGATCAGCACGAAACCGTTGCCGATCAGGTTGAAGCACAGCAGCGCCATCACCGTGATTGCGGCCGTGGCCAGCAGGTAACGGTCGGTGCGGGTGATGAAGAACAGCAGGGCCGCTGCCAGCGCCAGCAACAGTTGCAGGCCGGTGCCGGGGAACAACTGCATCAGCGCCCAGGTCGCGCCAAGGCCGAGCAGGGTGCCGGCGATACGCTGCACCAGCCGCAGGCGGGTGGCGCCGAAGTTCGGCCGGCACACGAAGACAATGGTCAGCAGGATCCAGTAGCCGTTCTCCGGGTGCACCACCTTCAGCAGCGCGTAACCGGCGATAAGGGCCAGTGCGATGCGCACGCCATGGCGGAACAGCAGCGAGCCCGGCGTCAGCGCCTGGCGCAGGCGGGTGCCCATCTCGCGCAGGGTGTGCGGCGAGGAATCACGCAGGCGGGTATCGATGCCTTCCAGCGGGGTATCGGCCAATGCGGCTTCGGACAGCTGCCGCTCGATGCTGGTCAGGTTGGCGGCCAGCAGTTGCAGCGAGCCAAGCAGGCGCGTCCACTGCGGATTGCGTTGCTCGCGCAGGTACTGCAACGAGGACTGCAGGTCCTGGCCGGCGACGCGGGTGCGTTCGCCATAGTCGAACGGCTGGCGCAGGCGGATGGCCTCTCCCAGCGACTGGCAGGCCTTGCCCTGCAGCGACAACAGGCGCCGGCAGCGGTACAGCACGTCGCTGTGGAAGAAGGCATCGGCCAGTGCTTCATACGGGTAGTGCGAGGAACTGGCGCGCTCGTGGAAATCCTGCGCCATGTAGTACAGGCGGAAGTACAGGCCCGACTGCACGCCGGGCCGGCCGGAGCGGCCGAAGCGGCTGAGGATGGCGGTCTTGGCGATGTTCAGCGCCTGCACCACACGCACGTTCTGCTCGGCCAGGGCCAACCGCCGTGCCTCCAGGTTGCCTTGCCGCACCGGTTCGAACAGGTCGGCCTTGAGCTGCAGGTAGTGGCCAAGTTCGAAGAACAGCCGTGCCAGCCGTTCGCGCACGGGGCGGTTGGCGAACATCGCCGTCCACAGGATCGACAGCAGCCCATACCAGCTGGCGCCGACCAGCAGCGGGATCACCTCGCGCAGTGCCTGCTGCTGGCTGACGTTGTGGTGCTGGTCCATCGCGATCATCGCGTAGATCGCCAGCGTCACCGTGGCCTGGCCGATGGAGGCGTAACGCTCGCCCAGCGCACCGAGCAGGGTCAGGCCGAAGGCGGTCAACGCCAACGCGCTGATGAAGGGGACGGGGTAGGGGAACAGCGCGATGACCGCCGCCGCGGCAGCGACGAAACACAGCAGCGACAACAGCACGGATTTTGTGCGGCCCCACCAGTTGTCGTCGGTCTCGGCGATGGCGCTGGCGATGATGCCCAGGAACAGGCCGGGGATGGCTTCAAGGTGGCCGTCGTACCAGCCATAGGCGATGGCGGCAGTGAGCGCGATGAACACGCGCAACCCGTAGCTGGCTTTTTCGTGGGCCCAGAGTTGGCCGAGGTGACGGTCGATGCGGCGCATGCCGGAAGCGTGGACTCGGGGGGATCAGGTTGCCAGCTTGCGTCGCCGTGGCGATGCAGGCAAGCGCGATCCGTCTGCAAGTGTGCGGTGATCAGCCTGCGGCATTGGCCGCACGCATGAAATCGAGGAAGACGCGCAGCTTGGGTGCCAGCTGTTCGCGCGATGGGTAATAGAGATGGAAGCCGGGATAGGGCGGTTGCCAGTCATCGAGCAGTCCATGTACGCGACCCGCGTCGATGTCTGCACGGGCGATGGCTTCGAATATCTGCAGCAGGCCAAGCCCGTCGCGCGCTGCCTGCAAGGCCAAGGTGCTGTCGTTGAGCAGCAGTGGCCCGCTGACATCGAGGGTGAAGTCGCGGTGATCACGGCTGAACTCCCAGGGCATCACCCGGCCATTGCTGTTGCGGTGACGGATGCAGGCATGGCCGATCAACGCTTCAGGCGTTTGCGGCGTGCCATGCCGCTGCAGGTATTCCGGCGCGGCGACCACCGTCCAGCGCATTGGCGGCCCCAGCGGCACTGCGATCATGCCGTCGGCCAGCGCCTCGCCCAGGCGGATGCCGGCATCGAAGCCTTCGCCGACCACATCGACCAGTGCCGCCTGCATCGAAAGTTCCACTTCAACCTGCGGGTAGGCGGCGTGGAAGGCGGGCAGGTGTGGCAGCAGCAGATATTCGATGGCGAAGCGTGGCGCGGTGATGCGCAGCTGGCCGGTGGCGACATCGCGGCTGGCCTCCACCGCATGCAGCGCCTCGCCGATCCGGGCCAGCGCCGGGGCGGTGTCCAGCAGCAGGCGCTGGCCGGCCTCGGTCAGGCCAACCCGGCGGGTGGTCCGCTGCAGCAGGCGGGTACCGAGCCTGCGTTCAAGGTTGCGGATGGTCTGCGACAAGGCCGACGGCGAAACCGCCAGTTCGATGGCCGCCTGGCGGAAGCTGGCATGCCTGGCCACGCAGGCGAAGGCCGCCAGGGCCGGCAACAGGGCTGGATCTACTGTGAAGTCAGGCTTCATGGTCAATGCGGAGTATCCGCCTTTATCGACATAGTGGCGAGGGCCTACAGTTGCCTCCGTCCTTTCCCCCGTTGGAGTCGCCGATGAAAACCCGAGTTCTGGGCCGCAATGGTCCTGTTGTTTCCGCACTTGGCCTGGGCTGCATGGGCATGAGTGCGTTCTACGGCGGCCGTGGTGATGATGCCGCCTCGATTGCGGTGATCCACCGCGCGCTGGAGCGTGGCGTGACGCTGCTGGATACCGCCGACATGTACGGCCCGCATACCAATGAAGTGCTGGTTGGCAAGGCGATTGCCGACCGTCGCGCGCAGGTGTTCCTGGCCACCAAGTTCGGTGTGCGGCTGGATGCCAATGATCCGCAGGCGCGCGGTGTCGACGGTCGCCCGGAATACGTGCAGGCGGCCTGCGAGGCCAGCCTGCAGCGGCTTGGCGTGGATCACATCGACCTGTACTACCAGCACCGTGTTGATCCGCAGGTGCCGATCGAGGACACGGTGGGTGCGATGGCGCGGCTGGTCGAGCAGGGCAAGGTGCGCTACCTGGGCTTGTCCGAGGCAGCACCGGAGACGATCCGCCGCGCGCATGCGGTGTATCCGATCACCGCGCTGCAGACCGAATATTCGTTGTGGTCGCGCGAGCCGGAGCAGAACGATGTGCTGGCGACGGTACGTGAGCTGGGCATTGGCTTCGTGCCGTACTCGCCGTTGGGCCGTGGCTTCCTGACTGGTGCGATCCGCAGCCCGGCCGATTTCGAGGACGGTGATTACCGGCGCAATTCACCGCGCTTCCAGGGCGAGAACTTCGACCGCAATCTGGCGCTGGTGGAGCAGGTCAATGCGATTGCCGCCGACAAGGGCGTGACGCCAGGGCAGTTGGCCTTGGCATGGGTGCTGGCGCAGGGCGATGATCTGGTGCCGATTCCGGGCACCAAGCGCTTGCCGTATCTGGAAGAGAACCTGGGTGCGCTGGATGTGGTGTTGAGTGCCGAGGACCTGGCGCGGATTGACGCCGTGTTCCCGGTGGATGCCGCGGCGGGGCTGCGTTACCCAGCGGCGAGCATCGGCAGCGTGCATCGGTAGAGCCGAGCTCTGCTTCAGATGTAGAGCCGAGCCCTGCTCGGCTGAGGCAGTACCGGTAGAGCCCCTGCCGAGCATGGCTCGGCACTACCGTTTCTGCCCCCTCCCTTGCACGCAGTGCAGGGGAGGGT
>NZ_JBSPUF010000008.1:161970-231348 GCF_056861425.1 Stenotrophomonas sp. 21LCFQ19 | reverse complement strand
CACTACAGGGTCGTGCTGCTGCATACGCGCCAGTACAGACGGGCGGGCGCTTTCGCGCTTATTATTCTGGCCTTCGATTGAAGCAGCAGAAGACCGCGTGACTGACTCCCGACTCGCTTTCGTATTCCCCGGCCAGGGCTCGCAATCCATTGGGATGTTGGCCGAACTGGCTGAATTGCATCCGCAGATCCGTGAAACCTTTGCCGAGGCCTCCGAGGGCGCGGGCGTCGATCTGTGGGCGCTGTCGCAGGGCGGCCCGGAAGAGCAGCTCAATCGCACCGAATTCACCCAGCCGGCGCTACTGGCCGCCAGCATCGCGGTATGGCGCCTGTGGAATGCACAGGGCGGCGCACAGCCGGCGGTTCTGGCTGGTCACAGCCTTGGCGAGTACACCGCATTGGTCGCCGCTGGCGCGCTGACGCTGCACGACGGCGCACATCTGGTGCGCCTGCGTGGCCAGCTGATGCAGGACGCCGCCCCGACCGGTGTTGGCGCGATGGCCGCCGTACTCGGCGCCGAAGATGCGCTGGTGCTGGACGTCTGCGCCGAGGCTGCTGGCAGCCAGGTGGTGGTGCCGGCCAATTTCAATTCGCCCGGCCAGATCGTGATCGGCGGCGACGCTGCCGCAGTCGACCGTGCTTTGGCGCTGTTGGCCGAGAAGGGCGTGCGCAAGGCGGTGAAGCTGGCCGTCAGCGTGCCGTCGCACACGCCGCTGATGCGCGAAGCCGCCAATCGTCTGGAAGCCGTGATGAACGGCCTGGCGTGGCAGCTGCCGGCCTTGCCGGTCGTGCAGAACGTCGACGCGCAGGTGCATGACGGCGTGGACGCCATCCGTCAGGCGCTGGTGCAGCAGCTGTACCAGCCGGTGCAGTGGACCGGTTGCGTGCAGGCGCTCGCCGCACGTGGTGTCAGCCGCGTGGCCGAATGCGGCCCGGGCAAGGTGCTGACCGGTCTGGTCAAGCGCATCGACAAGAACATCGAAGGCCGTTCGCTCGCCACCCCGGCAGACTTTGCCGGTGCGCTGGAAGAGTGGGCCAACTGAGCAAGCGATCGTCGCGCGGGCGTAGCCTGCGCATGGTCATGATGGGCGCTGCGCGTGCGCGGTGCCATGCATACAAGGAACAGATATGAGCAAGCCATTGCAGGGTGAAATCGCGCTGGTAACCGGCGCAAGCCGCGGTATCGGTGCCGCCATTGCCGACGAACTGGCCGCGCTGGGCGCGACCGTCATCGGCACCGCCACCACCGACAACGGCGCCGCCGCCATCGGTACGCGTCTGGCCGCAGTTGGTGGCCACGGCCGCGCACTGAACGTGACCGAGCCGGGCGCGGTGGATGCGCTGATCGACGCGGTGAGCAAGGAATTCGGCGCCATCACCATCCTGGTCAACAACGCCGGCATCACCCGCGACAACTTGCTGATGCGCATGAAGGACGAGGACTGGCAGGCCATCCTCGACACCAACCTGACCAGCGTTTACCGCACCTCCAAGGCGGTGATGCGCGGCATGATGAAGGCGCGCAAGGGCCGCATCATCAACATCGCTTCGGTCATCGGCGTCACCGGCAATGCCGGCCAGGCCAACTATGCCGCCGCCAAGGCTGGCATCATTGCCTTCTCCAAGTCGCTGGCCAAGGAAATCGGCAGCCGCGGCGTGACCGTCAACGTGGTCGCACCGGGCTTCATCGACACGGACATGACCAAAGATCTGCCCGAGGACGCCAAGTCGGCGATGCTCGGCCAGGTCGCGCTGGGCCGCCTCGGCGAGCCCGCAGACATCGCCAAGGCGGTGGCGTTCCTGGCCGGTCCGTCGGCCAGTTACATCACCGGCGAAACCCTTCACGTGAACGGCGGTTTGTACATGCCGTAAGCGTGGTGTGCAGGGAATGCACCCAAGTGGTTGATTGTCGCGGCTTTTTTGTTCAGAAACACCGCCGCTACGGTTTCCACTACACTATCCCACGGCCAGCCCTGGGGGCTGGCGTCTTTTGAACCACTACTCCATCTGGAGCGATATCCTAATGAGCACCATCGAAGAACGCGTCAAGAAGATTGTTGTTGAGCAGCTTGGCGTCAAGGAAGAAGAAGTCACCACCAGCGCATCGTTCGTCGATGACCTGGGCGCAGACTCGCTGGACACCGTCGAGCTGGTGATGGCGCTGGAAGAAGAGTTCGAGTGCGAAATCCCGGACGAGGAAGCTGAGAAGATCGGCACCGTCCAGGCTGCCATCGACTACGTCAAGGCACACGTCAAGGCCTGATCCAGGTCTGACAAGGCGCGGTCGGCAAGCCTGTCTGCCGCGTTGCAAACCCATGGGGCCGCTGATGCGGCCCCGTGCTTTTAAGCTTGAATCTCCCCGCGTGCGGGGCCAGGAGAATCCGCAATGAGTCGTCGCGTAGTTGTTACCGGCATGGGCATGGTGTCGCCGCTGGGCAATGATCTGGCCAGCAGCTGGGAAGGCATCATCAACGGCCGTTCGGGCATCGGCCCGCTGACGAATGTTGCAGATAACTATCTGGAACGTTTCACCACCAAAATTGCAGGTGAGGTCAAGGATTTCGACATCACCGCCGACAACCCCTTGTTCGGCAAGTATCGGGTCAGTGGCAAGGATGCCAAGAAGATGGACCCGTTCATCCATTACGGCCTGGGTGCCGCCTTCATGGCGCTGCACGACTCCGGCCTGGAAATCACCGAGGCCAACGCTGAGCGCATCGGCGCCATCGTCGGTGCCGGTATCGGCGGCCTGCTCGGCATCGAAGAGCAGACCATCGAGTTCCACGAAGGCAAGAAGATCTCGCCGTTCTACGTGCCCAAGACCATCATCAACATGTTGCCGGGCCAGCTGAGCATCATCGCCGGGCTGAAGGGCCCGTCGTTCTCGGCCGTTTCCGCCTGCGCCACGTCCAACCATTCCATCGGTACGGCGATGCGCATGATCCAGTACGGCGATGCCGACGTGATGGTTGCCGGTGGCGCCGAGCGTGGCTCCTCGCCGACCGCACTGGGTGGCTTCTGCGCGATGAAGGCCATGTCCACCCGCAACGACGACCCGACCAAGGCCTCGCGTCCGTGGGACCAGGGCCGTGACGGTTTCGTGCTGGGCGACGGTGCCGGCATCCTGATCCTGGAAGAGTACGAGCACGCCAAGGCGCGCGGCGCCAAGATCTACTGCGAGCTGGCCGGCTTCGGCGCAAGCTCCGACGCGTACCACATGACCGCACCGAGCGAGAACGGCGAAGGTGCCGCCCGCTGCATGGTCGCAGCCATGAAGGACGCCGGCGTCACCCCGGAGCAGGTGGGCTACCTAAACGCACACGGCACCTCCACGCCGCTGGGCGACCTGGGCGAGACCATGGCGATGAAGACCGCATTCGGCGAGCACGCCTACAAGATGCTGGTCAGCTCGACCAAGTCGATGACCGGCCACCTGCTGGGTGCAGCGGGCGGCGTGGAAGCGATCTTCTCGGTGATGGCGCTGAACACCGGCATCATCCCGCCGACGATCAACCTGGAAAACCCGAGCGAAGGCTGCGACCTGGACTACGTGCCGAACGTGGCCCGCAAGGCCGATGTGGACGTGGTGATGTCGAACGGCTTCGGCTTCGGCGGTACCAACGGCACGCTGGTGTTCAAGCGGATTTAAAGGCTCAAAGCCCCTCTCCCCTCGGGAGAGGGGTTGGGGTGAGGGTAAGGCCGAAGCAACAACGGTGACCGGCCGATTGGGCGCCGGCTCTTGGCAGTCAAACATCGCCAGCCACCCGCACCCTCATCCGCCCCTTCGGGGCACCTTCTCCCGGCGGGAGAAGGGCGCGCTCCTCCCTGACTTCTTCGGGCCCACGATGCACATCCTCCCCCTGCACGCCGACACCGACCTGCTGGCGCTGCATCGGCTCGCACCGCATCGCTATCCGGTCCTGCTGGAATCCACCGCCGCCGGTAAGCTCGGCCAGTGGGACATGCTGCTGATCGCCAACGGCAGCCAACTCCTGCTCAACCCCGACGGCAGCCTGCAACGCGAAGACGGCAGCGCAGTCGAAGGCGACTTCCTTTCCGCACTCGATCGCGACTGGCAATCCCTGCGCCAAGCCCGCAACCCGATGGAAGCGGACATCCCGTTCCGTGGCGGCTGGGCCCTGCTGCTCGATTACGAACTCGCACAGCAAGTCGAACCGATCCTGCAGCTGCCACAGCGCACTGACGGCCTGCCAACCGCGATCGCACTGCGCTGCCCGGCAGCGGTACTGCGCGAGCGCGACAGCGGCCGCTGCATCGCCATCGCCGAAGACGACGCAGCCGATCTGCTCAGCCAGCTCCAGCACGATCAGAACGAAGCCGCACAGCTGCCGCCCTTGCCGCAGTGGAACGGCCCCAGCGCCATCAATGAAGACGCAGGTGAGCGCTTCACCGATGGCGTGCACAAGGTCATCGACTACCTGCATGCTGGCGACGTCTTCCAGGTAAACCTGTCGCGTCGCTGGCAGGCCCAGTTCGACGCGCAACTCGCACCCGAAGCGCTGTACGCGCGCCTGCGCACGGCCAATCCCGCACCCTTCGCTGGCCTGTTCACGGCCGCCGGCCGCGCCGTGGTTAGCTCCTCGCCGGAACGGCTGGTCTCGGTCAGCGGCGATGTGGTGCAGACCCGCCCGATCGCCGGCACCCGCCCGCGCTTTGCAGGCGACGACGATGCCGCCCGCATCCAGGAGCTGGTCGGCCATCCCAAGGAGCGCGCCGAGCACGTGATGCTGATCGACCTGGAGCGTAACGACCTGGGCCGCATCGCCGCGCCCGGCAGCGTTGAGGTCGATGAGCTGATGATCGTGGAGAGCTATGCCCACGTGCACCACATCGTCAGCAACGTGCGCGCGCGCCTGCGCCCGGACGTGACCCCGGGCGAAGTGATCGCCGCCACGTTCCCCGGCGGCACCATCACCGGCTGCCCCAAGGTGCGCTGCATGGAGATCATCGCCGAGCTGGAACAGACCGCCCGCGGTGCCTATACCGGCGCCTTCGGCTGGCTGAACCGCGATGGCGACATGGACCTGAACATCCTGATCCGCACCGCGGAAGTGCAGGGCAGCATCGCCAGCTTCCGCACCGGCGCCGGCATCGTGGTGGATTCGGTAGCCGACAAGGAATTGGACGAAACCCGGGCCAAGGCGCGCGGGCTGTTGCGTGCGCTCGATCCACAATGATGAACGCCGTTTTGGCTGGCGTTGCCGCCAGCGCGGTATCCTGCGCATCCACTATTTAAAGACGGGGTGACCATGGCGGGTGCCAAGCGCGGATGTCTGTTGGTGCTGGCGGTGTTGTTGCTGCTGGTCGCCTTGGCAGGCGCAGGTGCGGCCTGGTTGTGGCAGCGGCAGGGCAACTTTGCCGACGCGCCGCTGACCCCGTCCGAGCAGAGCGTCAGCATCGCCTCCGGTGATTCGCTCAACAGCGTGCTGCGCAAGCTGCGCGCGGCCGGCGTCGACGAAGGCGACGACCTGCAATGGCAGCTGCTGGCCCGCCAGCTCGACGCTGCCGGCAAGCTGAAGATCGGCGAATACGCCCTCGACCCGACACTGACGCCGCGCCAGCTGCTGTTGAACATGCGCCAGGGCAAGGTCCTGCAATACCGCGTCACCATCGTCGAAGGCTGGAACATTCGCCAGCTGCGTGCCGCCCTGGCGCGTGCACAGCCGCTGCAGCACGAAACCACCGACCTGTCTGACGCCGAGCTGATGGCCAAGGTTGGTTTTGCCGACCAGCACCCGGAAGGCCGCTTCCTGCCGGAAACCTACATCTACCAGCGCGGCGACAGCGACGTGGACGTGCTCAAGCGCGCCCACGCGGCGATGGAGAAGGAGCTGGCCGCCGCCTGGGCCGAGCGCAGCGACGACCTGCCGCTGAAGTCGCCCTACGAGCTGCTGATCCTGGCCTCCATCATCGAGAAGGAAACCGGCCTGGCCAGTGAGCGCCCGCAGATTGCCGGTGTGTTCGCGCGCCGCCTGAAGATGGGCATGCGCCTGCAGACCGACCCGACCGTGATCTATGGCATCGGCAGCGCCTACGACGGCAATATCCGCAAGGTGCACCTGACCACCGACACGCCGTACAACACCTATACCCGCGCCGGCCTCACGCCGACGCCGATCGCCATGCCGGGCCGCGACGCGCTGCATGCCGCCGCCAAGCCGGCGCCGGGCGATGCGCTGTATTTCGTCGCGGTCGGTGATGGTAGTGGTGCGCATGTGTTCTCCGCCTCCTACACCGATCACAACAGCGCCGTGGCCGAGTATTTGAAGCGGCTGCGTGCGAAGCGCAGCGAGGCGGCGGCGCAATGAGCGGCATGACCCGAATGATCTACAGGATGTCCCGATGAGCGAAGCACTGGCCCCTTGGCAGCAGCGCGTCTATGACCAGACCGTGGCTGCACTGGACGTGGGCCGGCTCGGCCACGGCTTGTTGCTGTGTGGCCCGGCCGGCATGGGCAAGCGCGCGGTGGCGATGCGGCTGGCCGCGCATGTGCTCAACCACGGGGAGAACGCTGCGGCACGCCAGCGCAACGCGCAGTTAATCGCCGCCGGCACCCATCCCGACCTGCAGTTCACCAGCTTCATCCCCAACAAGACCGGCGACAAACTGCGCACCGAGATCGTTATCGATCAGGTCCGTGAGATCTCGCAGAAGCTGGCGCTGACCCCGCATTACGGCGTGGCGCAGGTGGTTATTGTTGATCCGGCCGACGCCATCAACCGTTCCGCCTGCAACGCCTTGCTGAAAACACTGGAAGAGCCGTCGCCCGGTCGCTACCTGTGGCTGCTCAGCGCCGACCCGGCGCGGCTGCCGCAGACCATCCGCAGCCGCTGCCAACGGCTGGAATTCCGCATGCCACCGCGTGATGAAGCGATGGCCTGGCTGCAGTCGCGCGGCTATACCGAGGGCGTGGCGCGTGAAGCACTGGATGCCACCCGCGGTCACCCGGCATTGGCCGATCAGTGGCTGCAGGGCGAGGGCATGGCCCTGCGCCGGCAGGTTGCCAGCGAGCTGGATCAGCTGCTGGCCGGCAAGCTGGGCAGCGTCGAGCTGGCCCAGCGCTGGACCGGCGACGACAACGCCGACCTGCGCCTGCGCCATGCCGCCGACCTGGCGTTGAAGAAAGCGGCCGACGGCTTGACCGATCCGGCCCGATTGAACAAGCTGGCCGCCTGGTTTGATGCCGCCAATCGCACCCGCGACCTGCTGCGCACCACCATCCGTGCCGACCTGGCGGTGGTGGAGCTGCTGCTGGCATGGGGCGCGGCCAACCAAGTGCAATCCAAGGGGACAAATCGATGAGTGCGACGAACGCCCGCCAGGGCATCCTTTCGCTGGCGGTAAAGGACAAGGCAGCGCTGTACGGCGCCTACATGCCGTTCGTGAAGAACGGTGGCGTCTTCGTGCCCACGCCCAAGCGCTACTTCCTCGGCGACGAGGTGTTCCTGCTGCTGACCCTGCCGGACTCCAGCGAGCGCCTGCCGGTAGCCGGCAAAGTGGTCTGGGTCACCCCGCTGGGCGCGCAGGGCAACCGCCAGGCCGGCATCGGCGTGCAGCTCGCCGACGGCGCCGACGGCGAGGCCATCCGCAACAAGATCGAGACCCTGCTGGCCGGCACTTCCAGCTCGGACAAGCCCACGCAGACGATGTGAAATCGTGTGAAGAAAGATGTTGACGTGCTCGCTCAGCTCCCTATAATGAGCGGCTCGCAACACGGGCGGTTAGCTCAGCGGTAGAGCATTGCCTTCACACGGCAAGGGTCACAGGTTCGATCCCTGTACCGCCCACCAAGATAAAGAAGCCTCTGGAAACAGAGGCTTTTTTGTTGGCTGCATTTTTTCGGTTCTAGCCGGTGCAGTGTGCATGTTGGTATGGACCCGCAAGATGCTGTGACGTCGTTGGGTTGCAACCACATCTGTGGCGCGGCACCAACTTCTCGGTTTCCATTGATTGCGCATTTCGGGCGGTATGTCGGACGCAAACTAAAAGGTTGGCAAAACAAGCTGGAGCGCGCTTTTTCGTGGCGCTGGTGTTCGACTGAATCAGTAGGGTTTTGCGATCAGCCTTGTCGCCAATTCCCTCTGGGCTCTTCGTGTGAAATGATCGCGATCGTGACGGAAGTCACTTTATCAGGGGCGCCATTGAAGGCGGTCCTTCGATCATGGATGCACGAAGGGGGAAAGTGGTGAAGATTGCGAGCTTAAAGATCAACGGCTATAAGCGGCTTAAGGATGTCACCCTCCGGTTTGGAGACGCCACATTTCTTATCGGTCCCAACAATGCGGGTAAGAGTTCAGTGCTTCAGGCGCTGCAATGCCTACTAAGTGATAAGAAAAATCTGGATGAGGCGTGCTTCTATAGTGAAACTGACGAGGCCGGTGGAAAGGTCGTCCTTTCTCAAGAAGTGATCTTGGAAGCCGAAATTCGAGATGTCCCGAAGGAAGCTGCGGAATGGCGTGGGTTCCGGGGGAGGATATTCGACTATGATCCGTTGGATGGCGGGGAAACCGGAAAGTCAATATTTTATCGGAAGACGTTCCCGCTGGGTAAGCCTGTTGTTATTGAGATAAAGTCAAGAGCGAGAACGCTTAAGGCTGAGTTTTCAAAAGCAAAAACTAGAAAAGACTTGGTTGATGCTGGTGCAAATGCTGAACAGGTCGAGGAGGTGTTTCCGGCGGAAGGGAAGTTCAGCTCGTCCGATCTAGTGCAGCTCGACGATCTGTGGGACATTTCCGAAGAAGAGATATGGGATCGCAATCCAGGGGGTATCGGTCCGGTTGTGTTGTCTAAACTCCCCAGTCTACTGCTTATTCCAGCAGAAGCATCCGCTAGTGAGATCGATAAGCAAAGCGGCCCCTTGATAAGCACTTTGCTGGAGCTCTTCTCGGATGTGCGGGCCCAATCCGTCAATTATGCAGAAGCTCAACGATGTCTAGACCTACTGGCGAAGGAACTGGATCCTGAGAATAAGACGTCCGAGTTTGGAAAAATGATGGGCGAACTCAATCATGTGTTGGGTGGAGTTTTTGCGGATGCTCAGCTCCACGCAAGCGTGAATTTGTCGTCTCCTGAGACGCTGAAACCAACCTTCGCCATTGAGATGTCAAGCAATATCCGAACCGGGAGCGCTCACCAGGGTACGGGCATGGTTCGTGCAGCCGTTTTTGGTTTACTTCGCTATCGCCAAAGGTGGCTTCGTCAGCGTGATGGTGCCGAGCAGCGTTCTTTGATAATTGCTTTTGAAGAGCCGGAAATCTATTTGCACCCGAGCGCAGCCAATCAAATGAGGGATTTAATCTACGATCTTTCTACTGATCGGACTCAGATCGTTGCGACGACGCATTCGCCGTACTTGATCGATCTTTCACGGAAGCCTCGCCAAATTCTCAATCGCCTTTATTGTTCTAACCAGAGCGCACTCTCGTATGCATTCTCAGTGACGGATGAGTACAGGAAGCTTGAGGCGGATGATAAAGATCACGTAAAGATGCTCCTCAAGTTGGACGATCACGTTTCTAGGATATTTTTCACTCGGCGAGTAGTCGTTGTCGAGGGTGATACTGAGGAAGTTGTTCTCAAAGAGGCAATAAGACGTTTGGATGCGAGCAGGAGGCATACGCTTGTCTCCTCGACTGAAGTAATAAAAGCCCGAGGAAAGGCGTCCATAATCGGTCTCTGCCGATATTTGAACGCACTGAAGGTTGACTACTTCGTCATCCACGATAGGGATGGAGGGGTGGAAGGTGCTGAGAAGTTCAATCCGTTGATCGCAGCGGCGGTGGGCAATCCGGAACGAGTGCTTCAAGTTGAAGACTGCATAGAGGATGTGTTGGGCTATGCGCCACCGAGTGCGGAGAAGCCTTTCAAGGCGTTTAAGCACTGCAGTCAATGGGGGGAGAGTTGGGATGAGGTTCCCGAGAGCGTTCGCGCGATCATTACTCGTGCGTTCGCTCCTTACGCACCGTAGCTCGAAACGCTTATTAGTCTGGGCGAGGGCAGGGCGCAGGCGCGCCCTGCTCCGATGAGCTTCTTGCTTATCTATATTGCTTGGCGGATCTATGCGTGTTGCAAAAAGGTATGAGAGAACACGGGTCAGAGCCAGGTTTTTTGCTAGCGGAGGCTCCGGTGTTTAGGTCTGATGGCACCTCACTTCATTCTGGGATACGAGCTCGTAAAGACTCCCGGCCAGCTGATGACCATTTCAATAAAGAAGATCTTGCTGCCAGAGATCCGTCGGCTTGGGTTCGGCGGTGGCGGCGTAGCGAACTTCGTTCGCGCCAGTGACGCTTACCGCGACTTCCTGTCTATCCAATACTGGACGTATGGCGGCAGCTTCATCCTGGAGTTCAGTCGCGTTCCGGCGAGTTGGGTTGACCCTGACTCGGGAGAGGTGCCGAAGCGGGTGTTCGAGACCGATCCGTTGCTTAGAAGGCGCTTGATCGATACAGAACAGCACAAGGACTTTCGCGGATTTTCGTTCAAGGCCTTCGGCAGCGAGCAAAGCCAGTACGACCAGTTGGCAGCTTCGGTTGTGGCGTTGTTGCCGCAGGTTGAGGCTTGGCTGGAGGGCGGGATTGAAGGGCCGAATATTCACTGAGATCCGGTCGCGCTTGCCTGTTCTGCTCGCGGGCTGTGCTGCTTGAAATTTATTGGCTGCGTCAGGCCATTGTGTAGCCCGGGTAAGCGCAGCGCACCCGGGAGGTTGGGGTCTCTTGGTGTTTCAGGTTGCTCGCGGACGGCCCCGGGTGCGCTGCGCTTACCCGGGCTACGCTGATGCCGGGGTGCGGCGGTTATCTGACTGTCTGCTTGGCCGGCCCGTCTAAATGAACGGCATTGCGCTTCAACCGCCTTTTTAACCGTTTCACTCCGCTTTCCGCGCCCGGCAGGCTATCTTTGCCGCGGGTCGCTGGCGACCCATTCATTTCGCGGTGGTTCCGGCCTGGCGCGGTGCGCTTGCGGGGCTGTTGGGTCTTTCAGGAGAGTGAAGTGGCAAATGTAGGGAAGCGGCGTCTGGGCAGTGTTGTGCGTGGCGTCGGTCGGGTCCTGTTGGCGTTCCTGTGTCTGTGCATCGGTATCTGGGGCGGGTTCGCGCTGTGGTACCAGTTCCCCGGCAATGTGGTGGCCAAGGTCGTGGCGATCCTGGTCTGGTGCGTGCCCAGCATCTGGGCGATCCGCGCGGGCTTCGGGCCGCTGCGGCGCTGGCATTCGCTGGCGGTGTTCGGTGCCTTGTTCGCGGTGATGCTGATCTGGTGGGCGACGATCGACCCGCAGCAGGACCGGGCCTGGGCCGATGACGTGGCGCAGCCGCTGCATGCGCGCATCGAGGGTGACCGCCTGATCATCGACAACGTGCGCAACTTCCATTGGCGTACCGAGACCGACCACGACGTGCGCTGGGAAGCGCGTGAGTACGATCTGTCGCAGGTACAGTCGGTGGACATGATCCTGTCCTATTGGATGGGGCCGGCGATTGCGCACACGCTGGTGTCGTTCGGTTTCGCCGATGGCCGCCAACTGGTGTTCTCGTTGGAGATCCGCAAGGAGCAAGGCGAGTCGTTCTCGGCGTTGGGTGGGTTCTTCCGCAAGTTCGAGGCGGTGCTGGTGGCCTCGGATGAGCGCGACATCGTGCTGACGCGCAGTAACGTGCGTGGCGAGGATGTCTATCTGTACCGCCTGCATGGGCTGAGCCCGGACAAGATGCGCGATCTGCTGCGCTTCTACGTGGACCGCGCGCAGCAGCTGAAACAGGCGCCGCGTTTCTACAACACGCTGACCAGCAACTGCACCACGGTGGTGTTCGAGCTGATGCGCCGCATCCAGCCCAATCTGCCGCTGGATTACCGCCTGCTGGCCTCCGGTTATCTGGCCGAGTACGCCGCCGACGTCGGTGGGCTGACCCCGGGCGTGTCGCTGGCGACTCTGCAACAATCGGGGCGTATAACGCTGCGTGCACGCGAAGCGGGCGATGTGGCTGATTTCTCTTCCCGGATACGCGCAGGCGTACCCGGCATTCCCGCACCAGGAACCAACCCATGACCCACACCCCGCAGACATGGATACGCCGGTTGTTGCCGGTGGTCGCGGTACTGGCGCTGCTGCTGTCCAGCGGCTGCGCCATGGTGAAGATGAAAGCGGTGAGCAACACCGATTATGTGATGCTCAAGCGTGGCGACATCCTCAGCACCGGCAAGCTCAGTGCCTTGTCGCAGGAGTCGCTGTCGGTCATTGGCTTGACCGAAAGTGATTGCAGCAAGGATCTACCCACTTGTCGGCAAACGGTGACCACCAATGACGGCCTGCAGTCCGAGCAGCGCCTGTCTACGCTGGCCGAGCTGTGGATGCAGGAAGCCTTGGCGCTCACCCCCAAGGCCAAGGGCAATGAGCCCATCGAGTTGCCGCCGGCGGCCTTGAATGCCTGGCTGGAAACCGCGCGCTACTCCTATCTGTACCTGTTCTTCAGCGGTCGCAGCCCGGCGCAGCGCGCTTTGGAAGACCGGCTTACCCAGGTGCGGGATTACTACAACTACGCCACCGAGCAGGCCGCGTCGGTGGTGTTCCAGCGCACCCGTGCGCGTGCGTTGGAAGGCGAGGACATCAACCTGCCGGTGCGGGTGGACGAGTGGACCATCAGTGCGAAGTTCGACCAGCTCAAGCTCGAAGGCGTGCCCAGGCAGCTGGTGGCCGCATCCTCGGTGAGCTTTGCGGGGCTACGCAGCTCCTACCGTCGCGATGGCTTTGGTGCCGAGCTGGTGGCGATGATGGAGGCGCCCACGCTGGCGCAGGCGATTGAAGTGGAAGAGCGCAAGCAGGACCTGCCGGTCTACAGCGAGATGCCTGCGGTCAACGTGACCGCCGTGCTGAACTTCAGCGGCAATACGCTGGAAGAAATACTGGCAACCCGGCAGGTGCAGTTGGAGGCCTATTCGCCGGACCTCAGCAGCATCCAGATGCGCGGGCAGGAAGTGCCGTTGGCGGCCAATTTCACCGCCGCCTATGGGCTGTGGCTGGCCCAGTCCGGGTTCGCCACCGAGTCACTGCGCACCTTGTTCGGCCGTGGCGAAGGCATCCGCGAGCCGCATATCTACCTGATGCAGCCCTACGATCCGAACAAGCGCATCATCTTCATGCTGCACGGCCTGGCCAGCAGCCCGGAGGCCTGGGTGAACCTGGCCAACGAGATCATGGGTGACGAGGAGATGCGCGAGCATTACCAGGTGTGGTCGGTGTATTACCCGACCAATGCGCCGATCGCCTTGAACCGTTACACCATCAGCAAGGCCTTCAACAGCACGCTGCATCACTTCGATCCCAAGGGCACGGCGCCGGCATCGCACGACATGGTCTTCATCGGCCACAGCATGGGCGGCGTGATCGCACGCTTGATGCTCAGTGACTCGGGCGATGTGCTGTGGGAGAACACCCGCCAGCGCTACAACCTGCAGGGCGAGCGGCTGGCGCGGGTGGAAGCCAAGCTTGGGCCGGTGCTGCACTTCACCCCGCAGCCGAACGTGGAGCGGGCGATTTTCCTCGCTTCACCGCATAAGGGCACGGATGCGGCTGGCAACCGGCTTGGCCGTTTGATCGGCAGGCTGGTGCGCTTGCCGCTGACGATTCTTGGCGCCTTTGGCGATGCCTTCATGGCGCTGCAGGACCCGGGCGAAACCGATGGCAAGAAGCCCAAGGAACCGGTGATCACCAACAGCATCGAGAACCTCAAGGCCAGCGATCCCTTCATCGAGGCGTCCTCGGCGCTGCCGATCCAACCGGGCCTGAAGTACCACTCCATCATCGCCAAGCGCAAAGCCGAGGTGCCGACCCCGCAGTCCGACGATGGGCTGGTGCCGTACTGGAGCGCGCATCTGGATGGCGCGCTGTCGGAGAAGGTGATCGTGTCCGGCCACAGCGTGCAGGAAACACCGGAAGCGGTGCTGGAAGTGCGCCGCATCCTGCGCCAGGACCTGCTGGAAGTGGAAGGCGTGGACGCTGCGCACTGAGCCTGTGCCGGGCTGCGTGTAGCCCGGGCAAAGGATCAAGCCGGAGATCCTCGCGCAGAGCTGCGACGCAGGAGATTGCTGAGCTGCGTGATCGAGCGCTGCTTAGCTGATGCGGCGACCAACCACGGTTGCCAATCCGGCCAACAGCAGCGTCACCGCGAAGCACAGCAGATAGCCGCTGGTTTCATTGCCGCCAACGGTTGCGGCAAACAGCGAGCCGGAGATCGCCAGCGTCGAGGCGACCGCGATGCCTTCGCTCAGCTGCAAGGCCGAGCTGTTGGCACCTTGCTCGTGCGGCGCTGACAGCGACAAGGTCAGCACCGACAGGCTGGGGTAGATCAGGCCCATGCCCAGCCCGGTAAGCGCCCAGCCGGCAAGCGCCAGCATCAAAGGCACGCCTGGATACAGGGTAAGCACGGTGATCAGCAGGCCGGCCAGCATCAGCCAGGTGCCAGCCTGCAGCATGTGCGTACGGCGCCAACCGAAATGCTGGTGGCCTTGCATCCACGAGCCGGAGAACCAGCCCAGCGCACCCAGGCTGAGCGCTGCGCCGGCCCACAGCGGCGACAGGTCGCGCTCGCGCTGCAGCAGCAGTGGCAGGAAGGCCTCGGCGCCAAAGAAGGCCGAGGCGGCAATGCCACGCAAGGCAATCACGCTGGGCAGGCCGCGGCGCAGCAGCAGGCTGCCGCTGGGTAGCAGATGACGCGCACAGAAGATCAGTGCAATCACTGCCACCGTCATCACCGCCAGCGCCTGCACGCCTTGCAGCTGTCCGCCGACGTAGAGCAACAGTGCGGCCAGCGCGGTGCCTATCGCCCAGCGCACCACTGGCCGCTGCTCGACATCGCGACGGATGCTGGTTTGGGTACTGCGCAAGGCCGGCAACAGCAGCCACGCCGCCGGCAAGGCCAACACCGGCACGATGAGGAAGACCCAGCGCCAGCTCAGGTGCTGCACGATCAGGCCACTCAGGCCGGGGCCGATCAGCGAGGGCACCACCCAACCGGCGGAGAAGGCTGCGAACACTTTCGGCCGCAGCGCTTCCGGATAGGTGCGCGCCACCAGCACATACAGCGACACCGAGATCGCGCCGATGCCGACGCCCTGCAACAGGCGGCCGATGATCAGTACATCCATGCGCGGCGCCAAGCCGGCCAGCAGCAGGCCAATCAGGAAGCTGCCCAGGCCCAGCCACAGCGGTCGCGCCGGACCTTGCTGGTCGCACATGCGGCCAGCCAAGGTCATGCCGATCACGCTGGTGGCCAGTGCGCCGCCGAAGGCCAGCGCGTACAGGCGCAGCCCGTCCAAGGCCTGCGCCACGCTCGGCATGGCGGCCGCCACGGCCAGCGCTTCGAAGGCGATCAGCGAGATCAGCGCGACCATGCCGAAGGTGGTGGCACGGTATTGCGGGGCGAGGATGGAGGTGCTGGCCGGTGGGGCCGAGGCGATGCTTTGGGAACTCATGATGCGACGCTGCTGCTTGAGTTGCGGCTGGGGGGCGTGCAGCATCACACCTCAACCATGGTTGAGGTCAAGTGATGTCCACGCGGGAATTGAGTGTAGGTGAAGTGGCCCGGCGCAGCGGTGTTGCGGTGTCGGCCTTGCACTTCTATGAGCGCAAGGGACTGATCCACAGCCAGCGTACTGCCGGTAATCAGCGAAGGTTCCAGAGTGATGTGCTGCGCCGGCTGGCGCTGATCCAGGCCGCACAACGCGTGGGCATGCCGCTGCAGGCGGTGGCCGAGCGCCTGGCCGAACTGCCGGAAGGGCGCGCACCCACAAAGGCTGACTGGGCGAAGATGTCCGCGCGCTGGCGCAAGGAACTGGACGAGCGCATCGCAACGCTGCAGTTCATGCGTGACCAGCTCAGCGATTGCATCGGCTGCGGCTGTCTGTCGCTGAAGCGCTGCGGCCTGCTGAATCCGCAGGATGTGCTGGGGCAGCGCGGCGAAGGCCCGCAACGCGTGGGCTAGCGTTGCGAGACGGTATCGGCAAGCTGCCGGGTATCGGACGAGACGCCAGCAGTGCCTGCTGCCCGGGTCACAGTGCGTGGCCCGGATGGATCAGATTTCCGCTTCGATCAGCGGCATCGCCAGGCGTGAGCGGGTCAGCACCATGCCGAGGTTGGCGGTGCGGCGGCAGACAAACACCATCACGTAATCCGGGTAGCGCTTGCCGCGCATGAAGACATGGATCAGGTTTTCGCTGTTGACGATGATTTCCTGGAAATAGTGCGCGCCTTCCTGGTCTTCCAGGCCGCGTGCGCGGCGGAACATCTGCTCGATGCTGCGGATGTTCGGGCCCTGGTACAGATCGGCGGTAGCCGCGGCGACCAGATCCAGCACTTCGCGCGGATGCGAATCCACGGTGCGTACCGACAGCAGCATGCCGGAGCTGATATCGACGTAGCCGGCGGCGACGCATTCGGGGATGGAGGCAACGGATTGCTGCAGGGTGGTGTCGAGCGACATGGGGGAATCCTTGCGGAAGGGGGAGAAAAGAAAAAACGATGCCCGCAGGCCGCAGTGCGACCCGGCATCACTCAGGGGTTGATCAGTCGCAGGCGCGGATCAGCAGGTTTTCTTCCAGTGCATGCAGCAGGTCTTCCTGCTCCTGCGACTGCACGAAACCCGGGTCCAGCGTGCGCAGGCGGCGCAGTGCCTCATTGGCGGTGAGGCCTTCGCGTATCAACCACGCGGCCAGCACCATGCCCGTTCGGCCAAGGCCGGCCAGGCAGTGCACGGCGACGACTTCGCCTTCGCGCAGCATCACCTCGATCTTGGCCAGCAGCAGCTTGGCCCATAGCAAGGGCGGTGCGCCGCGGTCGGCGATGCCCAGGTGATAACTGCGCAGCCCGTAGGGAGCCAGTCGCTCGGCCGACATCTCGCGTTCGGTGAGGTTGACCAGCACGGTGACGCCCATGCCGCGCAGCAACGCCAGATCGTGATCGATGGCGAATACCACGCCGGGCATCGGGCAGCCGGCGAGCTTGCCCGGTACCAGCCAATGGAAGCCGTTGGGGCCGCGCCGGGATGGCGTGGCAGACAGGCGGACCGGCGCTGGTGTCTGCATCGGTGCTGGACGCGCAATGGAAGCTTCGGCCGCAGGCGTGACAGGCTGGCTTGGTACCTTCTCGGCGATGGCAACGGGCGCTGGTGCGACGACACCATCGGCGAGGTCCTCGGCGCGCGCATCCGGCGCGGGCACATGGCAGCTGCCGGTGCGCAGGAACTGCGCCAGCACCGGGTGCTGCCTGCTATTGGCAAAGAAAGCATCCACCGGCGCATCAACCTGCACATGGCCGCCGGCCAGCAGGATCACCCGCGAAGCGATACGTCGTGCCTGGCCTTGATGGTGCAGGCTGACCAGACAGCAGTGGTTGGCGGATAGACGTTCAATCAGCGTGAGCACGGCTTCCGCCTCGGCCGGTTCCAGCTCGCTGGTGGGTTCGTCGATCAACAGCAGCGCGCTACCGCTGAAGGCGGCGCGCAGGATGGCGACCTGGCGAGCGAGTCCGCGCGGCAGGTCGATCACCCGCTGCTGCAGATGTGCGGCCACGGCGGTAGCGCCCAAGGCCTGCAGGCGCGTGTCGATCTGTTCGCGCAATGCCTGTGGCTTGTTGCCTGATTGCGGGCGGAGCGCAGCGCTGAGGTTTTCCAGCACGCT
This sequence comes from Stenotrophomonas sp. 21LCFQ19, assembly GCF_056861425.1. NCBI lineage: Bacteria > Pseudomonadati > Pseudomonadota > Gammaproteobacteria > Lysobacterales > Lysobacteraceae > Stenotrophomonas > Stenotrophomonas sp. 21LCFQ19. The sequence goes on along the minus strand of NZ_JBSPUF010000008.1, from coordinate 213,668 downwards.
GAAGCCAAGTTCGCGTGCGTGTTGTTGCACCAGTACCGGTGGCTGCGTTGCCGCTTCCAGCGGTGCGCCTTGGAACAGCAGCGTGCCCCAACGCCCGCCATGGGCGTTGCTTTGGCCAGACAGCGCCTGCAGCAACGAGGACTTGCCGGTGCCGCCCGGGCCCATCAACACCACGATGCCGGTACCGCTGATGTCCAGATCAATCGATGCCAGCACGGTGCGTTGGCCACGGCGCATGCCCCAGCCTTGCAGCTGCAGCAACGGAGTAGGGGAGTTGTGGACTGGCAAGGACGTCACTCTGCCCGTCGCAGGCCCCGTTTCTGAGGCCTGCGCGGAATTGGAAAGGCGGCCAGTATGGTTTGTGTTAATTCCATGTCAATTTGACTTTGTGATGTGTGCGGGCAACGCGCAACGACCTCGCAAGCTGCGAGGTGATCGCTGCTGCGCTGTCATATCAAATTGATTGGGAAAGGAAATGCGCGCTTTTCAAGCAGCATTTCCAACGAGATTTGCAACGGCGAATACGGCGCTGAAACAACAAACAAGACGATGCTTATTGTTTCGGCGGGATTCAGAAATTCCGCTCGAAGCGAACGTTTCCCGCACCTGCATCCGCGCTTATCTGCAGATCCACGCGCAGTTGATCGCGTGGATGCGCGTCGAGCACACCGATGAGATCGGTATAGGAACCGGTACGCACCGCACGCAAGTCAATCTGTTGGCGCTTGCCGGAAAGGTCGGTGGCGATGGCTTGTACCTTGCCTTCGACTGGGAGTTCTTCGCCTTGTTCCAGTTGTCGTAGTGCAACCACCAACAGTGCGCGGTCGGCTTCGCGCTGCACCTGGTAGCTGCGGGCGACGGTGTCGTTCATGGCCAGCGTAGGCAGCAGGTTGTAGTGCACGCGCAGCTTGCCCAGGTCGGCGTGGCTGGGGTGCGCTTGTTGGATGACGGCTGCGCGCGGGGAGGGTTCCGCGGAGCAGGCGGCAAGGGTGAGCAGCAGGGTGGAGGACAGCGTTAGGGCGAACCGGGGCATGTTGGATTGCTCCTTGGGCTGTGGTGCTGGTTGTAGGAAAGAGGCTTCTTTCTGAGGGTCCAGAAGCTACAAGGCTTCGCCTTGCCCCTCTCCCGAACCCCCGCTCCGCGCCCCGGCCCTTGCGCCAGCGCAAGGGGGTTCGATGGGCAGCGAACCGGTGGTTCGCAAGCTGCCCCTCTCACCCCACAAGGGGAGAGGGGCTTGGGATTGCTTGCACCTTGCAGAGTTCTTGCTGCTCAATCGTTCGCAGCAGACAGCTCCTTGCCGCGCTTGGCTGCCGCATCGATGGCCTTCGCCGTCAGCGCTTCAAAGCCGCCTGCCTGGAAGGTTTCAATAGCGGCCTGGGTTGTGCCACCCGGCGAGGTGACGCGGCGGCGCAGTTCGGCCGGGGCTTCGCCGGCTTCGGTCAGCATGCGTGCGGCACCGAGGACGGTATCCAGTACCAGCGTGCGGGCCGCGTCTGCCGGCAGGCCTTGTTCCAGTGCTGCGGCTTCCATCGCCTCGGCGAGCAGGAAGATATAGGCGGGGCCGCTGCCGGAAACGGCGGTCACCGCGTCCATCAGTCCTTCGTTCTCGATCCAGACGGTGCGGCCAGCGCTGGCAAGCACCTGCTCGGTCTGCGCGCGCTGGGCGGCGGATACGCGCGGGTTGGCGAACAGGCCGGTGACGCCGGCACCGAGCAGGGCGGGGGTGTTGGGCATGGCGCGGACGATGGCCTGATCGCCACCCAGCCAGCGTTCGAGCTGCGCGGCGGTGATGCCGGCGGCGATCGAGGCAACCACCGGCTGCTGTGCAGCGGCGATGGGACTCAAGGCCTCGCAGACGGTACGCATCACCTGCGGCTTGACCGCCATCAACCACAGCCCGGCATGAGCGGCGGCGGCTTCGGCGGCGTTGTAGGTATGCACGCCGAAGTCCTGCGCCAGCGCCTCGCGCAGGGCGGCGACCGGCTCGGCAACATGGATGCGGCTGGCGGCCATGCCGCGTCGCAGCAAACCAGCGATCAGGCTGCGCGCCATGTTGCCGCCGCCGATGAAGGCGACATCAGTGTCGGGAAGGTCTGTATTCGGGCTGCTGGTCATCAATCCAATCTCGGTGCGATCAAGGGGAAGGGCGTTGGCCGAACAAGGCGGTGCCGACCCGGACCATGGTCGAGCCGGCGGCGATGGCTTCGGCAAAGTCACTGCTCATGCCCATCGAAAGTGTATCGACCTGCGGGTACTGCGCGGCCAGGTCGGTAAACAAGGCCTGCATCCGTGCGAACGCGGCCTGGCGTTTGGCCGCTTCCGGGAACGGGGCGGGGATCGCCATCAGACCGCGCAGGCAGAGCCGTGGCTCCTTGGCGACGGCCGCGGCCAGTGCAGCGACCTGCTCCGGGGTGCAGCCATGCTTGCTGTCCTCGTCGTCGATGTTGACCTGGATCAGCACATTGAGGGGGGGCAAAGCGGCCGGGCGGCCCTTGGCCAGGGCGTTGACCAGTTTGCCCCGGTCCACGGTCTGCACCCAGTCGAAGACCTGGGCGGCCAGCTCGGCCTTGTTGGACTGCAGGTGGCCGATCAGGTGCCACTCCAGGCCCAGTTCGGCCAGCTCGGCGATCTTGGCGGCCGCCTCCTGCACATAGTTTTCACCAAAGGCGCGCTGTCCTTGGGCGGCCAGTCCAGCCACCGCAGCGGCCGGCTGCAGCTTGGAGACGGCCAGCAGGCGGACCGGTTGGGAGGGGCTGGAAGCAGCGTCGATCTGCTGCCGGAGGGTGGCCAACGACACGGTTTGCAAAGCATCTACCTCTTACGTGGGAAGGCTTATACTGCCTGCCAGGGGAAACACCTTACATATACTCGCAACGCAGGGGACAGAGCGCGTATGGACATCGCTGAACTTTTGGCGTTCTCGGTCAAGAACAAGGCCTCGGACTTACATCTTTCCGCCGGCCTGCCGCCGATGATCCGCGTGGACGGTGACGTCCGTCGCATCAACATCCCGGCCCTGGACCACAAACAAGTGCACGCGCTGGTGTACGACATCATGTCGGACAAGCAGCGGCGTGATTACGAAGAGTTCCTCGAGGTCGACTTCTCGTTCGAGATTCCTTCGCTGGCGCGCTTCCGTGTCAATGCGTTCAACCAGAACCGTGGTGCCGGTGCGGTGTTCCGTACCATTCCCTCGGAAGTGCTGACGCTGGAAGACCTGGCCTGCCCGCCGATCTTCCGTGAGTTGATCGAGCAGCCGCAGGGTCTGATTCTGGTCACCGGCCCGACCGGTTCGGGCAAGTCGACCACGCTGGCGGCGATGATCGATCACATCAACAAGAACGAATACGGTCACATCCTCACCGTCGAGGACCCGATCGAATTCGTGCACACCTCGCAGAAGTGCCTGATCAACCAGCGCGAAGTGCACCGTGACACGCACGGCTTCAACGAAGCCCTGCGCTCGGCGCTGCGTGAAGACCCGGACATCATCCTGGTCGGCGAATTGCGTGACCTTGAGACCATTCGTCTGGCACTGACCGCGGCAGAAACCGGTCACCTAGTGTTCGGCACCCTGCATACCAGCTCGGCGGCCAAGACCATCGACCGTATCATCGACGTGTTCCCGGCCGGCGAAAAGCCGATGGTGCGCTCGATGCTGTCCGAGTCGCTGCGTGCTGTGATTTCACAGGCACTGCTCAAGCGTGTCGGCGGCGGCCGTGTGGCCTCGCACGAAATCATGGTGGCAACACCGGCGATCCGTAACCTGATCCGCGAAGACAAGGTGGCGCAGATGTACTCGTCCATCCAGACCGGCCAGCAGGTGGGCATGCAGACGCTGGATCAGAACCTGCAGGATCTGGTCAAGCGCAGCCTGGTCACGCGCAACCAGGCCAAGGAATACGCCAAGGACAAGCGTCTGTTCGAGTAATTCCAGGTTTCGGGATTGAAGATTCGGAATTCGGGATTCGCAAAAGCCGGAATCGACGGGGCGCGATGGGGTCATCCCACGCCCTGTCCCGGCTCTCCATCGGGAGCCAGACATGAGCACTATTGATTTCACCTCGTTCCTCAAGCTGATGGCGCACCAGAAGGCGTCGGACCTTTTCATCACCGCCGGCATGCCGCCGTCGATGAAGGTCAACGGCAAGCTGTCGCCGATCACCCAGACACCGCTGACGGCGCAGCAAAGCCGCGACATGGTGCTCAACGTGATGACGCCGGCGCAGCGCGAGGAGTTTGAGAAAACCCACGAATGCAACTTCGCCATCGGTGTATCCGGCGTGGGTCGCTTCCGTGTGAGCTGCTTCTACCAGCGCAACCAGGTAGGCATGGTGCTGCGTCGCATCGAGACGCGCATTCCCACCGTGGAAGAGCTGAACCTGCCGCCGGTGGTCAAGACGCTGGCGATGACCAAGCGCGGCATCATCCTGTTCGTCGGCGCCACCGGCACCGGCAAGTCGACCTCGCTGGCGGCGATGATTGGCTACCGCAACCAGAACTCGACCGGCCACATCATCACCATCGAAGACCCGATTGAATTCGTGCACAAGCACGAAGGCTGCATCGTGACCCAGCGCGAAGTCGGCATCGATACCGACAGCTGGGAAGCGGCGCTGAAGAACACCCTGCGGCAGGCGCCGGACGTGATCATGATCGGCGAAATCCGTACCCGCGAGGGCATGGATCACGCGGTGGCGTTTGCCGAAACCGGCCACCTGGTGCTCGCCACGCTGCACGCCAACAACGCCAACCAGGCGATGGACCGCATCATCAACTTCTTCCCGGAAGACCGCCGCAACCAGTTGCTGATGGATCTGTCGCTGAACCTGAAGGGCGTGGTCGCGCAGCAGCTGGTGCCGACCCCTGACGGCAAGAGCCGCCGCGTGGCGATGGAAATCCTGCTGGGCACGCCGCTGGTGCAGGATTACATCCGCGACGGCGAAGTGCACAAGCTCAAGGAAGTGATGAAGGATTCCGTGCAGCTGGGCATGAAGACCTTCGACCAGAGCCTGTTCGAGCTGTACCAGGCTGGCGAGATCAGCTACGACGACGCCTTGCGCTACGCCGATTCGCAGAACGAAGTGCGCCTGCGCATCAAGCTGTCGCAGGGCGGTGACGCCAAGACCTTGTCGCAGGGTCTGGATGGTGTGGAGATTGCCGAGGTTCGCTGAGTCTGGCGGGATTGGTTGTTTGAAAAGCCGCTCCTTTTGGGGCGGCTTTTTTGTTTGGGGGGGGAGATCAAGATCAAGATCAAGATCAAGAGCACCCCTCCCGAACCCTCCCCTTCGCTGCGCGAAAGGGAGGGGCCAAGGCCGAGCCAAAGCGAAAGCCGAAGCCGAAGCAGAAGCCGAAATCCAGGGGGAGGCCGCTCTTCCCCCTCCCTTTCGCGCAGCGAAGGGGAGGGCCGGGGAGGGGTGCTTCTGCTCTTTGCCTTTGCTTCAAGCTCTCCCCAATCCCGAATCCCGGCCCTACCGCCCCATCCAAGCCGGCCCAATCGCCGCAATCTTCACCATCACCGGGCAATCCTCCCGGTGCGCGCCGGGCAGATAGCCCAAGCTCATCAAAAATTCGCCGGTGATCTCGCCGCCGGTAAACCGGAACGTCTTCTTGAACAGCTTCACCCAATCCGCCTTGGTCAGCGGATGATGCGCATCCAGCCATTCGGCGAAGCCGCCATGGGAGGCACGCAGCCCCTGGATCACCTGCGCGTTGTGGATCGCCGCTGCCACCTTGAGCCGGTTGCGGATGATGCCGGCATCGGCCAGCAGGCGGGCGATATCCGCCTCGCCATAGGCTGCCACCGCGTCCACGTCGAAGCCGCTGTAGGCGCTGCGGAAGCCTTCGCGCTTGCGCAGGATGGTTTCCCAGCTCAAGCCGGCCTGGTTGATTTCCAGTAGCAGGCGCTCGAAGAGTTCGCGTTCGTCGCGCTGCGGGAAGCCATACTCGTTCTCGTGGTACGGCCCGTGCACGGGGTGGCCCGGGGCGAAATCACAGTAGTAGGTCATGGGCGTGTCCGCGTTAAGGTAGGGCCGATTATCGCCCCTGCGAGGCGTCAGGCAGCCGCAGCCGGTAGAATGCAGACATGTCTGCGCTGTCACCACCTCTTTCCAATCACCTGCTGGTGGCTTTGCCGTCGCTGGTCGACCCCCAGTTCGCGCGTAGCGTGGCCTTGATCTGCCAGCACGACGAAAACGGCGCGATGGGCGTCGTGGTCAACCAGCCCTCCGATTTCACCCTGGGCGATGTGTTCGCGCAGATGGCGATCGATACCGACGATGGCGACCTGCGCGCCGTGCCGGTGCTCAATGGCGGGCCGGTACACACCGAACGCGGTTTCGTCATCCATGACGACGCCCGCGAATGGGATTCCAGCCTGAAGGTGGGCGATGGCCTCTACCTGACGACGTCCCGCGACATCCTCGAAGCCATGGCCCGTGGCGAAGGTCCGCGCAATGCCCTGGTCACGCTCGGCTGTGCCGGCTGGAGTGAAGGCCAGCTGGAGCAGGAACTGGCGGAGAACAGCTGGCTGACCGTGCCCGCCGACGCTGCCGTGCTGTTCGAAACACCGCTGGACGAGCGCTGGCAGTTGGCCGGCGCGCGCATCGGCGTTGATCTGTTCCTGGTCACCGGATACAGCGGCCGTGCTTGAGTCCAACACACTTTCCACCAGCAGCACGGTACTGGGCTTCGATGTCGGCTCGCGCCGCATCGGCGTTGCCATTGGCAGCTCGCTGGGCGTCGGCGCGCGTGCGATCGCGGTCGTCGATGTGCATGGCAATGGCCCGGACTGGAACGCGCTGGACAAGCTGCACAAGGAATGGCGGCCGCAAGGCATGATCGTCGGCGATCCGCTCACCCTGGAAGGCGAAGACCAGCCCAACCGCAAGCGCGCGCACGCCTTTGCCCGGCAGCTGCAGCAGCGCTACAAGGTGCCGGTATTGCTGGTGGACGAGCGTTCCAGCTCGGTCGAGGCGGCGCAGCGCTTCGCCGTGGAGCGCGCCGAAGGCCGCAAGCGCCGCCGCGATGCCGCCAACCTCGACGCCGTTGCCGCCGCCGTCATCATCGAGCGCTGGTTGTCGGCGCCGCATGAAGCCACCCCTATTTCCTGACTGTCGAAGACCCTGCCATGACCGCTTCGCAACTTGATGCCCAAGGACGCCTGCGCCACCTGCTGACCCTGGATGGGTTGCCGCGGGAAACCCTGCTGCAGCTGCTCGACCGTGCTGGCCAGATCCGCGATGCCGCGGTTGGCCGGATCAACAACAAGCGCGCGGTGCTCGCCGGTACCGGCGTTTGCACCCTGTTCTTCGAGCCCTCCACCCGCACCCGCAGCTCGTTCCAGCTGGCGGCGCAGCGGCTGGGTGCTGACGTACTGAATTTCGATGCTTCCACCTCTTCCGCGCGCAAGGGCGAGACCGCCAGCGACACGCTGAAGAATCTGGAAGCGATGGGCGTGCGCGGCTTCATCGTGCGCCACCCGGATGATGGTGCGGTGGCCGAACTGGCTGGCGTGGCTGGCGAAGGTACCGCGCTGATCAATGCCGGCGACGGCCGCAGCGCGCACCCGACCCAGGGCCTGCTCGACATGCTGACCCTGCGCCAGGCCAAGGGCAGCGATTTCTCCAAGCTGAAAGTGGTGATCGTCGGCGACGTGAAGCATTCGCGCGTTGCGCGCACCGATCTGCAGGCGATGCGTACCTTGGGCGTGGGCGAGATCCGCGTCTGCGGTCCGCAGTCGCTGCTGCCGGAGGATGGCATCCTTGATGGTTGCGTGGTCGGCCATGATTTCGACGCGATGCTGGAAGGCGTGGATGCGCTGATGATGCTGCGCCTGCAGCGCGAGCGCATGGAAGAAGGCCTGGTGCCATCGCTGGAGCAGTACCACGCGCAGTACGGCCTCAACAGCGAACGCCTGAAGCGTGCCGCCAAGGACGCAGCGGTGCTGCACCCGGGTCCGATCAACCGCGGCGTGGAAGTCACTGACGAAGTGGCCGATGGTCCGCAGTCGTGGGTATTGCGCCAGGTCGCCAACGGCGTCGCCGTGCGCATGGCCGTGCTGGAAACCCTGTTGGGCTGAGTTGGCAGCGGCAGGGCATTGACCCTGCCAGTGCTGATGAACCTGCGCTTGCAGGCAACACCGTGGAGCAACAAGTATGGATGCGAATGTGAAAGCCGGGCCGGTGCGGTCGGACCTGCTGACGATGTTGGTGTTGCTGGTGCTGGCCGCCGTGATCTGGGTGCCTGCGCTATGGACTCCGTTCTGGGGGGATGACTACGTCTTCCTGCATGCGGCGCGCTTGGCCAATCTGGCCAGCCAACCGTGGTCGGAAACCTTCTGGCCAGTGCAGCCGGAACTGTTCTGGCGGCCGCTGTCGCAGACCGCGTGGTGGCGCGTGGTTGAGAGTGTGATGGGTGGCAACGTGCTGGTGGCGCACTCCGTCATGCTCGTGTTGCAGTTGCTGGCCGCACTTGGTGTTGGCGTACTGGGACTGACCATCGCACGCGTTGCCGGTTGGCCGGCGCGTTGGGCCGTGGCGGGTTTGAGTGCGGGTCTGTACGGTGTATTGGCCGTCAGCCTGCTGACGGTGCATTGGGTTGCCGCAGCCAACAGCCCGCTTTTGGTGCTGTTGACCACGCTGTTGCTCGCAGCATGGCTGGCTGCCTCCACCGCGACCGCAGGCAAGCGCGCGCTGTTGCTGGTGGTGGTGCCGGGCCTGCTGGCCGTCGCCCTGCTAAGCAAGGAGTCGGCGATCCTGATGCCGGTGCTGATGCTGATCTGCAGTCTGTTCACCGGCGCGCGAATGCGCCGCGGCGAGTGGCTGGTTCTGATCTCATGCGTGGTTCTTGGCGGAATCTGGCTGCTGCTGCGGCAGAAAGCCACGCTGCCTCCTGCGCCGCAGTACGCCTACGGTTATGGCGGCAACCTGATCAAGAACGGTGCATCGTTCGGTGCGTGGTTGCTCAACGTGCCACGTGAGGCGCTGCGAATGATCGCCACCGGCGAGCTGCTGAAGGGCGCCGTCTGGGCGCTGCTGGCTGCCTTGCCGGTTGTGCTCGGCTGGGTGCTGGCTGCAGCCAAGGGCGGATGGCGGCGTCTGGATCGTCGCCAATGGGGGTTGCTGGCGGTGTTTGCTGTTGTCGCCTACACACCTTACTTCCCGCTGGTCTGGAACAGCTACGAGTATTACGCCGCGATTTCCGCGATCCTGCCCGCCATCGTGCTGGCGCGATTGCTGCAGGGTCGCCGGGTCGCTGTGCTGGTAGCGGTGTTGATGGCGGTGTCCTGCTGGGTGTCGGTGGCTGGAACGCGCTGGCTGGATCACCCGGGTCTTATCGGTCGCGCGCGCTGGGCGGAGGCATCTGTGCAGCAGTTGTCCGCGCAGCAGCTGAAGGCCCCGTTGTGGGTGCATGTCGCCGACGACCAGCGTTTCTATGCCATTGGCCTGCATGGTCTGGCATGGCGGCTGGACGTACCGTTGGAGCAGATCCACGCGGTGGACGCCTGCCCGTCGAGCGGCTCGGGTACCTGTCTGGAAATGGATGCCGAAGGGCGATGGGCCCATCGTCCAGTGGCGCCTTGAATTGCAGGTTGGGTGCAGCTTCTGCAGGCAGGTAGGGATTGCGCGTGTAGCCCCGCTGTAGAGCCGAGCCATGCTCGGCTGGGCGTTGCCGGGAAAGCCTCTGCCGAGCATGGCTCGGCACTACTGTTGTTACGGCTTTCCTGCCTGACGCTTGCGTTGCTGGCGGATGTAGGTGAGTTCGTTCTCGGCGACTTTATTGCCGGGCTCCAGCGCCAACGAGTCTTCGTAGGCTTTCTGGGCTGCGTCCAGATCGCCCAGTTCAATCAGGGCGTAACCGGTTCCGCGTAGTGCCAGCGCCTCGGCGTACGCTGCTTCAGGATGGCTGCGGGTCAGTGCCAATGCCTGCTGGTAGGTGCTCAGCGCAGCGGTCCAATCCTTGCTGATGTTCAGTGCCGCACCGCGCTCGGTCAGTGCTTCGGGCTCATAAGGCGCGGTTGCATGGGCCTTGTCCAGCCACTGCATTGCCTGTGCTGCATCGCGCAGTTCCACGGCGATGTAGCCCAGTTGGATGTAGACGTTGGCGCAGGCGCTGTCCAGCCAGTCGATGGGCTCGCCGTCGCCGTGATCCCGCAGGTAAAGCTCGTACTGGCGTTGGCTGCGGAAGCTCAGCGAACGTCGTCCTGGCGCTGCACGGTAAGCGTCACATTGTCGCGCGGCATCGAGCAGCAGGGCTTTGGCCTGGTCATGCTCGCCTTTCAGATTCAGGGCATTGGCCTCCTGCACGGAAGCGCGCAATTCCTTGCCCAGCGCTGGCTCACCGGGCCGTGAGTAGATCTGTGAGGTGCTGAGCCTGACTGGATCGTCGGGTTCGTCAGCAAGTGCGTTGGCGCAGGACAACGCCAGGGCAATACAAAGCAGATAACGCATACGTCCCCCCGCAGCGATGTGGAGGCCAGCGTAGCCGGAGCCGCGGCGAATCGGTAGGGGGCTCCGGTGCAGGCGCTCAGCCGCGCGGTGCCATCGCCAGGATTGCCAGCTGCTGCTGGGCTTCTTCATTGCCGGCTGCGGCGGCAGCCTGCACCTGGGCCAGGTCCGGGTGTTGCACAACCAGCAGCGGGTACTCGCATTCGGGGCAGGCGTATTCGGTCTGCTCGTCGTGCAGTTCCATTTCCATCTGCCGTGAGCTGCCCTTCCATTCGCAGGCGGGGCAGTTGTGCACGTCTTCGCGCCAGCCGGTCTGGTAGTAGTCGTTGACGGTGATGGTCATGGGTAAGGCCAAAAAAAAGAGCGGTGAAGTGTAGCCCGGGTAAGCGTGAGCGCACCCGGGGTTTTCCGCGAAGAGCTCCCGGGTGCGCTTGCGCTTACCCGGGCTACGGTTTCGCAATCAGTGCAGCAGCACCAGCGTGGCCAGGCCGAGGAAGGTGAAGAAGCCCATCGAGTCGGTGACCGCAGTAAGGAAGATGCCACTGGCCAGGGCCGGGTCGAATCCCAGCCGCTTCAACGTCAACGGCACCAGTACACCGGCGGATGCGGCAAACAGCAGGTTGAAGGTCAGCGCGATCGCAATCACCAGCGACAGTCCAGGCATGTGGAACCATGCCAGCACGATCAGGCCGAGCACGGTGCCCAGTACCACGCCGTTGAGCAGGGCCACGCGCAGTTCTTTCCACAGCAGGGTGCGGGCATTGGAGGCGCCGACCTGGCCCAGTGCCAGACCGCGGATCATCAGCGCCAGCACCTGGGTGCCAGCGTTGCCGCCCAAGCCGGCGACAATCGGCATCAACACCGCCAGCGCCACCAGTTTGTCGATGGTGCCCTCGAAATGGCCGACCACGCTGGAAGCAAGGAAGGCAGTGCAGAGGTTGACCGACAGCCACATCAGGCGACGGCGCATGGCGCGCCAGACCGGGCTGAACAGATCTTCGTCCTCGTCCAGACCGGCCGCACCCAGTGCCTGGTGATCAGCCTGGCCGCGGATGATGTCGACCACGTCATCGATGGTGATGCGACCGATCAGGATGTTGTTGTCATCCACCACCGGTGCCGAGACCCAGTCATGATCGGAGAACTGGCGGGCCACTTCGTCGGCGCTTTCGCCCACGTCGATGGCCGGCTGTTCGTCGTCGATCAGGCGGTTGATCGGGGTGGTGTCTTCATGGGTGACCAGCGAGGCCAGCGACAACCGGCCCAGATACTGGTGGCGACGGCTGACCACGAACAGGTGATCGGTGTGGTCGGGCAGCTCGCCGCGCAGGCGCAGGTAGCGCAGCACCACGTCGACATTGACGTCGGCGCGCACGGTGACCACGTCCGGGTTCATCAGGCGGCCGGCGGTGTCTTCCGGGTAGGACAGCACCTGCTCAAGCCGCTCGCGGTTCTCGCGATCCATCGACTTGAGCACTTCGTCGATGACTGTGTCAGGCAGGTCCTCGACCAGATCGGCAAGGTCGTCGATGTCCAGGTCTTCGACCGCGGCGATGATTTCGTCCGCGTCCATGTCTGCCAGCAGGCTTTCGCGCACGTCTTCACCGACATGCACCAAGACTTCGCCGTCGTCCTCTGGGTCGACCAAGCCCCACACCACCTCACGCTTGCCCGGTGGCAGCGATTCCAGCAGGTTGCCGATCTCGGCTGGCGACAAGGTGTTGACCAGGCGACGCACCGGCCCCAGGCGGCCGCTGTCCAATGCATCGGAAAGCAGGCGCAGCTGGCGTGCGGTCTTGTCGTGGCGTACGGCTTCAGCCATGCGCAGCTCCCGGTGTGGTGATGGCCGCTGTCCGTGGCGACTGGGCGCCAACGGCGGTGTTTAGCCCGCCATTATCACGTGCGACGCGCGGGCTTGCATACAACCGTTGCGCCCGGAATCAGTTTCCGGCGCTGCCGGTGATCCAGCGTTCAATGCCGCGGCGGTCGCGTGCAGCCAGCAATTGCGGGGCCTGCAGGCGCAGCTCGGCCAGGTTCACTTCACGGATGGCGCGCCGCACTTCCAGCAGCGTGGCCGGGTGCAGACTGAATTCAGTCAGTCCCAAGGCCAGCAGCAGGGCTGTCATGCGCGCGTCACCTGCCATTTCACCGCAGACCGCTACCGGGGTTTCATGCCGCTGCGCGGTTTCGATCACCTGGTACAGCAGCCGCAGCACGGCCGGATGCAGGGGCGAATACAGCTCGGCCACGGCGTCATTGTTGCGATCGGCGGCCAGCAGGTACTGGACCAGATCGTTGGTGCCGATCGACAGGAAGTCGACCTGGTCGATGAAGGTTTCCAGTGCGATTGCGGCTGCCGGCACTTCGATCATCGCCCCGACCGGAATGTTCTCCGCCACCTCATGGCCGTCATTGCGCAGGATTGCGGCCAGCCGCGACAGCCGTCGCCGTACCGCCATGATTTCCTCACGGGTGGTCAGCATCGGCACCAGGATGCGCAGCGGGCCGTAGCCGGAGGCACGCAGGATTGCCCGCAGCTGGGTGTCGGAGACTTTCGGACGGGCCAGCGACAGGCGCACGCCACGCAGGCCCAGTGCAGGGTTTTCTTCACTGCTGAGTACCAGACCGGTGCGGTCGGCCTTGTCCGCACCCAGGTCCAGGGTGCGGATGGTGACCGGACGCCCGCTCATGCCCAGCACGGTGTCGCGGTAGACGCGGAACTGCTCTTCTTCGTCAGGCAGCTGGTTGCGCTGCATGAACAGGAATTCGGTACGGTACAGGCCCAGTCCGCGGGCACCCAGCGCATGCGCCTGGGCGACGTCGTCATGCGATTCGGCGTTGGCGAGCAGGGTGATCTCCGCACCATCCAGGGTGCGGGTGGGCTTTGCCCGCAAGCGGCCTAGTTCGCGTTGCTCGCGGGCCAGCTCGCGTTGTCGGCTGCGGTACTGGCGCAGGTCGTCCGGGGCTGGATCGACCACGATCTCGCCGCTGACGCCGTCCAGGATCAGTACGTCGCCATCGCTGACCTTCTGCAGCACCGCATTTGCGGCCACCACCAGCGGCATATGGAGGCTGCGGGCGAGGATGGCGCTGTGCGAAAGCACGCTGCCGGCACTGCTGACGATGCCGACCACGCCCTGCGCCTGCAGCTGCGCCAGTTCCGATGGCGCGACGTTCTCGCAGACCAGGATTTCGCCGGCCAGCCCCTTCATGGTGGTGGTGCGTTTGTGCAGGAAGGACTGGATGCGACCGATCACATGGTCCAGATCATCCATCCGGCTTTTCAGGTAGGCATCTTCCATGCCTTCAAACACCTGCGCCAGCCGGTCGCGTTGCACGCGCAGGGCATGGCTGGCGCTGTAGCGCTTGCTGCGTACCAGCTCGTCGAGGCCGGTCAGCAGTTCAGGGTCGTCCAGCAGCATGGCGTGCAGTTCGAGGAACTCACCGACCTCGGACGGCAATGCACCTTGCAGGCGGGTGCGCAGCTCGCGCATTTCCTGGCGGGCCGCGTCGGTGGCGCGGTGCAGGCGTTCGAGCTCGTGTTCCACCGCAGCGGCAGCGACGCGCTTTTCACCAATGTCCTGGACATGCGGCAGACGCACGCGGGCGCGGCCCAAGGCAGAGCCACGGGAAGCCGGCAAGCCCGTTAGACGAGTCACCACTGCAAGCTCCTAGGCATGCCTGCAGCTGCGTGCGCGGCTTGCGCCATCAGCTGTCCTCGTCGAAACGGCGCTCGAACAGTGCGGCAACTGCCTCCAATGCGGCAGCTTCATCTTCGCCGTCCACGCGCACCGTCACCGGCGTGCCTTGGGCGGCGGCCAGCAACATCACGCCCATGATGCTCTTGGCGTTGACCTCGCGGCCCTTGGCCACAAGCGTGGCGTTGGAGCGGAAGGCGGACAGCACCTGCACCAGTTTGGCGGTGGCCCGGGCGTGCAGCCCCAGCCGGTTGGAAACCATGAGTTCTTGTTCAAGCATCGTCGGTGATGACTCCATTGCGAGCGCCCGCCGCCGCAGTGGCGGGCAGTTGGTCCAATCCCTGTTCCGGATAGTTCATTACCCGCAGCAACATCGCCAGACTCAATCCCGATACGCGCTTGGTAGGCGTGCCCAGGCGCGCCAGTTTGCCGGCAAGATTGCTCGGGCTGGCGCCATACAGATCGGTCAGTATCAACACGCCGCCTTCACCTTCCACCCGCCGCATCGCCGCAGAAGCGGCAGGCAGCAGGGCATCCAGGTCGGCGTCGAACGGCACTTCGAACGCTTCTGTTTTCAGCGGCAGTTGCCGCAACAAGGCGGTCGTCACTTCCAGCAGGGAAGTGCCGACACCGGTATGAGTAACTAGAAGAATGCCGCAGGTCATCCTTGAACGTTAACAGGTCAGGGTGAGTCCGCGATAGCGCTTAAAACTGTCTTCTGTGTGCCATTCAGGGCTTGCGCGCCTGACGCGCAAGCGCCCGCTCAGTCCTGTTCGCGATGGAAGGTGGCCACGTCCTGCCAGCCCTGCTCACGTGCGTGTCGGGCGAGGCGTTCGGCCAGATAGACCGAGCGGTGTTTGCCGCCGGTGCAGCCAAAGGCCACGGTGACATAGCTGCGGGTCTCGCCGCTCAGCTTGGGCAGCCAGGTATCGAGCAGATCCTGCAGCTGGGTGACGTAGCGCACCACATCGGGTTGCGCGTCCAGATACTCGCGAACCTCGCGGTCGCGCCCTGTCAGCGAGCGCAGTTCCGGGTCCCAGTGCGGATTGGGCAGTACCCGCGCGTCGAACACGAAGTCGGCTTCGGCCGGCACGCCACGCTTGTAGGCGAAGGATTCGAACAGCAGTGACAGCTTGCTTTCATGGCTGAGCGCAAACTCGGTGATTACCCGGCGCCGCAGCTGGTGCACGTTGAGGCGGGTGGTATCGATGATGGCATCGGCTTCGCGCCGCAGTGGGGCGGTCAGCTCGCGCTCGCGGGTGATGGCCTCCGGCAACGACAGGCCCAGGTGACTCAGCGGGTGCCGGCGACGGGTGTCGGCGTAGCGGGCCAGCAAGGTGTCGTCGTCCGCTTCGAAGAACAGCAGGCGTGCGTCGATACCGTAATTGAGTGCGGTTTTGCGCCATGTGGACAGCTGGCTCAGGTCGCTGCGGCCGCGTACGTCGATGCCGACCACCACCCGCTCCGGCCGGTTCTCATCGCGTTCGCCGAGCACGCCACGCACGAACTCCGGCAGCAGGTTTACCGGGATGTTGTCCGAGCAGTAGTAGTCCAGGTCTTCAAAGGTCTTCAAGGCCACCGATTTGCCCGAGCCGGACAAGCCGCTGACGATGATCAGTACCGATGCAGGGTGCGCACTCATGAACTACGTTGCTCCAGCAGGTTGCTATGGCGGGCGATGAACATCGCCGCCGGGTCGATGCCCTTGGTGCGCAGGATGTGCAGGCGGGTGGCGGCCTCGGTCAGTACCGCCAGGTTGCGTCCGGGCATCACCGGCAGGGTGATCAGTGGCACGTCCAGGTCGAGCACGTGGCGTTTGCCCGAATCGCCAGTGAGGCGTTCATAGCCGTAGCTGCTGGGCTCGGTCATCGGCTTGGTCAGGTGGACGATGAGGCGAAGGTACTTGTTCTTCTTTACAGAAGTGTCACCAAACATCTGGCGCACGTTCAGCACGCCCAGCCCGCGCACCTCCAGCAGGTCCTGCAGTAGCTCCGGGCAGGTGCCGTCGAGCACGTCCGGGGCAATCTGGGTGAATTCGGGGGCATCGTCGGCGACCAGGCGGTGGCCGCGGGACAGCAGTTCCAGTGCCAGTTCGCTCTTGCCCGAGCCTGCCTCACCCGTGATCAGCACGCCGATGGAGTAGATCTCCATGAATACGCCATGCAGGATCACCCGTGGCGCCAGCGTGCGGGCCAGATGGTAGCTGATGTGGTTGAGCAGCTCATGGCCGCGGCGTGGCGACACCCACAACGGGGTCTGCGATTCGTCGGCGGCCGAGCGCAGGTCTTCCGGGCAGCCATGGCTTTTGGTGATCACCAGCGCCAGTGGCCGCGCCTGGATGATGCGCTCGATCACTTCCCAGCGCTGGCGGGCATCCAGCGAATCCAGCCAGGTCAGTTCCTCGGTGCCGAGGATCTGCACCTTGTTCGGGTAGATGGTGTTGAGATAGCCGGCCAGCGAGGGCCGCCGCGAGACGGTATTGCCAGCCTCCAGCTCACGTTGCGCACCGGCATGGCCGGCGACCCAGCGCAGGTCGAGCTTCTCGCGCTGCTGGTCGAAGAGTTCCTGGGCGGTGATGCTGGTATTCATCCGCTACGCGCCTGCTGCGGGTTGATGATGATGTGCTTGAGGGTCTGCGCATCGGGGGCGACGCGCAATGCCTGGCGGATGTCGGGGTCGGAGAAAATTTCCGCCAGCTCCGACAGCAGCATCAGGTGTTGGTGGGTGTAATGCGCGGGTACCGCCATGGCGAAGACCAGATCCACCGGTTCGTCGCCGCCGAAATCAACGGGTTGTTGCAGCCGTAGCAGGGCGCCGCGAGGTTCCTGCAGGGTTTCAGAGCGCCCGTGGGGAATGGCGATGCCGTGGCCAATGGCGGTGCTGCCGACGTTTTCACGTTCGCGCAGGCTTAAAAACAGGCTGTCCGCGCCGGCTTCACGACAGGCGAGAAGGCGGGAAGCGGCTATCAGGGTGCTGTCTCGATCAGCGACCGCGAGTACCTGGGTACTCACGGCCGCCATCAGGTCGGTCAACGGCATGTTGGGCTTACGGCTGGGTGTAAAGATCAGCCATTGTCGCGCAGAGCATGCGATGCGTGGGGAAGATGCTTTTCCTTGTGCTTTATGACCAGTCGGTCGAGCTTGTCGGCCAAGACGTCGATGGCTGCGTACATGGTGGGTTCGGCAGCATCGGCGTGCAGGGTGCGCCCGGGTAAATTCACCGTGGCGACGACGAGATAGTCAGGCTTGCGGGTGGACAACTGGACTCGTACTTCGCAGTGCTGGTCGAAGTGTCGACCCAGCCGCTCCAGCTTTGTTTCCACGTACTCCTTCAGGGCAGGCGTGACTTCAACTTGCTGGCCATACGTCTCGATACGCATCGGATTCCTCCTGTGGTTCGGGGTTGCCTAATGAACCCTGCGCTGCTCAACGAATGCTTCAGGCGATGCGGACGCGTTCGTGAGAGGCACAGATGTTCATGGCCTCACGATACTTCGCAACGGTGCGGCGCGCTACCGGTATGCCACTGGTTTTGAGCATTTCAGCCAGCTTGGCGTCAGAAAGCGGTTTGCGCGGGTTTTCCGCGTCGATCAGGTTGCGGATCATCGACTGGATGGCGGTGCTGGAAGCCTCGCCACCGCCTTCGGTATCTATGCCGGAGGCAAAGAAGGCGCGCAGCGGCAGGGTGCCGCGCGGGGTACGCACGTACTTGCGGGCGATGGCGCGCGAAATGGTGGATTCGTGCAGTTCCAGCTCAGCGGCGATTTCACGCAGCGTTAGCGGACGCAGTGCCTGTTCGCCGAATTCCAGGAAGCCGGCCTGGTGATGCAGCAGGCTGTTGACCACCCGCAGCAGGGTTTCGCCACGGGCCTGCAGGCTCTTCAGCAGCCAACGCGCCTCCTGCAGCTGTGCGCGCAGATAGCTGGCGTCGGCGTCGCCGCAGCGGCGGATCAGTTGCTCGTAGCTTTGATTGATGACTACCCTGGGGCCAGCGTGCCCGGCCAGCGCACAGCGCCAGATGCCGCGCTGGCGCCAGACCACGCAATCGGGCACGACGTAGGTGTCAGACGTCATCTGCCCCAGTTGCTTGCCCGGGCGCGGATCGAGTGAGCGCAGCAGCTGCACGGCTTCTTCGACGTCGGCAACAGGCTGTTTCAGTTCCTGCGCGATGCCGCTGATGCCGGCGCGCGGCAAGCGCTCCAGTGGGCCATCGGCGATACGCCGGGCCAGGGCAAGGGCAGGGGTTTGGCAGGGCAGTACGTCCAGCTGCAGGCTCAGGCACTCGCCAAGGCTGCGTGCGCCAACCCCGGCCGGGTCAAAGCGCTGGATCTGGCGCAATACCGCCAGGATCTCATCTTCGTCGGCATGGGTTTCAGGCAGCAGTGTCTGTGCGATTGCCGACAAGGGCTCGCGCAGATAACCGTCTTCATCCAATGCATCGATCAAGGCCACGCCGATGGCGCGATCACACGGCCCCAGATGGGTCAGGTGCAGCTGCCACAGCAGGTGATCGGCGAGGGTATCGCCGTCCTCGGCCTGTTCGCGTTCGTTGTCTTCGTCGCCATCGAAGGAGCCGGAGCGACCACTGCTCCAGTCTTCGTCGCCGCCATCCCAATCTTCGCCATCGGCGTTGATGTCGCCTTGTGCGGGATCGATCGGGGCATCATCGTTGGCGCTGCCTGCGGGAGCCTCGTCGCCGTCGGCGCCTTCGGAGTTCTCGGCCCATTCCAGCAGTGGATTGGTTTCCACCGCCTCGGTCAGTTCCAGTTCGAGCTCGGTGCTGGACATCTGCAGAAGACGGATGGCCTGACGCAACTGCGGCGTCATGACCAGGTTCTGTCCCATCGATGTCTGCAGCCGAGCTTTCATGCCTGATCCGTTGGGGTAGGGCCCGGCGTGGCGCTGCGACTCAGAGGGTGAAAGCGTCCCCGAGGTAAACACGGCGCACGTCGGTATTGGCAAGCAGATCTTCCGGTGCCCCCTGCGCCAGTACGCTGCCTTCTGCGAGGATATACGCCCGGTCGCAGATTCCCAAGGTTTCGCGCACATTGTGGTCGGTGATCAACACACCGATGCCGCGTTGCTTGAGGTGGGTCACGATGCGCTGGATCTCGCCGACCGAGATCGGGTCGACGCCGGCAAACGGTTCGTCGAGCAGGATCAGGCGCGGCTTTGCAGCCAGTGCGCGGGCGATTTCGCAGCGACGACGTTCACCGCCGGACAGGCTGGCGCCGGTCTGGTCGGCGACGTGGCTGATCTGCAGTTCCTCCAGCAGCGAAGACAGTTCGTGCTCACGGCCGGCGCTGTCCAGGTCGGTGCGTAGTTCCAGCACCAGACGGATGTTGTCGGCCACACTGAGCTTGCGGAACACCGAGGGCTCCTGCGGCAGATAACCCACGCCCAGCTTCGCGCGCTCGTACATCGGCTCGGAGGTGATGTCCTTGCCATCAAGCACGATGCTGCCGGCGTCGGCGGCGACCAGGCCGACGATCATGTAGAAACAGGTGGTCTTGCCGGCACCGTTCGGGCCGAGCACGCCGACCACTTCGCCGGCATCCAGGGTCAGCCCGAAGTCCTTGACGACTTCGCGGTTCTTGTAGCGCTTGCGCAGGCCTTGGGCGACGAGCATTACTTGGCCTCTCCCGCCGCTGCCGGCGCCTTGTTCTTGGGCTGGATCACGGTGCGCACGCGGGTGCCGTCGCCGCCGCTCTGCATCGCGCCGCTGCGGGTGTTGTAGACCATGCGCTGGCCGGCGTTGGTGCCGCGCTCGGATTCAACCTTGTAGTTGCCGGTCAGGATGATGATTTCGCTGTTGATGTTGTAGTCCATGTTGTCGGCACGGGCATTCATCCAGGTGTTGTCATCCATCTGCTGCTTCAGCGTGGCTTGCTTGCCGGTGAGGATCACGCGTTCGGTTTCGCCGTTCTTGCGGATCACATCGGCAGTATCAGCGTGGATCTCCATCGAGCCCTGGGTGATGATCACGTTGCCGCTGAACTGGCACTTGCCGTTGTCGCTGAAGTTGCAGTCGTTGTTGTTGGAATCGATGGTCATCGGCTGGTTGCGATCCGATGCCTTGGACCACGCCAGGCCAGGTGCGAGCAGGACGGCGAGCAGGGTGATCGACGCGAGCTTAGCGGGCAGCTTTGGGTTCATAGCGGGTCTTGACCTGGGAAAGGAGTGAGTACTGCTGGGATTTGAGGTTGGCGCGGAAGCCGACACCGGTCTGCGAAAGGCCCGGTCGGGTCAGCGTGACCTGTGCATCGGTGCGCGCCAGGTCCTGCTCGGCGAGCACGTCCAGCGCGCTGGTACGGAAGGTGGTTGGTGGGGTCTTGCCATCGGTGGGGCTGTCACCAGCAACATTGCCGCGCAGGCGCAGTTCTTCGCCCTTGGGGCTGACCCAGCCGGTATCGGCGCTCAGTCGCCAGTGTTCTCCTGCCGCGTCGGGCAGCAAGAACAGTGGCTTGGTGATGTTGGATGTCTGGTCGGCGCGGCTACGCGCCATCGACGGCGCGCGCAGCGTCATCGACTCCTTGCCCTGCTTGTCCAGGGTGACGATCTCGAAGTCGGTCAAGGTGAAGTCGGTGCTGCCTTGCTCAATGGCCGTTGGCGCGGTGTTGGCGCGGTTGCGCCAGGCCGACCAGCCGCTGATCAAGGCGGCCAACAGCAGGCCAATGCCAAGAACTGAACGCCAACTCATCAGGAAAACCTCGCCAGGACTGCATCCAGTTTGCCCTGTGCGGCCAGCAGGACGTCACACAGCTCGCGCGCTGCGCCGCGTCCGCCTTGGGCACGGGTCTGCCAATGCACGCGTTCGGCGATCCACGGATGCGCATCGGCCGGGGCGACCGCCAGGCCGACCGCGCCCAGCGGCGCAAGATCGGGCAGGTCGTCGCCCATGAAGGCGACCTGATCCAGGCCGATGCCGTGCTGGTCGCACAAGGCGCGCACGCTGGCCAGCTTGTCGCCGACCGCGATCTGGGTGTCGATGCCAAGATC
This sequence comes from Stenotrophomonas sp. 21LCFQ19, assembly GCF_056861425.1. Classification (NCBI taxonomy): domain Bacteria; kingdom Pseudomonadati; phylum Pseudomonadota; class Gammaproteobacteria; order Lysobacterales; family Lysobacteraceae; genus Stenotrophomonas; species Stenotrophomonas sp. 21LCFQ19. Next base: position 192,524 of record NZ_JBSPUF010000008.1, on the reverse strand, counting down.
GGCGCCGCGGCGCTGCGCCGACAGGCTGTTGCGGGCGGTGATCAGCACCGGGTGGATGCCGTGTTGCTGCAGCAGCTTCAGGCCCAACCCGTCCTGCACGTAGTACGCCTTGCTCTCGTTGCCGGCATGGTCGTAGAACAGCCGGCCGTCGGTCAGTGTGCCGTCCACGTCAAAGCAGGCCAAGCGGATGGCGCTGGCGGTGGCGTGCAGATTGGTGGGGAAAAGCGCTAGCGGCGAGTAGGGCATTGGCAGGCAGGATCCGTTGCGGCAGGTCGGGTATTGGCCCGAGATCGTTGATTGTGCGGGGTTTAGACGACTTTTGCCCGCAACAGGTCATGAATGTTCAGGGCGCCGACGGGATGATTGTCGCCATCGACCACGATCAAACCATTGATCTTGTGGGTTTCCAGCAGTCGCGCGGCTTCCGCAGCCAGCTGGTCGGCACCAATGGTACGCGGGTTGCGGGTCATCACCTGGGCGATGCTGGCGGTGCGCACGTCCAGGTCGGTGTCCAGTGCACGGCGCAGGTCGCCGTCGGTGAACAGGCCCACCAGTCTGCCCTGGGCATCGACGACGGCGGTCATGCCAAGCCGCTTGCGGCTCATTTCCATCAAGGCCTGGCTGAGGCTGGCATCGTCCCTGACGCTGGGCAGGTCATCGCCGCCATGCATCACGTCGGTGATATGCAGCAGCAGGCGCCGGCCCAGGCTGCCGGCCGGGTGCGAGCGGGCGAAGTCGTCGGCGGTGAAGCCGCGGGCATCCAGCAGGGCCACCGCCAGCGCATCACCCATCGCCAGCGAGGCGGTGGTGCTGGAGGTCGGGGCCAGGGCCAGCGGGCAGGCCTCGTGGTCCACGTTCACGTCCAGATGCACGTCGGCGGCCAGCGCCAGGCTCGATTGCGGCTTGCCTGTCATGGAAATCAGTGGATTGCCCTGGCGCTTGAACACCGGCAGCAGGGTCAGTACTTCGTCCGATTCACCCGAATAAGAGAGTGCCAAAACCACGTCATCTTCGGTGATCATGCCAAGATCGCCGTGCCCGGCCTCGCCTGGGTGCACGTAGAACGACGGTGTGCCAGTCGACGCCAGGGTGGCGGCGATCTTGCGCGCGATATGCCCGGATTTGCCCATGCCGGTGGTGACCACACGGCCGCGCGAAGCCAGCACCAGCCGGCAGGCGGCGGCGAACTCGGCGCCAATGCGACCGCCTACCCGGTCCAGTTCGTCGCGCTCGATCTCGAACACACGGTGACCACTGGCCACCAGATCGGTGTCGCGCAATGTAGCCAGGGAAAGCGGGGAAGCAGCCATACGGGTGCCACTCGGAGAGTAGAATGGGGGTTCATTTTATTAGGAAAGCGCTTTGGACGCCGAGACCATCCGAAATCTGATCGAAGCCGGCCTGCCGGGCGCCCGCGCCGACGTGCAGGGCGACGACGGGGTGCACTTCGAGGCCACGGTGGTCTGCGAGGCATTTGCCGGCAAGATGCCCTTGGCGCGCCACCGCATGGTGTATGCGACGCTGGGCGACCTGATGGGCGGTGCGATCCACGCGTTGGCGTTGAAAACCATTACTCCGGGTGAAGCCGGCTGAGCCGGCTCACTCTCTTCTCCTTATATCGGCCTTAAATCCATGGCAAAAATCGTAGTCACCGGCGGCAATGCGCTGAGCGGTGAGGTTCATATCTCCGGCGCCAAGAACGCCGTCCTGCCGATCCTGTGCGCCACCTTGCTGGCCGATGCGCCGGTGGAAATCACCAATGTGCCGCATCTGCACGACGTGATCACCACCGTGAAGCTGCTCGGTGAGCTTGGCGCCAAGGTCACCGTCGACCAGGGCACGCTGTCGCGCGGCAGCGCGGTGGTGGTGGACCCGCGCACTGTTGATCAACATGTTGCGCCGTATGAGCTGGTCAAGACCATGCGCGCCTCGATCCTGGTTCTGGGCCCGTTGCTGGCCAAGTTCGGCAAGGCCGAAGTGTCGCTGCCGGGCGGATGCGCCATCGGCTCGCGCCCGGTTGACCAGCACATCAAGGGCCTGCAGGCGCTGGGTGCGGAAATCAGCGTGGAGAACGGCTTCATCAAGGCCCACGTCGATGGGCGCCTGAAAGGCGGCCGTTACACCTTCGACATGGTCAGCGTGACCGGCACCGAGAACGTGCTGATGGCAGCTGTACTTGCCGAAGGCACCTCGGTGCTGGAAAACGCCGCGATGGAGCCGGAAGTAGCCGATCTGGCGCATTGCCTGATCGCACTCGGCGCGAAGATCGAAGGCATTGGCACTGCGCGGCTGGTCGTGGAAGGCGTCGAGCGCCTGCACGGCGGTCGCCACGCGGTACTGCCCGATCGCATCGAAACCGGCACCTTCCTGGTGGCTGCAGCGATGAGCGGTGGTCGCGTCACGGTGCGCAATGCGCGCCCGGACACGATGGACGCAGTGCTGCACAAGCTGACCGAGGCCGGCGCCGAGATCAGCACCACCGAAGACAGCATCACCCTGGACATGCATGGCAAGCGGCCCAAGTCGGTGAACATCACCACCGCGCCGCATCCGGCGTTCCCGACCGATATGCAGGCGCAGTTCATGGCCATGAACTGCGTGGCCGATGGCGTGGGTGTGATCACCGAGACCATCTTTGAAAACCGCTTCATGCACGTCAACGAGCTGCTGCGCCTGGGGGCCGACATCCAGATCGAAGGCCATACCGCGATCGTGCGCGGCGTGGCCAAGCTTAGCGGTGCGCCGGTGATGGCGACCGATCTGCGTGCGTCGGCGTGCCTGATCCTGGCCGGTCTAGTGGCTGCGGACGAGACCAGCATCGACCGCATCTACCACCTTGATCGTGGCTACGAGAACATCGAGGAAAAACTCAGCGGGCTCGGCGCCAACGTGCGGCGGATCGCATGATCCTCAAGGGTCGCTTCAGTCCGCGCCGCAGGGCTTTGTTGGCCCTGGTGCTGCTGGCCCTGGCCTGGTTGGGCTGGGGCTGGTACAGCGGCGTGGCCATCACCCAGGGCGTTGAGAAGGAACAGATGGACTGGAATGGCGACGGCCAGATCAGTAGCGACGAGTTCCTGCAGGCGTTCTATGCGGTGCAGGTGAAGGACAGCGAAGAGGGCGACCGCCACTGCCGCAGTTTCATCTGGCGCAGCAGTGGTGAGGAATTCCGCCGCGATTGCCGTACGGTGTTCAAGAAGGACACCGCCGAATAGCACGCCTGCGCCGCCGCGCTGCGGCGCGTCTCGCTGGCAATGCAGGCCGGGTAAGCACAGCGCAGCCGGGATGCTGCCGCTCAGGCAGGGCACCGCTCCTGCTTGAGTCCTGTCGTTGCCTGTTGCAACTGTTGCCCAGGCCCAGGGTCTTGCCCGGGCTGGGCCTGGTTGCTGCTGTGCGCTGTGCTCAGCGCGACCAGGAGTTCATCTGCAGGCTGATCGTGGTGGCGCCGTTTTCGCGCTGGACGATGCGCACCGGTGCCGGGATGCCGGCCACGATCCACGCAATGGTCTGCTTTTCGGCGCCGCCCTGGGCCACCTTGGTGGCGTCGTAGTTGCGGCCGGCGATGGTGACCCGTTCGCGACCAATCACCCGATAGTTCATTGGCCGTGCACGCCCGTTCTCGATCATGCGATAGGACAGGGGGCGGCCGGCGGGCACGTCGCGTGCCAACGCCAGATTGATCAGCAGGGCGTCCATGTCGCCGGCGCGCAGGGCTACCGGTCCAGCACGGGTGGGTTTGACATCGCCGCTCCAGCGCGCCTGGCCGGCGGCCCAGTTGTAATTGGTAATGACACCGCGCTGGATCGAGGCATAGCTGCTCCGGTCGCTGCCACCCAGTGGCCGGTACTGCGTTCCCATGTCCTGGAACACGGTGGCCTGGCTCAGCTTGGCGAGCATGTGATCCACGGTCAGCAGGTACATCCAGGAACCATTGCGGGCCGGAGTGAGGGTCATCCGCGCGGATGCACTCAAACCTTTGTAGCTGGCGGTGTAACGTCCATCGAAACGCTGTACGGCTGCATCGGCAGTCGGGGCCAGGGATACAAGCAGGGCAGCTGCAAGCGGGAGCAGGGCAAATTTGCGAACAAGGGTCACGGCGGCTCTTCCATGAAAACGCCCGGCATCAGGCCGGGCGCGTTGGGGTGTGGGCGTTGGTCAGTTGATCGAACGGATGGTCAGGTCCAGTGCGTCCTGGCCGTTCTCGCGCTGCAGCAGGCGTGCTGGTACCGGCATGCCGGGAACGATCCAGGCGATCTGTTCCTTGTTGCCATCCACGCGCGACACCTTGGTGGCTTCCTGCTGCTTGCCGCCGATGGTCAGGTTTTCCTTGCCGATCACCCGGTAGGTCATGGGTTTGATGCGGCCATCGTCGACCATGCGGTAAGTCAGGGGCTTGCCGGCAGCGACATCGCGGGCAATGGCCAGGTTGATCAACAGTGCATCCATGTCACCGCTCTGCAGGCGGATCGGGCCACTGCGATCGGGCTTCACGTCGCCGGTCCAGGTGGCTTGGTTGCTGTTCCAGTCATAGCGCGCATCCACCTGCTTGCGCTTGATCAGCACCACCGAACGGTCATGGCTGCTCAACGGGCGCAGTTTGCCGCCGTGTTCGTCGAACACGGTGGCCTGGCTCAGTTCCGCCATCGGGTTCTTGATCTGCAGGCTGTAGCGCCATTGGTTGTTGCCGGCGGGAGCTACCGACATCACGCCATTGGCCTGCATGCCCATGTAGCTGGCCTGGTAGTTGGCGGTGAACGGCTCAAATGCCAAGGCTGGCAGGCTGGCAGCGACCAGTGCGGCGGCAGCGAGGTAACGCAGGGGGCTACGGGTAAGCTTCATGCTCAGGCTCCTTGGTATTCGATCAGGCGCAGGTCGATTTCGTCCTGACCGTCTTTGCGTTGCAGGATGCGCACCGGGGTGGGTACGCCGTTGGCGATCCACAGGATGGTTTCATCATTGCCGCCATTGGTGCGGTAGACCCGCAAGGCGTCATAGCTGAGATCACCCACCTGCACGTTCTCGGTGGTGTCAGCGGCACGGTACTCGTACTGGCGCACCCGGCCGACATCAACGTAGCGGTACTGCAGTGCCTGTCCCGGGCGCGCATCGCGCATCAGCGACAGATTCAGCACCAAGGCGCTCTGGTCGCCGCGCTGCAGCGCAATCGGGCGCTGCCGTTCTTTCTTGAGGTCACCCTGCCACTGCGCGGTACCGGCTTGCCAGTCATAGACGCCGGTAACCTTCTTGCTCATGAACAGGGCCTTCTTGACCGTGCTCTGGCTCAGTGGCGTGTAGACGCTGCCTTGGTTGTTGAACACATTGCTCTGCTCGATGTTCAGCCCGAGGATGCTGGCAAAGCCGCGCTTGCCGCGCACCGCCATGTCCACCCGCCATTGGCTGTCGCTGTTGTGGACCACCCGCATGGTTGCATCACCGGCTTCCTTGCCCTTGTAGAAGGCCTGGTAGGTGGCGACGAACGGCTCCAGTGCCGGCGGGGTCCACTCCAGCGCCGGCGGCGCCAGGACAACCGGTGCCTGCGCCGGATCAGCCGTTGGTGTGGGCGTTTCCTGTGCGTGGCTGACCGCTGATACCAGCAGTGCGGTCAAAACCAATGGTTTGAAAAGCGCTATGGCCATGTGGGGACGAGGGCAGAGGGGAGGGGGGATCTTGCCAAACCACACGTCAGCAGCCCGTGCGGATCAGCGACGGAGGGTTCCGGCGGAATCTAGGCGTAATGGACTAAACACAGACTGACCGTCGTAGTGGACCATGCCATCGCGTTCAGCAAGTCGGCCGGCGACCAGCAACTGTACGCTGGCCAGCAGCAGCGGGTGTTCGACCGCCAGCACGCGCTTGGCCAGCACTTCAGCACTGTCCCCGGCCAGCACCGGGACCCGTGCCTGGGCGATGACCGCCCCGGCATCCAGTTCAGGTACGACGAAGTGCACGCTGGCGCCGTGCTCGGCATCGCCGGCCTCGATGGCGCGGGCATGGGTGTGCAGGCCTTTGTGCAAGGGCAGCAGCGAGGGGTGGATGTTCACCAGGCGCCCGCTGAAGCGCTGTACGAAGCCAGCGCCGAGAATGCGCATGTAACCGGCGCAGATGATCCAGTCCGGCTGGCTTGCCGCCACCGCGTCGGCCAACGCGCTGTCAAACGCCTCGCGGTCGGCGAAATCGCTGGGGGAGCGCGCCCAACGCTGTGCGGGGGCCACTTTTTCCAGCGCGGCGGCGGCTGGCTTGTCGGAGAATACACCGACGATTTGCGCATCCAGCTGGCCTTCGGCAATCGCGTCCTGCAGGCATTGCAGGTTGCTGCCGCGGCCGGAGGCAAGCACGGCGAGACGGGGCAGGGGGCTCATGCCCGCGTCTTCCGCAACAGCGGCCACAGCGCCAGGCTGCCGAGGGTGGCCAGTAACATGTCTGCATGCGCGTCCCAGATGTCGCCCTGCTGGCCGTTGTAGGCTTCGGCGGCTTCCGGTGACAGCGCCAGGGCGATGCCCCATTCCAGCCATTCGTAGGCCAGGCTGGTACACATGATGGTCATCACCGCCAGCGTGAAGGCCTGGCCCACACGAAGTGCCGGCCAGGTGCGCCGGGCCAGTTGGGTCAGTGCCGGGGTGAAGCAGATGCCGTACAGCAGGTGGATCAGCCGGTCGAAATGATTGCGTTCCCAGCCGAAGGCGGCGTTCGGCGACCAGCCGAACAGCGCCTGCGCCCATTGGTCATAGGGGATGTTGGAGTACAGCCAACGGGCGCCGATGCAGTGCAGGAGGATGAAGCCGCAGATGGCCGCGAAGGCGCCGCTGCCCAGTGGCCAGCGGCGGTCCACCCACCATAGCGCCAGCAGGCCGAGCACGGTCAACGAGCTGTGCAGGGCCTGTTCCACAGGCCATAACGGTTTGATCCAGGTGAGCGCGAATACAACAAGCACGCCGATGAAGGCGGCCTTCTTGGCGGCTGTCATGTAGGCGTTGGCTCAGCCGATGTGGACGCGTTCGGCGCCGTTTTCAGCGACCACTTCACCAATCTGCCAATGCGCCAGTTCCAACGAGTCCAGCGTGGCGTTGATGGCGGTGACCTGGTCGGCCGGCACCAGCAGCACGAAACCGATGCCGCAGTTGAAGGTGCGCCACATCTCGCTGTCGGCCACATTGCCTTCGCGCTGCAGCCACTGGAACACCGGCGGCAACGGCCAGCTGCTGGCGTCGATGGTCAGGCCCAGGCCTTCCGGCACCACGCGGATGATGTTCTCGGTCAGGCCGCCGCCGGTGACGTGGGCCATGCCGTGCACGGCTGCGCCGTGGGTCTTGAGCAGCGACAGGATCGGCTTGACGTACAGGCGGGTCGGCGCCATCAGCGCATCGACCAGCTTCACGCCGTTTTCCAGCACCAGATCGGCCGGGCTGCCGGCACGTTCATAGATGCGACGGACCAGCGAATACCCGTTGGAGTGCGGACCGGAGGAGGCAATGCCGATCAGCACGTCGCCGAGGGCAACGGCCGAGCCGTCCTTCAGCTCGCTCTTCTCCACGCCGGCGACGGTGAAGCCGGCCAGGTCGTACTCGCCCGGGGCGTACATGTCGGGCATTTCAGCGGTTTCGCCGCCGATCAGCGCGCAGCCGGCCTCGGTGCAGCCATTGGCGATGCCGCCGACCACGGCCGCAGCGGTGTCGATGTCGAGCTTGCCGGTGGCGAAATAATCCAGGAAGAACAAGGGCTCAGCACCCTGTACCAGCACGTCGTTGACGCACATCGCGACCAGATCGATGCCGATGGTGTCGTGGCGGCCAAGCTGTTGTGCCAGCTTCAGCTTGGTGCCGACGCCGTCGGTACCGGACACCAGCACCGGCTCGCGGTACTTGTTGGAGAGGTCGAACAGGGCGCCAAAGCCACCCAGTCCGCCCATCACCTCCGGGCGGAAGCTGCGCTTTACCAGCGGCTTGATACGCTCGACCAGTTCGTTGCCCGCGTCGATGTCGACACCGGCGTCACGGTAGGTCAGGGGGGAGTTGGCAGAGGTCGAGGGGCTGGTCACTGGCGGCTGCACTGGCGGGGTGAACGGTCGATTTTAACAGGCCACGTTGGCGTGAAGGCCCCATTCGGGCAACAATTCCCTCCGGAATCGTCGAGCAATGGAAATTTCAATGCGCCGCAGCCTGGTCACAATCCTGTTTCTGGCGCTCTGCCTGCCAATTTCGTTGGTGCAGGCACAGTCGTCCAGCATGCGTACCGAAGGGGACGTGGCTGGCGCCAGCAGTGCCTATGAGGCCGAGGTACCGGTCAACAGCCAAAGCGAGGCCGATCGCAACGGCGGGCTGGCGCGCGCGCTGGGCGCGGTGCTGGCCAAGCTGTCCGGCGACCGCAGCGTGCTGGCGCGGCCGGGTGTGGCGCAGGCCCTGCGCAGCGCCAAGGACATGGCCGAGAGTTATGACTACCGGCAGGATCAAAGCGTCAGCGCCAGTGGCGCACCGAGCTTCCGGACCATGCTGGTGGCACGCTTCCGCCAGGATGACGTCGACGGGCTGGTGGCGGCGCTGGGGCTGCCGGTATGGCCGCAGCCACGACCCAAGCCGGTGGTCTGGCTGGCCATCGATGATGGCAGCGGTCCGCGCCTGGTCGGTGTACCGCAGTCCAATGCGGCGCGGCCATTGCTGGATCGTGCGGTTGAACGTGGCTTCAAGCTGGGCCTGCCTGCCGGCGGCGCGGCCGAGCAGGCCCTGGTCGGTGCGATCTGGCGCCAGGACACCGCTGCGGTAGCGCGCGCCTCATCGCGCTATTCGCCGCCGATGCAGCTGATCGGCAAGTTGTACCGTGGCAAGGGTGGCGGTTGGGTTGCGGACTGGGTGTTTGTCGACAATGGCCGTGAACTGTCCAAGTGGACCACCAACGACGCCGATGCCCGGCGGGCGATGATGGCCGGTGCCGATGGCGCCGCCGATGCGCTGGTGCGGCGCTATGCCAAGGCGCCGGTCGGTGGTGCCGCCGGTGTTTACCGGATCGTGGTCAGCGGTATCCGCAGTGCCGACGACTACCTGCGCTTGGCCGCCACCTTGCAGCGAGTGGCGGTGGTCAAGTCGATCATGCCGATCCAGGCCTCGGGTGACCGACTGGAGCTGGATGTCGAGCTGATGAGCGGCTTGCCTGGGTTCAACCGCATGCTGGGCAGCGACGCCGCGCTACAGCCGGTGGGTGCGGTAGGCGACGACGATGCCGACGCCGGTACCGAACAGAACAGTAGCCGCCGCGCGGAGTACCGCATTCGATGAGTACTGATACAGCGGAAATGGAAATCGCGCTGTTCCTGCGCCGCCTCAAGTGGGTGGTGCTCAGTGCCTTCGGGTTGTGGGTGATGTGGCTGCTGGCACCAGTGCTGACCCCGTTCGTGGTCGCCTTGATGCTGGCGTGGCTGGGCGATCCGCTGGTTGACCGGCTGGAAGCCAGCGGCCGTTCGCGCAACACCGCGGTGGTGCTGGTGTTCGTGTTGATGATCCTGCTGCTGGCCTTGGCGCTGCTGATCCTGGTGCCCTTGATACAGCGCCAGATCATTACCCTGGTCACCGCTTTGCCCCAAGGGCAGGAGTGGCTGATGAACACCGCAATCCCGTGGCTTGAGCAGAAAACCGGGCTGGAAATCATGGCCTGGCTGGACCCGGGCCGTCTGTTCGAGTGGGTGCGCAGCCACTGGCAGCAGGCTGGCGGCGTTGCCACCACGTTCTTTGGCTACGTGTCGCGTTCGGGTTTTGCGATGGTGGCCTGGGTGATCAACCTGGCCTTGTTGCCGATCCTGGCCTATTACTTCCTGCGCGACTGGGACAAGCTGGTCGAGCGGGTTGCATCGATGATCCCGCGCAACCATATCGAAGTGGTTACGCGCTTGGCGCGTGAGTCCAATGACGTGCTGGGTGCCTTCATCCGCGGCCAGATCGTGGTGATGATCGCACTGGGCATCGTGTATGCCGCGGGCCTCAGCCTGGTGGGCCTGAACCTGGGCCTGTTGATCGGCCTGGTCGCAGGTTTGATCAGTTTCATCCCCTACCTGGGTGCAACCACCGGCGTGGTGATGGCGGTGCTGGCGGCACTGGTGCAATCGCAGGGCTTTGACCTGCAGTTGCTGGTGTTGGTTGGCGTGGTCTTCACGGTCGGCCAGTTGCTGGAAAGCTATGTGCTGACCCCGCGTATTGTCGGTGACAAAATTGGCCTGCACCCGGTGGCGGTGATTTTCGCGGTGATGGCAGGTGGCCAGTTGTTTGGCTTCCTGGGAATGCTGCTGGCCTTGCCAGCGGCGGCGGTGATCAACGTGTTGTTGCGCTATGCGCACCAGCGTTATCGCCAAAGTGAGTTGTATGCCGGCCACGGGCCGACGATTGTGTTGGATCCGCGCAACGCTCAGGTGCCGGCGGATCTGAGCATCGTGTCGAAGGATGTAGAACCGAAGTGAGTGTGCCGCAGTTACCGCTGGCCTTGCGTTACCCGCCAGACCAGCGCTTTGAAACATTCATCGGTGCGCCGGAAGGCGCGCTGCCGCAGTTGCGTGCCGTTGCCAATGGCAGCAGCCAGGATTGGATCTATCTGGTGGGTGCCGGTGCTACCGGCAAGACGCACCTGGCCCTGGCCACCTGCGCTGCTGCACTGCAGGCCGGGCGTCGCCCTGCGTACCTGCCACTACAGGCGGCCGGTACGCGCCTGCAGGACGCCCTGGAAGCGTTGGAAGGGCACGACGTGCTGGCGCTGGACGGGCTGGAATATGTCGCCGGTCGACGCGAGCAGGAAATCACCCTGTTCGAGTTCCACAATCGCGCGCGCGCTGCCGACGTGACCGTGATCTATACCTCGCGGCTGCCGCCTGATGGCCTGGGGTTGGTGTTGCCGGACCTGCGCTCGCGGCTGTCGCAGTGCAGCCGCATCACCCTGGAGCCGCTGGATGCCGAAGGCCGTGGCGCAGTGCTGCGCGAACGTTCGGTGCGCCGTGGGTTGGTGATGGATGAGGCGACGCTGGACTGGTTGCTGACCCGCACCGGCCGCGACCTGAGCGGACTCGTGACCTTGCTGGAGAGGCTGGACCGCGAATCGCTGGCGGCAAAGAAGCGGATCACCGTGCCGTTCCTGAAACGGGTGTTGGAGAACGGGCCGGGTTGATCGGCATTATGGATTCTGTGGGAGCGGTGTAAACCGCGAAGCAGATGTCATATCCGCATAAGAAAGATGCCTGCGATTGCAGGCATCTTTGTATCTGGGGCTTCAGTTGCTTCGCGGTTTGCACCGCTCCCACAAACGGCTGGCGGACGCGACTTCTGTAGGAGCGGCGTAAGCCGCGAAGCCGGTGTCGCGTCCGCAAACGAAGATGCCTGCAATTGCAGGCATCTGTGTATCTGAGTCTTCACTTGCTTCGCGGCTCACACCGCTCCTACAAGAGCTGGTTTTCCAGCTGCTGCAGGCGCTCGGGGGTGCCGACGTCGGTCCAGCGGCCTTGGTGATGCTGGCCGCTGATGCTGTCGGTGGCCATTGCCGCGCGCAGCAAGGGCGCCAGTTTGAAGCGTGGCGGTGTTTCCGTGCTGCCATCGGCATCGCCAATCACGGTCTGCCAGTTCTGCAGCAGCTGCGGTCGATATATGCCGATGCCGGCAAAGGTCAACCGTGCCTGTTCGCCGTTGTCGTGCATCAGGCCATCGGCTTCAAGAATGAAATCACCACGAGGGTGCTGCACTGGATTGTCGACCATGACCAGGTGCGCATTGCCCTTCGGTTCGCGCGGAAGATCGGCGAAGTCGAAGTCGCTCCAGATGTCGCCATTGATCGCCAGGAACGGCGCATCGCCAAGCAGCGGCAGCGCGTTGTGCATGCCGCCGCCGGTTTCCAGCGGCACCGGGCCTTCGTACAGGTAATGCAGGCGCAGGTTCCAGCGACTGCCATCGCCGAGCTTTTCCGGAAACTGCGTGGCCAGCCAGCTGGTGTTGACCACCACATCGGCGATGCCCAGCGCGGCGAGGCGCTGCAGGTGCCATTCGATCAGTGGCACACCGGCCACGGCCAACAGCGGCTTGGGCGTGTGATCGGTAAGCGGGCGCATGCGCTCGCCCAGCCCGGCGGCGAAGATCAAGGCTTTCATGCGGAAGCCTTGGTGGCCATTGCCGGCTTGAAGCGGCGCTCGAACAGGTCCTGCAGCGGCGCCAGCTCCGGATAGCGCGGCAACACCTCATCCAGGTAGCGAATGAAACGCGGTGCGTCTTCGAAGTAATGGCCCTTGCCGTCGCGATCACGCAGACGCACGAAGATGCCGAGGATCTTCAGATGGCGCTGCACGCCCATCCAGTCGGCGTCGCGCAGGAACTGCGGCCACGGCCGCACCGGCAGGCCGGCGGCCAGTGCCTTTGCGTGGTAGCGCGCAAGCCAGGCGTCCACTTTTTCCAGCGGCCAGCTCAGGAAGGCGTCCTTGAACAGACTGGCCGGATCATAGGCAATCGGACCGCTGACCAGATCCTGGAAGTCCAGCACCGCGGGGCCTCCATCAACCGGCATCAGGTTGCGCGGCATGAAGTCGCGATGGGTCAGCACTTGTGGCTGGTTCAAGGCGTTGTCCATCAGGCGCCGTTGCACCAGCTGCAACTGCTCGCTTTCGCCGCAGTCCAAGCTCAGGCCGAGGTGGCGTTGCACGAACCACTCTTCAAACAGGCCAGCATCACGCTGCAGCAGTGCTTCGCCGAACGCGCCCATGCCGTAGGGCACCGGAATCGACTGCAGGCGGATCAGTTGCACGAAGCTCGCATCGAACCAAGCGTCGGCGGTGTCGTCACTGATGAAGCGGGCCAGGGTTGGTCCGCCCAGGTCTTCCAGCAGCAGGAAGCCGTTGTCGACATCGCGCGCCAATATCTGCGGTACACGCACGCTGTTGGTTTCCAGCAGGTCGTGCATGCGCAGCCAGGGGCGTACATCTTCCAACCCGGGCGGTGAGTCCATCACGATGTGGCTGCCGCGTGCGCTGGTGCTGCGCCAATAGCTGCGGAAACCGGCATCGACCGATGCGCGTTCAAGCGTGGTGGCAGGGTCGCCGAGTGCGGTGCAGGTCCACTGCAGGCGTTGTTGGGCGCGCAGCGGATCGGAAGCGGGATCGTTCATGGACACTACAAGTGAAGCGGCGCCAGCAGGCGCCGTTGGATGGAGTCAGCGCTTGCCGCCGCTGACCAGACGCAGCAGTGCCAGCAGGGCGATCGCGCCAATGATGGCGCCGATGAAGCCGGCCGGCTGACCGGCGGCATACCAGCCCATCTCACGGCCGAACCAGCCAGCAAATACCGCGCCGGCCACGCCGAGCACGATGGTCAGCAGGCAGCCCATGCGGTTGTTGCCGGGCATGAAGAAGCGCCCGAGCAGGCCTACGAAGAAGCCGATCAGGATGATGTACAGCCAGCTGTCGCTGCCAAACAGTCCGCTCATGTTCTTGCCCGTGCCAAAGAAAAACGCAGCCTAGCAAGGCCAGGCTGCGTTCGTCATCAAACCATCAACATCCGACCAACAACGTCGGACCGATCAGCAGCAGCCGTGGCCACCGTGACGGGTGCCGCTGTCGGCGGCCACCGGCGAACCGCTGGTTTCGCCACGCAGGCTGGCGGCGTGGTGGTCGAACAGCACCTTGGACACGCAGGAGGTGACGCGCTTGCCCATCGGGATGTGCAGGAACTCGTTCGGGCCGTGTGCATTGGAGTGCGGGCCGAGCACGCCGGTGATCATGAACTGCGCACCCGGGAACTTCTCGCCCAGCATGCCCATGAACGGGATCGAGCCGCCTTCGCCCATGTACATCGCCGGCTTGCCGAAGAAGGCCTGGCTGGCGGCGTCGATGGACTGCTCCAGCCACGGCGCCATGGCCGGTGCGTTCCAGCCGGTGGAGGCTTTTTCCAGGTCCAGGCTGACGTGGGCGCCGTTCGGCGGATCACGCAGCAGGGCTTCCTTCAGCAGCTCGCCGCATGCCTTGCCATTGGCGGTCGGCGGCAGGCGCAGCGACAGCTTCACCGAGGTTTCCGGGCGCAGCACGTTGCCGGCCGATTCCAGCGGCGGCATGCCGCCGATGCCGGTCACCGACAGGGCCGGGCGCCAGGTGCGGTTGAGGACCAGTTCGGTCAGCTCATCGCTCATCGGCTTGAGGCCGTCGACCAGCGGGAACTTGTCGAAGATGGCGGTATCGACCACGTCGGCGGCGCGCTTGGCCTGTTCCAGGCGCTCGGCCGGGATTTCGGTGTGCAGGCCTTCCAGCAGGATGCGGCCGGTGTTCTCGTCCTCGATGCGCGACAGCAACTGGCGCAGCAGGCGGAAGCTGGACGGCACCACACCGGAGGCATCACCGGAGTGCACGCCTTCGTTGAGCACCTTGACGGTGAAGTTGCCGCCGGTCAGGCCGCGCAGCGAGGTGGTGCACCACAGCTGGTCGTAGTTGGCGCAGCCCGAATCCAGGCACACCACCAACGACGGCTGGCCGATGCGCTCAGCCAGGTGGTCAACATAAGCGGGCAGATCGTAGGAGCCGGATTCCTCACAGGCTTCGATCAGGATCACGCAGCGGGCGTGCGGCAGACCCTGTTCCTGCAGCGCCAGCACCGCGGCCAGCGAGCCGAAGATGGCGTAGCCGTCATCAGCGCCGCCGCGACCGTACAGCTTGTCGCCGCGCAGCACCGGAATCCACGGGCCGAGGTCCTCGTCCCAACCGGTCATTTCCGGCTGCTTGTCCAGGTGGCCGTAGAGCAGCACGGTGTCGTCGCCGGTTTCCGGGCCGGTGGCCGGGATTTCCAGGAACAGCAGCGGAGTGCGGCCTTCCAGGCGAACCACCTCGACCTGCAGGCCGGGAATGGTCTGCGCCTTGGCCCAGCTTTCCATCAGGGTGACGGCCTGCTCCATGTAGCCGTTGGCGACCCAGTTGGCGTCGAACATCGGCGACTTGTTGGGGATACGGATGTAATCGACCAATTGCGGGACGATGTCGTTGTCCCACTTGTCGCTGAGAAATTGGCCGATCTTGGCGCTGTCCATCTGGATCTCCGATAGCAATGTCAGGTGCAACCATTCTACGCCGCTCCCTTGTTTATCGGGCTGGCGACGGTTTCATCAGTGAATTTTTGTAGGACTTTTCCTACAAGGGCCCGGGTGGTTGGCTGGCTGTTTGCTGAACCCGCCCCGGATATTCTGGATTCATGTGGCGCGGAACACTGATCTGACCGGCGGGATAGCCAGCCGATCAATGACCAAGCCACAAGGAGTACAGCGATGAAGCTTTTTACCGTAACGCTGCAGTCTCTGATTCTCGCATTGTTGTTGACGCTAACGGCGCAAGCCAAGGACAAGGTCGACATCAATACCGCCTCCGCGGCGGAGCTGAATCAGGTGTTGGTGAATGTCGGCCCTTCCAAGGCGCAGGCGATCATTGAACACAGACAGGCCAACGGGCCCTTCAAAAGTGTCGAGGAACTGGCACTGGTGAAAGGAATCGGATTGAAGACGGTCGAACGGAATCGTGACCTGATCGAAGCAAGGGCCGGAGCTGCCCCTGCCAAGAACGCTGCCGGGACGGTAGCTGCGCAGCCGGTTGAGAGGCGCTGAGCGGAAGGAATCGAATAGTGAGCCGTCAGGATGACGGATCACCAGGAACCCGAAAAGGGCAGGACGCTGGGGGCTGGCAGGATGCCAACAAGGATGTGAGGTCGTCCGGTGGTGCACAGTGACGTGCAGCCGGGCGATTTTTCTGTCTTTGCTCCAAAGAACAAGGCCCGGGTCTTCCCGGGCCTTGTTCCTTTCTGGGGATTTGCGATTCGGGGTTCGCGATTGGGGATTGGGGGTTCGCAAGAGCCGCTACGAGCTCCGGGTTTGCGCACGCGGCGCCATCGGCGTGGTGCGCATGTAGCCCGGGTAAGCGCAGCGCACCCGGGGCTTTCCGCAAGAACCCCGGGTGCGCTGCGCTTACCCGGGCTACAAGGGCGGTGTCTGCCTTGCGATATCCGCGTTGCCAAACGCCCTGGCGATAGCTGGGGCGCACAGACAGTCAAACCAAGCCGGTTGCGTAATACACGCCGATGATCGCGAACACCGCCAGCGTCTTGATGATGGTGATGGCGAAGATGTCCTTGTAGGACTGGCGGTGGGTGAGGCCGGTGACGGCCAGCACGGTGATCACCGCGCCGTTGTGCGGCAGCGTGTCCATACCGCCGGAGGCCATCGCCGCCACGCGGTGCAGCACTTCCATCGGAATGCCGGCCGCCTGCGCATTGGCGATGAAGCTGTCGGCCATTGCCGCCAGCGCGATGCTCATGCCGCCTGACGCCGAGCCGGTGATGCCGGCCATGGCAGTGACTGAAACCGCTTCATTGACCAGCGGGTTCGGGATCGAGCCCAGTGCATTGGCCACCACCAGGAAGCCGGGCAGGGCGGCAATCACCGCACCGAAACCATACTCGGAGGCGGTATTCATCGATGCCAGCATGGCGCCGCCGATGGCCGATTTGGTGCCCTCGGCGAACGAGGCGATCACCGGCTTCCAGGCAAAGGCGATGACGCTGAGGATGCCCAGCAGCAACGCGCCCTGCACGGCCCAGATCGCCCCCAGCTTGGAGACTTCCTGCACCACCGGTGCCGGATTGCCGATCACCGCCGGGATGAAGGATTGGGTTTCACCGTAAAAGCCGGGGATCCAGCGGGTGAACAGGAAATTGGCTACGCCGACCAGGATCAGCGGGGTGATCGCCACCAGTGGATGTGCCAGATTCTGGCCGTGGAAGGGTTCTGGCTCATTGCGCAGCTCGTCGTTGGCGCCCGCATAGCCCTCGCCATTGCGCACGGCGACACGGCGGCGCCATTCCAGGTAGCTCATGCCCAGGATCAGGATCACCACGGTGCCGATCACGCCCAGCCACGGTGCGGCCCAGCTGTTGGTGCCGAAGAACGCCGAGGGAATGATGTTCTGGATCTGCGGCGTGCCCGGCAGCGCGTCCATGGTGAAGGTGAAGGCACCCAGCGCGATCGTGCCGGGAATCAGGCGCTTGGGGATGTTGCTCTGGCGGAACAGCTCGGCGGCGAACGGGTAGACCGCGAACACCACCACGAACAGCGACACACCGCCGTAGGTGAGCAGTGCACAGACCAGCACGATGGACAGCATCGCGCGCTTGGCCCCGACCAGCTTGATGGTGGCGCTGACGATGGACTTGGAGAAACCCGAGACCTCGATCAGCTTGCCGAACACCGCGCCCAGCACGAACACCGGGAAGTACAGCTTGAGGAAGCCGACCATCTTGTCCATGAACAAGCCGGTGAACATCGGCTGCACCAGACTGGGGTCGGTCAGCAGCACCGCGCCCAGCGCCGCGACCGGCGCGAACAGGATCACGCTGTAGCCGCGGTAGGCGACAAACATCAGGAAGCACAGGGCCGCCAATACGATCAGAAACGACATTCACAGCTCCCCGGCCAATACATTGCCGGCGAGTATCAGGATCGGGGGCGGCCCGGCCCACTGTACGAAGGGACTATACGCGGCCGGCTAACGCTCCATTAACGTGCGCTCCATGGCGACATTCGTGTGTCGCAACGTCATACCCGGGAGGAGGGAGACCAATGAAGCGCAAGTATCTGAGTATCGCCATCGGTGGCATTCTGCTGGCACCGGCCGCATTCGTGCAGGCGCAGGAGCAGCAGGCGGTGCCGGCAGGCACCAAGGCGACGCAGCTGGACGAAGTGACCGTGACCGCGCGTCGTCGCAGCGAGTCCATCCAGGACGTGCCGGTGGCGGTCAGTGCCTTCGGCGAGGAACAGATCAAGGATCTGCAGGCCTCGACCGTGGAAGGCCTGCAGGGCGCCGTGCCCAACATGAACATCGCCCAGGGCCGCGGCTCGGCCAACAGCGTCAACGTCTTCATCCGCGGCATCGGCCAGCCCGATGCGCTGCAGACCTTCGACCCTGGCGTGGGCATGTATGTGGACGACGTCTACTACTCGCGCATCAATGGCGCGCTGTTCTCGCTGTTCGACATCCAGCAGCTGGAAGTACTGCGTGGCCCGCAGGGCACGCTGTACGGCAAGAACTCCACCGGCGGTGCGATCAAGCTGACCACCAAGAATCCCTTCGACAATGAAGGCGGCGCGGTGGAAGTGACCGCCGGTGACTATGGTCGCCTGGAAGGCCGCTTCTATGTCTCGGGCAAGCTGAGCGACACCGTGGCTGCCAGCATTGCCGGCGCCAAGATCACCAATGACGGCTACGTCAAGGATGCGGTCAGCGGCAAGCGCTACAACGACGACGACACCGAGGCATTGCGCGCGAAGCTGGCCTTCCAGCCGACCGACAGTTTCAGCGCGGTGCTGTCGCTGGACACCACCAAGCAGGACGCAGCGCTGACGCTGGGCCG
The DNA here is from genome assembly GCF_056861425.1 of Stenotrophomonas sp. 21LCFQ19. Taxonomy (NCBI): domain Bacteria; kingdom Pseudomonadati; phylum Pseudomonadota; class Gammaproteobacteria; order Lysobacterales; family Lysobacteraceae; genus Stenotrophomonas; species Stenotrophomonas sp. 21LCFQ19. Next base: position 174,144 of record NZ_JBSPUF010000008.1, on the reverse strand, counting down.
TCCGATGGCACCATTGCTGCAGACCAGCCTGGCTCCGGCCGGTGTCATCGTGCTGCAGCCGGGAGAAACCGGTGAATGGAATCGTCGTGCGCAGACCTCGTTCCAGAACGGCGAAGGCCAGTACCTGAAGCATTCCGGTGCCTCGCTGTCGATGAGCTGGGACATCAACGAGCAGTTCACGCTGAAGAGCATCAGCTCCTACCGCAAGCTCAAGACCAAGTCGTACATCGACATCGACGCCTCCGAGTACGAGCTGGGCGACGTGCTGGTGGCGCTGGACCAGAACCAGAAGAGCCAGGAATTCCAGCTGCACTACGACAACGGTTCCAATGTGCACGCCACTTTTGGTGCGTACTACATGAAGGAGAACGTGCCGTCGTACCAGGAAGCGTATGCCGATGACCTGTTCTCGTTCCTGGGTGCCAAGGTTCCGTTCCTGCGTACCATCGACGATGACCTGACCACCACGTCCACCGCGGCATTCGCGCATGTGAACTGGGAGTTCGTGCCGACCTGGACCGTCGCCGCCGGCGTGCGCTGGACCAAGGACAAGAAAGACTACAATCGTTCCACCAGCACGTTCTGGGGTGCACCGTTTGCTGGTTCGAACGGCACGGTTGCGTTCGATGCCAAGGCCTCGTGGACGGCGGTAACGCCGTCGATCAGCCTGCAGAAGGAATTCAGCGACAACCTGATGGGCTATGTGTCGGCCAACCGTGGCTTCAAGTCCGGTGGCTTCAACGGCCGCGCCAACACCGTGTACGACACCCAGCACGCCAAGTTCGACCCGGAATACGTGTGGACCTACGAGCTGGGCATGAAGGGCAGCTCGGCGGATCACCGACTGCGCGGCACCGCCACTGCGTTCTACAGCAACTACAGCGACTTCCAGGCACGCGTATCGCAGGACGTGGGCACCTTCCCGGTGTTAAATGCGGCCAAGCTCAACATCAAGGGCATCGAGCTGGAAGGCAGCGCGCTGCTGGGCGAGTCCACCACCTTGAGCGCACAGCTGGGCTGGATGGATGCCAAGTACGACAGCTTCGAGGACTTCCGTCTCGATCCGTCCTACGCCGGCTACGATCCGACCGTGAACCACGACCACGTGCCGTTCTCGCCGGACGTGACTGCCCGCGTGGCCTTGCAGCATGTGTTCTCGCTGGGTGATAACGGCAGCCTGACCTTTGGCGGCGACGTGTCGTATCGCAGCGACACCTGGTTGTCGGTGGACAACCGCAAGGTGCTGAGCCAGGACGCTTACACCCTGCTGGGCGCCTACGGCGTATGGGATTCGTCGCAGCTGACCTGGCAGGTACGTGCGGGCGTGCGCAACCTGACCGACAAGCAGTACAAGACCGAAGGCCAGGAGTTCGCCAGCGTTGGCAACATCCAGACCGCGTACTACGGCCTGCCGCGCAACTGGTATGTGTCGGTGCGTTACAACTTCTGATGATGTAGCCGGTGACGGCTGGCTGATTGGTATGCAAGGCAGCCCTCTCCCGCATGACGGGGGAGGGCTTTTGCGTTTGTTGTTGGTGCTCTGGTTGTAGCTGCGGCGGCGGTTGCCGGAGCAGGTGCTGCTGCTTTGGCTTTGGCTTTGGCTATGGCTGTTGCTATGGCTGTTGCTTTGGCCGTTGTTTTGGCTATTGCTTGGCTGTTGCTGTTGCTGTTGCTTGAAGCCCCTCTCCCGCTTGCGGGAGAGGGGTTGGGGTGAGGGCAGCCCTTGCTGTTGGTTTTTAAGCTCTGGCTTTTGATGCAAAAGCTAAAAAGTAGACTCCTGGCGAACCGCACCCTCACCCCAACCCCCGCTCCGCGCCCCGGCCCCCGCGCCAGCGCGAGGGCGCTCGACGAAGCGCGAACCTATGGTTCGCAAACGCATCTTCTCGCCCCGGAGGGAGAGGGGCTTTGAGCCTGCACCGCTTCATCCTCCGCTCTTAACTCCGTATCCTGCCAAACAGTTTCCGGGAAACGCTTTCCATGTTGAGTCTGGTAACAGTGGCCTTGGCGGGTCTGGCCTGGCTGGCCTTGATGTTCGGCGTGGCCCTGTACGGCGAACGCCGGCCCACCGCGTTTGCCCGGCATTGGCGGCACATCTATGCGCTGTCACTGGCGGTGCACTGCACCTCGTGGACGTTCTACGGCACCGTCACCCAGGCAGCCCGTCACGGCTGGCCACTGCCACCCACCTTCGTCGGCGCCATCCTGTTCTATGCGCTGGCCATCGGCGTGATGATGCGGCTGGTGCGGCTGGCGCGCGAAACCAACGCGACCTCGCTGGCCGACCTGATCGCTGCGCGCTTGGGTCGCGATGCCTGGCTGGCGGCAACGGTGACGCTGGTGACCGTGCTCGGCTTGATTCCGTATATCGCATTGCAGCTCAAGGCAGTGGCGATGAGTTTCGGCATGATCACCTCGCGCGCGGTAGAGGCCGGGCAGGGCGGTTCGATCTGGCAGGACAGCGCCTTGTACGTGGCGCTGGCGATGGCCTTGTTCGCGATGTTGTTTGGCGCACGCCGCGCTGATGCCTCCGAGCACAACCGCGGGCTGGTGCTGGCAATGGCGGCCGAATCGGTATTCAAACTGGGCGCGATGCTGGCGCTGGGGGTATTTGTCTGGTTTGGCTTGAAGGGCGTGCAAGCAGCCCCCGTGGCACCCGTCAGCGCGCCTGAGGGCGGCTTCATCCCGCTGGTGATACTTGGCGGACTGGCGATGTTCCTGCTGCCGCATCAGTTCCATATCGGCGTGGTGGAGTGCCGCGATCCTGCCGATGTGCGCACCTCACGCTGGTTGTTCCCCTTGTACCTGCTGCTGATCGCGCTGCCCATCCTGCCCTTGGCACGCGCCGGTACGCTGCTGTTGGGTAATAGCGTGCCTTCCGACATGTATACGCTGGCGCTGCCGTTCGCCGCAGGCCATGAAGGGGTTGCTTTGTTCGCCTTCCTCGGTGGCCTGAGTGCGGCCACCGGCATGGTGGTGGTCAGTACGCTCACGCTGAGCCTGATGATCGGCAATCATTGGTTTGCGCCAGGTCTGGTGCGCAGCGCGTGGGCGCGCGCTGGCGGTGGTGATCATCGGCGCGAACTGGTGTGGCTGCGACGCGCAGGCATCTGCGTGATCATGTTGCTGGCCTGGGGCTATAGCCGCCTGATTGGCGGTGGTAATGTGCTGGCCGATATCGGTGCGGTGTCGTTCTCGGCGATGGCGACGCTGGTGCCGGTGCTGGCGTTCGCCATCTGGCGTCCGCAGACGCCACCACGTGCCGCCATTGCCGGTGTGGTCGCCAGCTTTGCGACCTGGGCCTGGGTACTGTTGCTGCCATCGCTGCTGGAAAGCGGCGGGCGTACACCGATGTGGCTGCAGCAGGGGCCGTTCGGATGGCAGTGGCTTGCCCCGCAAGGCCTGTTTGGCCTGACCGGCTGGACGCCGTTGGGCCGGGCAGTGGGAGCGAGTCTTTTCGTTGGCACTGCGGTGACCTTGCTGGCGATGGCATGGCGTCGCGATACGCCCGATCGCATCAGCCGCAACCTGGATGCCGATACCTTGCGCAATGCGGGGCGCCGCTTCCTGCCCGACGAGCGCGTGCAACAGCTGTTGGCAGACGCGCCGCGCAGCGGTGCGGTGCCAGCGTCGATCGAGGCCAGCATCGAGCGCGAGTTGTCGGCGGTGCTCGGTGCCGCCTCTGCGCGCCTATTGCTGGATGCCGCACGCCGCGAAGGGAATGAGCTGGCGACCGTGGCAGCCATCGTCAGTGAGGCCTCGCAGGATCTGCGTTTCAGCCAGCAGGTGCTGCAGGCCGCGTTGCAGAACATGAGCCAGGGCATCAGCGTGATCGATCGCGAACAGCGTCTGGTGGCGTGGAACCGCCCTTATGCGCGCATGTTCGGCTTCCCCGATGAGTTGCTGCAGGTCGGGAGGCCGATCATGGACCTGACCCGCTGGGCGCTGCAGGCGATGCCGGCGCGCGGTGGCGATGAGCGTGCGGTGGACCGGCGTCTGGCATTCATGCGCGCAGGCACGCCACACCTGACCGAGCGCGTGTTTCCCGACGGCAGCATCGTCGAGATTCGTGGCAATCCGATGCCGGGCGGTGGCTTCGTCGCCACCTTCACCGACGTCACCGAATTCCGCCGTAGCGAGCGCGAACTCAAGCGCAGCAACGAGACGCTGGAGCAGCGCGTTGGCGAACGTACCGCGTTGCTGGAATCGGCCAAGCGTGAGGCCGAGCGGGCAAACGATGCCAAGAGCCGCTTTCTGGCCGCGGTGGGACATGACCTGCTGCAGCCGCTGCACGCTGCGCATCTGTTCACCGATACGCTGGCGCAACAGGTGGAGTCCAGCCAGCAGCAACAGGCGGTGGTGCAGATCCGTGGCGCCCTGGATTCGACCACCGATCTATTGACCGGCCTGTTCGACATGTCGCGGCTGGAAGCCGGTGGGCTGGTGCCGCAGCCGCGTGACCTGCCGCTGGCTGAAGTGCTGGACCCCTTGGTCTCGGAGTTCCGCGCACTGGCCACTGCGCGCGGACTGGCGTTTCACTATGTGCCCACGGTTGCCTGGGTGAACAGTGATCCGCAGCTGCTGCGACGGGTGCTGCAGAACTTCCTGGCCAATGCGGTGCGCTACACAAGCCAGGGCGGCGTGCTATTGGGCGTACGCCGTGATGGCGAGCGCCTGCGGGTTGAGGTGCACGACACCGGCCCGGGTATTGCCAAGGAAGAACAGCAGCGAATATTCGAGGAGTTCCGGCGCGGCGAGGACAGCAGTGGGCAGGGACTTGGCCTCGGCCTGGCGATCGCAGACCGTATTGCCGGTCTGCTGCATGCACCGCTGCGCCTGCGCAGCGAGAAAGGGCAGGGCACGGTCTTCTCGGTGTCGTTGAAACGCGTGAGCTCGCCGCAGATAGCGAACCAGCCGCGTGCACGCACTGCGGCAACCTCGGGCGGCGTGCCGGTACTGGTGGTTGATAACGATCCTGCCGCCCTGCAGGGATTGGCCGGGCTGCTACGCGGTTGGGGCTATGAGGTGGCCGAGGCCTCGGGCGAAGCGCAGGCGGTGGCGGCATTGCAGCAGATGCCTGCGAGTCTGTGGTTGTTCGACTACAACCTGGACGATGGCGATACCGGCACTGCATTGCAGCTGCGGTTGGGCGAACGCTTTGGCGCGCGACCTACGTTGATCCTCAGTGCCGATGACAGCCTTGCGACGCGGCGCGAAGTGTTGGAACAGGGGCTGACCTTACTGCACAAGCCTGTGCGGCCATTGGCGTTGAAGTCGATCCTGGATCGACTGTTGGCGGCGGATGCGTTGCGGCCCGGGACCGGTGGCAGGGAATAGGGACAGTGCTATCGGTCGGAGTTGGTAGCCCGGGTAAGCGCAGCGCACCCGGGGCTTTCCGCATGGAGCCCCGGGTGCGCTGCGCTTACCCGGGCTACGGAGTTCGGCGAATTGGGTGGTCAGGAACTCCGGATCTCGGTATTTCCGCAATACGCCGCATGCAATGCCTGCATCACGCCCAGCGCCGGGCTGTCAGCCAGCGTGTAGTAGATGGTCTGGGCTTCACGGCGGGTACTGACCAGCGCCGCTTCTCGCATTACCGCCAAATGCTGTGACAGTGCAGACATCGACAGGCCAACCTGCGCCTGCAATTCGCCCACCGAGGCTTCACCTTCCACCAGACGGCACAGCACGCGCAGGCGGGCCGGATGGGCCAGCGACTTCAGCAGCTGCGCCGCCTGCTCGGCGTGCAGCTGCATCTGCTCCATATCCATGTCTGAAGCGCGCATCATGAGCGTTGAGGTTCGGGCTTGTACTTTGGAAGGTACTAGCCTAGTTTAGAAAAAGCTAAATTAAAAGCGAGGCACCCCATGAGCCAGCCGCAGCCTTCATCAACCCTGGTCGAACCGTTCTACGACAAGGACACTGGTACCTTCAGTTACGTGGCCTATGACCAGGTCGGCGGCATGGCCGTCATCATCGATCCGGTGCTGGATTACGAGCCCGCCGGTGCACGCATCAGCACCGCTTCGGCCGATGTGCTGCTGGAGTTCGTGCGCGGCAAGCTGCTGACGGTGGCGTGGATTCTGGAAACCCATGCACACGCCGATCATCTCAGTGCCGCCGGCTATCTTGCTGATCAGCTGCAGGCGCCGGTGGCCATCGGTCGCGGCATCGTGCAGGTGCAGCAGCATTTCAAGACGGTGTTTGGCCTGGGCGATGAGTTCATCGCCGACGGCAGCCAGTTCGACCGGCTGTTCGACGACGGCGATACCTTCAACGTTGGAGCGTTGAGCGCGCGGGTGATCGCTACGCCGGGGCATACCGATGACAGCCTGACCTATGTGATCGGTGATGCCGCGTTCGTCGGCGACACGGTGTTTGCAAGCGACACCGGTACCGCGCGCTGTGACTTTCCCGGCGGCGACGCGCGTCGCCTGTACGCTTCGATCCAGCGCATCCTGTCGTTGCCTGCCGATACCCGCATCTGCCTGTGCCACGACTATCCGGGCAACCGGCGCGAGGCGCAGGCGCAGACCACGATCGATGAGCAACGGCAGAACAACGTGCATCTGAAGGGAGGCACCGACGAGGCAGCCTTCGTGCAGATGCGCCAGCAGCGTGATGCGACCCTGCCGGTGCCGAAGCTGATCCTGCCTGCGTTGCAGGTGAACATCCGTGGTGGTCGCCTGCCGGAAGCGGATGCCCATGGTGTGCGCTATCTACGCTTGCCGTTGGATCAGATCGGAAAGCCGCAATGAACAGCTGGATGATGGCGCTGGCCGGTGGCGTGCTGATTGGTATCGCTGCCACCTTGCTGTTGTGGCTGACAGGGCGTATCGCCGGCATCAGCGGCATTCTTGGTGGTGTGCTGATGCCGCGCAGCGGCGAGCTGGCTTGGCGCGTGGCTTTCCTGGTTGGCCTGATCGGCGCCGGCGCCGCGTATCTGTGGCTGGTGCCGGGTGCGTATTCGCCACGACAGGGATTCTCGCCGTTGTTGCTGGTGATGGCCGGTGTGTTGGTAGGTTTCGGTACGCGCATGGGCAACGGCTGTACCAGCGGCCACGGTGTCTGCGGTCTGGGGCGCTTGTCGATGCGTTCGTTTGCCGCGGTGTTGACCTTCATGGCAACTGCGATAGCAACTACCTATGTCGTGAGGCACCTGGCATGAGTACGTCACGCATCAGCTTGGCTGCATTGGTTTCCGGTGCGCTGTTCGGTCTCGGCTTGGCGGTGTCAGGCATGACCAATCCGCAGCGCATCCTGGGTTTTCTGGATGTGTTTGGTGACTTCAATCCGGCGCTGCTGTTTGTGCTTGGCGGCGCGGTTGGGACGACGATGCTGTTGTTTCGCTTTGTCCTGCGGCGTCCTGCGCCGGTGTTTGCCGAACGCTTCCAGATATCGGATCTGCGCAGCATCGATCGGCCGTTGCTGATCGGTGCGGGTTTGTTTGGTATTGGCTGGGGATTGGCTGGCTATTGCCCGGGCCCGGCGCTGGTTGGCCTGGGTGTGTTGTCACCGGAGGCGTTATGGTTTGTGCCGGCGATGGTGGCAGGTATGTTGCTGCACAAGTTGACCAACAGAAGCAATGTGGGAGCGGTGTCAGCCGCGAAGCTGACATCGGTTCCGACGTCGGAATAATTGCAATCAGGAATGCGTGGGGTTGGTCCGGCCGCGGGCGGCCAGTTCGATAGCTTCGCGGCTTACGCCGCTCCCACAAGAATCAGAAGCCTTGACTACAGCGCCTGCCGCGCCGGGTCGCTCAATTCCAGCTCACGCAACACCACGCTGGCCTGGGTGCGGTTGCGCACGCCCAGCCGCTCGAAGATGGCGGACAGATGCGCCTTGACCGTGCGTTCCTGCACATCAAGGCGGTCGGCAATCTGCTTGTTGAGCAGGCCTTCGGCGACCAGCGCCAATACGCGGAACTGCTGCGGTGACAGGCTTGCCAGCCGCGCTGCCAGTTCGCTGTCATGCGTGGACGATTGCGCGCGCGAAACCGAGGCGCGCAGCGCGGCCGGCAACCATTGCTCGCAGGCCATCACGCAGCGGATCGCCTCGCGCAGCTCGTTCAAGCCGGAACTCTTGGGCAGGTAGCCCGCAGCGCCATGATCAAGCGCACGCCGCACCACGCGCGGATCGTCATTGGCCGACACCACGATCACCGCCACGCCAGGATGCTGGGCACGGATCGCGGCCAGCCCGGCCAGACCATGATTGCCCGGCATGTGCAGGTCGAGCAGGATCAGGTCGGTATCCGGCGCAGCATCCAGTGCGGCCAGCACGCCTTCCAGTGATTCGGCCTCGCGCACCGATAGATCGCTGACCGCCTCGCTGGCAGCCTGCCGCAGGGCGGCACGGAACAGGGGATGGTCGTCGGCAATCAACAGGCTGGGCATGGCGGTGCTAACAGGATGGAAGGAAGCGGGTGCCGGCTGCTCGGCAGCATGCGCCCGGGGCAGTATGCCGTGGATTTCAGCCATTGCCCGCTTCCTCCTGCATTTCCAGACTTACTGCGCGGTCCAGCCGCCGTCCATCGGCATCGCCGCGCCGGTCAGGTTGTGCGCCTCGCGGCGGCACAGCCACACCACCATTGCGCCGATGTCTTCCGGCAGCGACATGCGCAGGCTTGGCTGCTTTTCTTCCAGCAGGGCGCGCACGCCGTCGTCGCGGCTGCCGCCATTGCGGTGGGCCTGGATCTGCGGCTCGATCAACGGGGTTTCCACCCAGCCCGGGCACACGCAGTTGACGGTGACGCCACCGCTGTCACGGCTGCCAGCAGCGGCATATTCCAACGCGGCGACCTTGCTCAGGCCGACGATGCCGAACTTGCTGGCCACATAAGGAGCCTTGTTTTTGGAGGCGACCAGGCCGTGCACCGAGGCGATGTTGACCACCCGGCCATAGCCGCGCTCGGCCATGCCAGGCAGCGCCTGCTGCATGGTGTGGAAGGCCGCGCTGAGGTTGATGGCGATGATGTCGTCCCACTTCTGTGGCGGCTGTTCGGCCAGCGGTGCGGCGTGCTGGATGCCGGCGCAGTTCACCAGGATGTCGATGTTGCCCCAGGCCTGCACGGCTTCGAGCATGTGCGCGATCTGGTCGGGCTTGCGCAGGTCGGCATCGAAGTGTTGTGATTCGGTGCCGGTATCGGTGACGCTCTTCAGCGCCGCCTCGATCTGCTCGGCGCTGCCGAGGCCATTGATGGCCACGCGCGCACCGGCGCTGGCCAGGGCTTGGGCGATGGCCAGGCCGATGCCGGAGGTACTGCCGGTCACCAGTGCGGTGCGGCCTTGCAGGAAGCGGTCCATGGGGAACTCCGATTGTTGCTTTGGGGGATGGTGGAAACCTAGCAGCCGTGGCGCTAAAAGCGTGTGGTACTTAAGTACGATGAGCCGGGTACTGCGGCTCTGCTAGGGTGCGTCCATGAGCCAATCCCTACTGCGCGCCGCCTGCGGCCTATTCGTCGGACTGAGCCTGGCCTCCTGTGCCAGCGGCCCAGCATCCAAGTCCGTGGAGCCTTCCATGTTCAGCAACGAACTCCGCAGCGAACACCGCGGCAGTGACGACCTGCTTACCGCCGGGCTCGGCCTGGCCGGCCTGCGCAGCATGGCGCCGCCGGCATTCGCCGACGCCAGTGCGCCGACCGTCGATGAGCTGCGCCGCCGGGCGATGTGGGGCAGCTGGCGCGGTATTGCCGACCTCGCTCCCGGCGGTGGCTACGGCGAATTGTTCGGCAGCCTGCAGAGCGTGCCCGGCCGGGAGTATTCGGCGTTCGCGCGCCTGCCCGGTGCCAAGCAGCCGCACCGCGTGCTGGCGCAGATTCCGGACAACTTCGATACCGGCAAGCGCTGCGTGCTGGTCGCACCGGCGTCGGGCTCGCGCGGCATCTATGGCGCCGTCTCGGTTGCCGCTGCCTGGGGCCTGCCCAAGGGCTGTGCCGTGGTCTATACCGACAAGGGCGCGGGCAGCGATTATTACGATCTGAACGCGCAGGCTGGCGTGCGTGCCAATGGCACGGTCGGTGCCTTGGGTGAAGTGAGCGACCTTGCCTTCGTGCCGGATGCGCCGATCAACGCCTCGGGCGTGGCGTTCAAGCATGCGCACTCCAAGGACAACCCGGAGGCCGATTGGGGCCGCCACGTAAAGCAGGCCGCCGAGTTCGCATTGCTGGCGTTGGCAGAAGCCTATCCGCAGGCTGCGCCTTTCACGTTTGAGAACACCCGCATCATCGCCGTTGGCATTTCCAACGGTGGCGGTGCGGTGCTGCGTGCGGCCGAGTTGGAAGGCGATTGGCTGGACGCCGTGGTGGCGGGCGAGCCCAGCATCTACTCCAGCGGCCCGGGCGCACGCGCGCTGTACGACTACAGCACCGAAGCGGCGCTGTTGATGCCGTGTGCGCAGCTGCATATGAGCAACCTGCCGCAGCCGCCAATGACGGCTGCGCTGCAGGCCAGTGCCGCATTGCGCTGCGCGACGCTGGCGGCGGAAGGTGTTATCAGCGGCGCGACTCCGGCTGCGCAGGCCAAATCGGCTTACGACCTGATGCTGAGCAAGGGCTGGACCGACGCATCGCTGCGTGCGGGTGCCTTGTCCACCGGCTTCGATCTGTGGCGTGCGATCGCCGCGACCTATGCCTCGGCTTACGGCCGTTATGGCGTGGGCGAGCACCCCTGCGGTTTCAACTTTGCGGCACAGAACCCGGACTTCTCGCCGCGCGCCGCGACCGCCGTCGAACGTGCGGCGTGGATCTCCGATGGCAGCGGTATTCCGCCGGGCGCAGGTGTTGGCCTGCTCGACAGCAAGGTCGCCTTGCCCGACCTGACCTATGCCGGCCTGAAGTGCCTGCGTGGACTGTGGGACGGGCAGGGCGAAGACGCCAGGCATGTGCAGGCCGGTATCCAGGCTACCCACGCTGGATTGCCGCGCAAGGGTCTGCCGGTGATGGTGGTGCACGGTGCTGACGATGGTCTGATTCCGCCGGCTTTCAGCAGCGCGCCGTATGCGGATGCAGCGAAGGCTGCCGGGCGTGAGGTGAGCTATTGGAAGGTGCAGAACGTGCAGCACTTTGATGGTTTCCTCGGCCTGCCGGATTACGGCTCGCGTTACCTGCCGTTGTTGCCGTACGTGTACGAGGCGCTGGATCGGGTGCAGGCGCGTCTGGACAAGGGCACGGCCTTGCCGGCCGATGCGGTGATCGCGACCATCCCGCGTGCGGGCAAGCCGCTGACGGCGGAGAACCTGGCGATGCCGAAGTAAGTGCTTCTACTCCCTCCCTTTTGCGCAGCAAAGGGGAGGGTTGGGGAGGGGTTGCTTTGAGCCCCCTCCATTTGCCGAAGGCAAGGGGAGGGTTGGGGAGGGGTTGTTGTTGCTCTGCGCTGTTGGCTCTGTGGCTTCGCGGCTCACGCCACTCCCACAAAAGAAGCAGCCATCCGCGCGCTGATGGCATCATTGCCGGATGCATACACTGAACTCTCCTTCCCGCGTCATCCCGTCCGCCCTCTACCAGCTCGAGCGCTGGCGCAATGGTCTGGGCTGGACGCGCGAGATCCTGCGTCTGCCGGAGCAGGGTGATTGGCAGCTGCGTTTGTCGATCGCCGAGATCGAACAGGATGCGGCCTTCTCCGCCTTCCCCGGTGTCGAACGTGAGCTGGTGCTGCTGCAGGGCGAAGGCCTGCGCCTGCGCTTTGCCGATGGCCGTTGCGAAACCCTGCTGCCGCCGTATCAGCGCCTGCGCTTCGCTGGCGAGGCGGAGTTGGTGGGTGAACTGGTCGATGGCGTGACCCAGGATTTCAACCTGATGTGGCGGCGTGAGGCGCTGCAAGCCGAGCTGCTGCATCGCCCCTTGGTTGGCAACATGCTGTTCTTCACCGAGCCGCAGGCCGCGTGGGCGATCCATCTATTGGCTGGGCAGGCCGAATTCGAGGGTGGTGTGCTGCCGGCAATGTCGGCGGGCGATACCGCCTGGTTGGGGGCGGGGGAGCGGCAGCGCTACACGCTCAGCGGCGGCGGTGAGCTGCTGGCGATAAAGGTGGCCCCGGCTGCTGTAGGATCGGCGTAAGCCGCGAAGCCAAAGAACCAGCGGTGCAAAGCTTCACCTGTAGTGGGGGGGCCGGCGCGGGGGGGGGGGGGGGGGGGGAGGGCGGGGGGCCGCGGGGGCGCGGCAGCCCCGGGGGGGGGGGT
>NZ_JBSPUF010000008.1:102882-161960 GCF_056861425.1 Stenotrophomonas sp. 21LCFQ19 | reverse complement strand
CCCCGGTCCCCCCGCCGCCCCCCCCCCCCCCCCGCGCCCCCCCCCCCGCCCCCCCCCCCCCCCCCCCCCCCCCCCCCCACTACAGGTGGGGCTTTATGGCCGACGGTCAGTACACGTCGCGGCGGTAGCGGCCGGCTATGCGCAATGCTTGATGCGCATCTTCGCCAATCGTGTCGATGATGACCTTGTCGACCGCCGGGGCCATGCCTTGCAGGCTGCCGCAGACCAGGATGGTGGCGCCGTCATCCAGCCATTGCCGTAGCACGTCGCTATGCGCGGCCAGTGCGTCCTGCACGTAACGGAAGTCGCCGTCATCGCGACTGAACACTGTATCCAGTCGTTCGATTCCGCCCTCGCGCTGCCATTGCTGCAGCTCTTCACCGAAATGGAAATCGTGGGCCGCATTGCGTTCGCCGAACAGCAGCCAGTTGCGTCGCGCGCCGGCATCGATGCGTGCACGCAGATGTGCACGCAGGCCGGCGATGCCGGTGCCGTTGCCGATCAGGATCAGTGGTGCGTCATTGCCCGGCGGATGGAAGTTGCTGTTGCTGCGCAGGCGCAGATCAATGCTGTCGCCGATAGCGGTGTAATCGCATAGCCAACCGCTGGCCAGGCCGGGCGTGCCGTCCGGGCGCAGTTGCCGGCGCAACATCAGTTGCAGGCTGCCTTCGCCTGGCATCGAGGCAATTGAGTATTCGCGGTGCGGCAGTGGTTTGAGGCTGGCGGCAAGGGCATTGGCGTCGCGGCTATCGGCGCTGTCGGGCAGATAGGAGCGGGCCAGGGCGTCCCCCAGCGTGCGGCCGTCAGCCAGTACGGTTGCAGCGTCGAAACTGTTTGCCTGCAGCCACTGCGTCACCGCAGCGGCGGACTGACGCGGGCCGATTTCGGCGATGTCGCCGGCCTGCCAGGTCTGCAGCTTTCCGTCCGCGGGCTGCAGCTGCAGGTGGAATACCTTGCCGCCAACGCTGTCGGGATTCAGCACGTCGCGCCTGCGCAGCAGCCATGATTGATAGGCCGGTGCACTCCAGTCTGTTGCGTTGGCGGCTTCGCCGCCAAGCTGGCCAAGCAGCTGCTGCCAATGGCGCAGCGCGTCAGCATCGGCGTTGTCCACTTCCACTGTATCGAACAGCGGCTGTGCGCCATGCGTGCGCAGCCACTCATCGAGCTGATGGCCGAATGCGCAGTAGTGCTCATAGGTCTTGTCGCCGAGCGCCAGCACGGCGTACTGCAGCTGCGGAAGCTTCAAGGGCTGCGGCATTACCCGGCTGAGGAAGGCGAGAGCGTGGTCCGGCGGATCGCCTTCGCCGGTGGTGGCGGCGATGAACAAGGCCTGGCGGCTGTTGCAGAGCAGGGCAGCATCGACCTGGTCGATGGCGCGCAGTCGGATCTTGTGACCGGCTGCGCGCAGATGCGCGGCGGTGCGCTGTGCCAGTTGTTGGGCAAAGCCAGTCTGGCTGGACCAGGCGACCAGGATCGGTGGCTCCTTGCTGTCACCGCCATCGTCATCGCGTTGGCGGGTACACCACCACAGCGCGAAGCAGGCCGCCGCATAGATCGCCAACGCTGCCACCGCCATCCACCACTGTGGTGCCAATGGCGCCGCCGGCCACCAGCGTTCGCCAAGATGCAAGCGCAACAGCAACAGCGCGATCAGCAGCAGGCCCAGGCCAACGGCGAGATTGCCGAGCAGTGCACGCGTGGAACGATTGGGATTCATTGCGTGCTGGCGTCCAGGTAACGCTGGAAGGCGGGGGTCATGGTTTCCACAAGCCCAGTATCGGCGCGGGTGATGAAACGCGCAGCCAGATCATGTTGGTTGGCGAAGGCCAGGCCTTCATCGGCGCCCATCACGGTGAGTGCGGTTGCCCAGGCATCGGCGTGCATGGCCTCACGGGCGATCACGGTGACCGCTGCAGCGGCCCTGCTGACCGGCGCATGGCTGCGTGGGTCCAGGGTGTGGCTGTAGGAAACGCCATCGCGTTCGAACTGGTGCCAGCGGTCGCCGGAGGTGGCAACCGCCAGATCATCGAGCGCCAGCACGCGTGGCGGATACTCTGCGCCGGCGTCTTCTTCCGGTGCGGATTCGACCAGCACGCGCCAGGGCTGGCCGTCCGGCTTCAAACCATAGCCATGCAGTTCGCCGCCGACTTCGACCAGCGCGGCGCTGATGCCGATACGGCGCAGCCAGGCGCTGACCAGATCCACGCCGTAGCCCTTGGCGATGGCCGACAGGTCCAGCTGCAGGCCGCCGGGTTGCAGCGCGCTCTGTGCCTGCGGATCCAACTGCAGTTTGTTCCAGCCGCAGCCTGCTGCAACCTCGGCCAGGCGCGCCGGATCAGGCACCGCCTGCGCGCCCGCATCGGCGCCAAAGCCCCACAGCGCGACCAAGGGCCCGATGCTGGGATCGAAGGCGCCAGCGCTGCGTTCGGCGATGTCGTGCGCAGTACTGAGCACGGTCCAGAAATCATCGGGCAGTGCATGCCAGCTGTTGGCGGCGGCACGGTTGTAGCGGCTGATGTCCGAATCCGATTCCCAGGTGCTCATCTGCGCGACCACGCGATCGAGCTCGGCCTGGATGCCGGCATGCAGCGGATGCAGGTCACGGCTGCGTGCAGCCACCAGCTTGACGCTCCAGCTGGTGCCCATGGTGTGGCCGCCAAGGGCGGCGATGTCGGAGTTGGAAGACATCGGTATCGGAAACTGTCTGGGTGCAGTTGGTCCCTTCTCCCGCAGGCGGGAGAAGGTGCCCCGAAGGGGCGGATGAGGGGAGCTTTTGCTTTTGTGGGTCTGCCGCGGCTTCAGGAGCCCGGCTTCGCCTTGCCCTCACCCCAACCCCTCTCCCGGCGGGAGAGGGGCTTTTAGAGCCTTACTGCGGCAGCACTTCCAGCGTGCCTACGTAGCTCAGGCGGCGGACGCTGGCCTGCGGGATCGAGGTCTTGTTGTCCTCGGTGCCGGTTTCCAGCCAGTACATGCCAGCCTGCGGCCAGGTCACCGAGAACTCGCCGTTGGCGTCGGTGGTGACCTTGATCTCTTCCTGGGCGTTGCGGTAACGGGTGCCGCCACGGGTGATCTCGACTTCCAGCCCAGCGTGCGGCTTGCCATCGACCAGCAGCTTGAACTTGGCCTGCTCACCGGCGAACAGGTCGTTCGGGTGGCCCAGGGCAACCAGTTCCATGCCCTTGCCGGTCGGCTGCAGCGCGGTGTCGTTCGGCTTGCCGTTGGTGACGAAGGTTTCGATACGGCCGGCGGTCTCGGAGACCTTCAGGTCCGTGGCGTCCTTCGGTACTTCGGTGGCGAAGGTGGCAGCGTTACCGCGCCAGCGCTTGGGCTTGCCGTCTTCCTGCCAGTTGGCCGACAGCCCGGCATTGACGGTGGCCAGGCGGTAGGTGCCCTGCTGGGTCAGTTCGACGTCGAACACGCTGCGGTACTTGCCGGTGGCGGCATTCTGCGGCTGCACGGTGCTGCCGTCCGGTGCGGTGATCACCAGGTTGTCCAGGCGCAGCGGCACATGGTTGAAGTAGAACAGGTCGTTGGACACGGCGGCGTCCACGGTGATCCACGGGTTGGTACCGGCAATCACGGTCTGCGACGGCTGCAGCCAGGCCTTGTGGGCGGCGGCGGAGAAGGGCAGCACGGCGGCGATGGTGGCAGCAAGCAGGAGGGAACGCTTCATCGGTTGGCTCCGTTGGTAATGGGGATCAGGGCTTGACGGCAAGGGTGACGGCGCCGAGTTCGGAGGTGCCTTGGGCACTGCCGTTCTGCGCCGCACGGGCCGGCCAGGTGAAGGGAATCTTGACCAGTTCGCGGCCACCGACTTCGCGCGCGGCTTCCACCACCAGCGAGTACTGGCCGGCGGGCAGGGCGCGCAGCTGCGGCTGGCGGTCGCTGAAGCTGAGCTGGTGCTTGCCGACCGGGCGGGTCGGGCCGGTCACGCCATCGACCGGCACCTGCAGGGTACGGCCGCTCTTGCGCCACCACTGGCGCAGGTCCGGCAACCACTTGGTGCCATGGCCTTCGGCGGTGTCCCGGAGCTGGTACCAGACCGACAGGTTGGCGGCGACCTGCTGGTCGGCACCTTCGATCCACACCGCGACATAGGGGCGGTGGTATTCGGCCACGTTGAGCTTGGGCACTTCGACGTTGACGTCGAGGCTGGCGGCGTAGGCGGCAGGAGCAGTGGCGATCAGGCCACTCAGGGCGATGGTCAGGGTGACGCGCATGGTGCGACTCCGGAGAGAAAGACGGTCAATGGATGAGGAGCAGGGCGATCAGCAGCGGGATCAGCAGGCCCAGGCCGACCAGCGGCCAGGTCATGCGCCGCTGCCGCGCATGCAGGTGCAACAGGAACAGGCCAGTGATGCAGAACACCAGGCAGGCCACCGCGAACACGTCGAGGAACCAGCCCCAGCCCGGGCCCGCATTGCGGCCCTTGTGCAGGTCATTGAAGTAGGAAACCCAGCCGCGGCGAGTCTTTTCGAACTCCACCGCGCCGGTTTCGCGGTCGATGCTCAACCAGGCATCACTGCCGGGGCCAGGCATGGACAGGTAGATTTCTTCCGGCGACCACTCGGCCTCGCGGCTGCCGATCGACACTTCCAGACGATTGGACAACCAGTCGGCGACGCGCGCTGGCAGCGGCGCATTGCCGTCTTCGCGATCACCCAGGGCCTTGAGCACCGGGGCGGGCAGCTCCAGTTGCTGGTTCTGCACCTGCGGCTTGGCTTCGATCTTGGACGCGTGGTTCAAGGTGATGCCGGTCAGGGAGAACAACAGCATGCCGATCAGGCAGACCGCCGAGCTGATCCAGTGCCACTGATGCAGGGTGCGCAACCAGAAACCACGGCTGGCCTGTTGTTGCACGGTGGTGGCGGTGCTGCGGTCTGCGGACACGGGAATCGGGATTATGAAAGGACGACGATTAGAGCACTAATGAGAATGATTCGCAATTTGTAAAGGTGCTTCGCCCCCTCCCTTTGCCGTAGGCAAGGGGAGGGCCGGGGAGGGGTAGCTTTTGATCTGGCTGTTGCTTGGGTTCTTTGCTTCAAGTCAGAAGCAAGATCAAAAGCTACCCCTCCCCAGCCCTTCCCTTTACTGCGTGAAAGGGAGGGGGCGGTTCTGCTAGTGCTGGTAACGCTTGAGGACGTGCTGCGTTGACACGGGGAAGCAGAAGCTGGGAGCTACCCCTCCGCAACCCTCCCCTGTGCTGCGCACAAGGGAGGGGCGCAACCGTTAGAAGCTCAGGTTCACGCTCAGCCAGAAGCTGCGTGCCTTGTCCTTGTTGTTGTAGTCGTCCTTGAACAGTACTTCATTGGTGTTGTCGGCGTAGGCATCGTCACCGTCGAGGTCGGTGAAGGTGGCCTGGTACGTGGTGAAGTCGCGGTCCAGCAGGTTGTTGATGCGGGCGTTGATCTTCATCCACTGGGTCGCCTGGAACGATGCGCCCAGATGGAATACGGTGTAGTCCTTGAAGTAGAGCTCTTCGCGGGTCACCGCGCTGACACCGCTGAAGCGCTTGGAGCGGGCTTCGCTGCTCACGAACAGGCTGAAGCGGTCGCTTACCTGCCAGTCGAAGGTGGCATTGGCCATGTGTTTGGCACTGTTGCCCAGCGGCAGGCCCTTCTGTGCGCCGCTCTTCTGCTCGCTGTCGGTATAGGTGTAGTTGGCGCGCAGGCCGAAGCGGTCGCTGATCTCCCAGCGGCCGGCCACTTCCGCACCTTGGATCACTACTTCGTCGATGTTCACCGTCTTGGTGCTGGTCGCATAGCCCAGATCGGCGTACTCGCCGGTGCTGGTGCAGGCCAGGGTCAGGCCGGCGCCGCAGGGTTGGGTGGTGGATATCTTGTCGTCGAACTTGTTGTGGAACAGGGTGGCGTTGAAGTTATGGCCATCCGGGTGCTGCCAGTACACCGCCAGTTCGGTGCTGGTGCTGGTCTCAGGCTTCAGGTCCGGGTTGCCGAACATCGGCGAGGTGCCCTGGCCGCCAAAGCCGGTGACGCCGTCATACAGCTGGGTGGTCTTGGGGGTCTTGAAGCCGGTGCTGACACCGCCCTTGACCGTCCACTGCGGATTGACGGTGTACACGCCGTACAGGCGCGGGCTCAGGTGGTCGCCGAACACTTCATGGTCGTCGAAGCGCAGGCCGTAGGTGATGGCCAGCGGCTCGATCACGGTCCAGGTGTCCTCGGCGAACAGCGAGTACATGTTGTGTTCCTGCTTGCGGCCCGGATCGCCGGCTTCGGTACCGAATACGCCGTCGGTCAGTTCGCCACGGATCACCTGGGTGCCGAACACCGCAACGTGTTCGCCGGCAGCCTGGAACGGCATGTCGACCTTGGCGTCGAAGGTGTACTGCGCGCTTTCCAGTACGCGCTTGGGCCGCGGCAGGAAGGTGGAAGCGGCCAGCGCACGACGATCGGCCAGACTCATGCCGGCGTAGGCACCGGTGCCGTCGATCATCTGCAGCAGGTGCTCGCGCTCGGCAACGGTGAACGGCATGGTGCGGCCGTCATTGTTGGTAGCCACATGCGCCAGCGAGACGAAGCTGTTGCCGAAGCCCCACTTGCCTTCGTGGGTCAGCGCCCAGGCGTCGCGCGTAAACTCCTGATTCGCGCTATAGCCAACGCGCGGATCGGCGCGCCGTGCCCAGGTGCCACCACTGGCGCTGCAGCGGTCGGCAGTGTTGCCAACGCCGTTGCGGCAGAAATTGCTGCTACGCCAGATGCTGTTGATGTTGTCGACCGTACCGACCGGATACTCCTCAACACCACTGTCGTTGATCTTGATCGAATTGTCGTATTCCTGACGCGAGGTGTCGTAGTCCAGGGTGATGGTCTGCGCCTCGGTCGGGGTCCACGACAAGGTGATGCCGCCGGCCTTGTTGGTGTTGTCCACGGTCTTGCCGCCACCACCAAAGCCCAACGGAGGGGTGTGCTCGACACCGGCCGGATCGGTCACCGGGGAGTAGGTCGGATTTGAGGCATCGCGGTCATACCAGCTGGCGCGCGCGCTGAGGTTGAGCTTGCCCGGCAGCAGCGGGCCGGTGATGAACAGGTCGGCGGTACGGTCGTCGCCGAACTGGTCATCGGTTTCAAAGCTGCCGGCCAGGGTGGCCGAGCCGTGCCAGCTGTCCAGGGTGCGCTTGGTGATGACATTGATCACGCCGCCCATTGCATCTGCGCCGTACAGGGTGGAGGCGGGGCCGCGGATCACTTCGATGCGCTCGATCGCATCCAGCGGCGGGATGTGGTTGAACTGGTTGCCGCCGAAGTTGTTCGGGTAGATGTCGCCGTGGTTGTTCTGGCGGCGGCCGTTGATCAAGATCAGGGTGTAGTCCGAGCCCATGCCGCGCATCGAGATGCTGCCCTGGCCGGTCTTGTCGCGGGTTTCGCCCACGTCCACGCCTTCCAGGTCACGCACGGCATCGAGCAGGGTGATGTATGGGCGCTTGGCCAGTTCTTCCTGGGTGATGACCGAGATGCTGGCCGGGGCATCGGTGATCTTCTGCTCGAAGCCGCTGGCGGTGACGACGACCTTGTCCAGCGTGGTTGGCGCGCCGCTGCCGTTGGCATGGGCGCTGGCGCTGATGGCGCCGAGCACGGCGAGGCTGAGCAGGTGGCGGGAAACGGACACACGGTGACGCTGGCGCAGGGCCATGGGAATACCTCGATCAAGGAATGCAGGTTGCAGCCGCCACCACCGCAGGCGCGGACGCGTGCAGGGGCGAGCTGGGAAGAAGAGCGGGGGGAAGCGGAAACGACTACGCGCGGAGCGTCAGCTCAACGGTGGCGCCTGCCCGCGTTGCTGGCGCGGACTGGCCAGCGCATGGGCAATGACCGGCGCGGATGCCGGGATGACCGTGCGGATGGGGCTGAAGTCGTCCGCTGCAGACAGCAGCTGCTGGACGCTTGGCAGGGGCAGGGCGGCGCGGGGTGCGCGCAGCTGTGCGACCCGGCGCAGCTTGGCCGGGCTTTCTTCTTCCAGGTGGCGTTCGCCGCCCTGACGTTCTTCGGCCGGCGCCGAGGCATGACCGCTCTGGGCCAGGCCGAGCCGGGACAGCTGGGTACCGCTCTGGCACAGGGCAGCCAGCAGCGACACCAGCAACAGCATGCACAAAGCCAGCGGACGCAGGCTGACAGCGCCGGAAACGGCGTTGTGCTGTGCGTGCTGGCGCCGTGGTTGCTGCATTCGTATCCCCGGATTGCGGACGCGGCGACAGGGGCCGGCGTTCGCGGTGCGGCATTGTAGATACGATTCGTTAACTTTTGCAAATGAGAATTGCTATCAACATGACGAATGTCAATCGTCGTACTGCCAGCGCTTCAATAGCCGAGGTTCTGTAGCCCGGGTAAGCGCAGCGCACACGGGGGTACGAATTGCCCGGTCTTTCAGGCTTCCGCCAAGCGCCCCGGGTGCGCTGCGCTTACCCGGGCTACGGTCTTGTTGCCGCTTCGCGTTGAGGCCGGGGTGAAGGAGTTCAGGTCTCGGCCCATTGCCGCAGCAGGTTGTGATAGATCCCGGTCAGACTGACCAAGGAAGGGTGCTGCGGGCAATCCTGGGTCAGCTGCTGGATGGAGGTATCCATTTCCCACAGCAGGCGCCGGTGCGCATCGTCGCGGACCATGCTCTGCACCCAGAAGAACGAGGCCAGCCGCGCGCCGCGTGTTACCGGCTGCACTTTGTGCAGGCTGCTGGACGGGTACACCACCAGGTCACCGGCCGGCAGCTTCACTTCGTGCTCGCCATAGGTGTCGGCGATGATCAGCTCGCCGCCTTCGTACTCTTCCGGCTCGCACAGGAACAGGGTGCAGGACACATCCGAGCGCAGCTGCTCGCCCTGGCCCAGGTTCATCACCGAGCCATCGACATGGAAGCCGTAGGTGCCGCCGCCGCTGTAGCGGTTGAAGCGCGGCGGCAGGTACTTCAACGGCAGCGCCGCGCTGAAGAAGGAGGGATTGCTGGCCAGTGCCAGCAGCACGGTCTCGCCCAGTTCGCGGCGCAGCGCGGAGTTCTCCGGCAGCTGCTCGTTGCGCTTGGCGTGGGTGCCGAGATGGCCCACGGTTTCGCGACCGTCGGTCCAGTCGGCCGCATCCAGTTTCTGGCGGAACAGGGCGACTTGTTCGGGGCTGAGTACGTTGGGGATATGCAGCAGCATGGAAGTTCCTCGGCGCCTGGCTCAGGCGACCAGTGCGCGGATCTGCGGATGGGGAGAAGCGGCCAGTTCCGGCACGATATGCGCCATGAACGCTGGGCTGCCATTGGCAAGTGCCAGCCGCAGCCAATGCACGGCCTGCTCGATCTGGCCCTGCTGCAGCAGGATGGAGGCGAGGTTGGCCTGGCCGCGGAAATCACCGGCTTCGGCCGAACGCTGATACCAGGCCAGTGCCGCTTGTGGGTCGCGTTCGATATCCAGCCCGTCTTCCAGATGCCGGGCCAGCAGGTTCATTGATTTGGCATGGCCCATGTGGGCGGCCTGCGTATACAGCGCCAGCGCCTTGGCCCGGTCTTGCGCGACGCCACGGCCGGTGGCGAGCAGGTTGGCGTGGTTGTACATGCCCCAGTCCAGACCGGCTTCGGCGGCATTGCGATACCAGACCGCTGCCAGCGTGGCGTCAGGTGCACAGCCCTGGCCCAGCTCATGGCAGCGGCCCAGCATGTTCATTGCCAGTGCGCTGCCGTTGTTGGCGGCGGTTTCGTACCAGAGCAGGGCGGCGTGTTCATCGCGTGTCACGCCTTTGCCTTCGATGTAGAGCTGGGCCAGCAGCAGTTGTGCATCCAGCTGGCCGCTCAGTGCTGCCTCCCGGATCTGCGCGAACGTGCCTTGCGGGTCGTCCCGCAGTTGCTGCGCCAGTGCGGCGGCATCGCTTGGAAAGGAGTTGGACATCAGTTTTGCCTGTGACCGGCGTTGATCGGCGTTTGATCGCTGATGGTAGCCATTGCTGGGGATTGCCGTCGCCTGTCGCGGCAGCGACGAAAAGCACAACGGAGGCAGGTTTTGCACCTGCCGCCGTTGCTGGTCATGCCTGGATCAGAACTTGACGTTCAGCGCCAGGGTGGCCGCGCGGCCCGGGGCGATGCTCGCGTAGTGCGAGGCATAGGCCTTGGTGAAGTAGATCTTGTCGGTCAGGTTCTGCACGTTCAACTGCAGGCTGATGTTGTCCTGGATGGCGTAACCGATCATGGCGTCCCAACGGGTGTAGCTCGGGATCCACTTGGTGTTGGCCGCATCGCCGTACTGCTTGTCGACGTAGCTGGCGCCACCACCGATGGTCAGGCCGAACGGCAGTGCATAGGTGGTCCACAAGGTCGCGGCATGCTTCGGGGTGTTCGGGAACATGTTGCCGTTGTTCGGCGAGACGATGTACTTGCCTGCCGGGCAAGGCTGGCCGCGCGGCACGGTGACGCCGCAGACAAAGCCGTTGTCCTTCAGCTCCGAGTCCATGTAGGTGTAGCCGCCGGAGACGTTCCAGCTGTCGGTGATCTGGCCGCTGACGCCCAGTTCAAGACCATTGATCGCCTTCTTGCCGGCATTTTCGGTAGCGCCGGAGTCGACGGTGACACGCGCATTGCTCATCTCGGTGTGGAAGATGGCGGCGGTCAGGTTCAAGCGCTTGTCGAACAGGTCCCACTTGCTGCCGATTTCGAAGTTCTTGGTTTCCTGCGGCTTCAGGTTCTGGATGGCGGCGCTGATCGAGTCATTGCCTTCACCGCTGTCCATGCCCGGCGGGGTCGAGGAGGTGCCGTAGGACAGGTAGATGCTGCCATTGGCGGTTGGCTTGAATACCACGCCAGCCTGGTAGTTCAGGAAGCCGTCGCTGTTGCGCAGCACGGTCGGGGCCTTGTTCAGGACCGGGGTGACCTGCTCGGTGTCGTAGTCGTCCCAGCGCAGGCCGAGGTTGACGAGCCATTTTTCGCTCAGTTCGATGGTATCGAACGCATACACCGACTTGGTCTTGGTGGTCTGCTCGATATCCAGCGCCTTGTTGCTGCGGGTCACCGGATGGGTGGCCGACCACGGATCATTCGGGTTCGGGTTGTAGAAATCGGTGCAGTTGTAGCCGGTGGCGGCACCGGTACCCAACGCCGGGTTGCAGGCTTGGGGCGTGTTGGTCGGAGCCACCGGATTGTTGGTGCCGGCACCGCCGATCACGTAGCTGCCCTTGCTGCTCTTTTCTTCGCTGTACTCAACGCCGGCGCTGTAGCTGTGCTTCAGGCTACCGGTCTGGAATGCACCGGTCAGGCTCAGCTGGTCGGCGAAGGTCTTGGTGTCGATCGCGCGGTTGTTGGTACGACGCCACAGGGTGCCATACAGGTTCGGGTTGTTCTTGCTGTCATCCGGCTGGGTCCACAGGTAGTCATTGCTGGTGTTGCCCAGGCGCGCGATGTTGCGCAGCTTGTGTTCACCGAACGAGTAGCTGGCGTCCAGGGTGCTGATGTCGGCACGGGTGCGCTGGAAGTCACGGTCGATCAGACCGTAGTAGTTGTTGCGGTTCGGAACCAGCGGTGCGCCAACGGTGGTCTTGGTCGCCGGGTCGCCGTACGGGAAGCCACCTGCGTCGGGCAGGTCGTCGGTTTCCAGGTGGTAGTGGCTGGCGATCAGCTGCAGCGGGCCGTTCAGGCCGAAGGCGATGGAGGGTGCGATACCCCAGCGGCTGACATTGGCGGCATCACGGCCGGCGATGTCAGATTCGTGCTTGAGCAGGTTCAAACGTGCGGCGATGCCATCGCCCAGCACGTAGTTGGCATCGACGGTGCCGCGCGCATAGCTGTCGGTACCGATGCCCATGCTGGCGCTGGTTTCGTTCTTCAGCTTCGGCGTCTTGCTGACCAGGTTGATGCTGCCGCCGCCTGAATCACGGCCACCGTAGGCCGAGCTCGGGCCCTTGACCACTTCCAGCTGCTCCAGGTCGAACACTTCGCGGGTCTGCGTACCAACGTCGCGCAGGCCATCGACGAACATGTTGCTCTGGCCATCGAAGCCGCGCAGGAACGGACGATCGCCGGTGGAGTTGCCGCCTTCGCCGGCACCGAAGGTGATACCCGGAACCATGCGCAGTGCGTCGACCAGGTTGGTTGCGCCGATTTCCTGGATGGTCTTCTCGGTGACCACGGACACCGACTTCGGCGTATCCAGCAGTTCAGCGGTGAACTTGGGTGAGGACGGCGCGAACCAGCTGCCGCGGACCTGCACCTTGTCCAGATCGGTGGCTTTGTTCTTGGCAGAGTCGGCGTCGCCTTCGGCGGCAAAGGCGGTCAGCGGCGAGAAGCCGGCAGCCAGAGTGGCGGTGGCGAGCATGGTGGCGCGCGGGGCGTACTTGCGGGTCTTGATATGGGTCATGGATGGGTATATCCGGGGGAAAAGGAACAGGTTGGCCTGGCGGGCCGATGGCGCCGCGGGCGGAAGTGGAAAGCGAAGGTATCGAAGGCGGCGCGCGCTGAACGCGCAGGTTCGCCTGATGCTGCTTAGGCGGCGTGGGCGCGCGGCGGGGCGTGGCCGGGATTGAGCAGCAGGTAGGGCGCCAACGGATAGCGTTGGGCGCGTTCAACCGCGTGCTGCAGCAGCGTGTCGCTGGCGGCAGTCATGAAGACGCGGCTGGGGGTAAACGGAACCAGTGGAACCGGGCTGGACAGCATGGCTGCCGGGCGCGGCCGGGTCAGGCGGGAGGACTCGCCGCCGGATTCGCTGATGGCGGCCATTTCCAGCGGGTGCTGCGGATGACCGGGTTCAGGCGAAACCAGTACCTGGTCGAACGCTTCCATTGTCGGCGGGGCGGTGACCACCGCCTTGGCCTGCAACGCCACGGCCCAGACCAGCAACATGCCGAACACCAGCATCAGCCAAGGCAGGCGCCGCCGCACGGTGGCGACAGTCAGCAGTTGAGCCTTGGCGGATGGGGAGGACATGGGGAAAAGCGCAGACCGTTAATTTCGCGTTATCGCGACAGATGCGCATCTTATTGAGAATTGTTTGCGTTTTCAATTCTTAGGTACTGGGTATACCTCAGCTATCTTCCGGGTACGGTTCTTCCGGGGACGGGGCGGCCGCGATGGATGAATCGGCTGTCCACGCCGCAGCCCGCTATCCGTCAGGTCGGATCACGCCAATGCGGGCTTGGGCTGCTCTGGAGGGAAGGGGGGCAGATACCGCGCTTTGTCCCGGCTTCCTGGAGAGGACGCGATCGCGTCTTTGTTGCCCCCGTTGGTGACCAGCTCAGTCGCGGTCGTCACGCGACCAGATGCCGCCGTGTTCGCGCTTGACCGGGAACTTGGGCACCGCCGTATAGGCCGGTGCGCACAGGGCGCGGCCGTCGCGGATGTCGAAACGGGCGCCATGCAGGATGCACTCGATGCTGCCTTCATCCGGGTCCAAGGTGCCGGAGGACAGCTCGAACTCCTCGTGCGTGCACTGGTCTTCCAACGCATACAGTTCGCCGTCCAGGTTGAACACGACGATCGGTGAGCCGGTGACCTCGTCGAAGCCGGTCTTCAGTTCGCCCGGCAGCAGTTCTTCGCTGGCACAGATGAAGGTCCAGGTCTCGCTCATGCGGCGGCCCCGAGCGGCTTTTCCAGGATCTCGAACTGCAGGTCGTCGCGCTTGGGAATGCCGAAGCGTTCGTCGCCATACGGGAACGGCTTCTTGATGCCGGTGCGCACGTAGCCGCGGCGTTCGTAGAAGGCGATCAGCTCATCGCGGCAATCGATCACCGTCATCTGCATGGTGGGCAGCTGCCACTGCTCGGCGGCGTGCTGTTCGGCGCGCTGCATCAACTGCTTGCCGATGCCGCCGCCCTGGGCGCGGGGGCTGACCGAGAACATGCCGAAGTAACCGTGGCCGTTTTCATCGGCGATATGGCAGCAGGCCTGCAGTTGGCCGCCTTGTTCGACGACCAGGATGACGCTGCGCGGGCGGTCCAGATCCGCCTGGATACCGGCGGCGTCGATGCGCTGGCCATCCAGCAGGTCGGCTTCGGTGGTCCAGCCAACGCGGGAGGCGTCGCCACGGTAGGCGGAGGTGACTAGGTCGATCAGGGCCGGGATATCGGCGGCGGTAGCGGGGCGGAAAGTCAGCGTGTTCATGCGGCCATTCTAGCGCCGGGAGCTGGAACGGACGATGGGAGGAGTCCTGTGCTGTGCTCCCTCCCTTTGCCGCAGGCAAGGGGAGGGCTGGGGGGGCTCTTCGCAAGTTGATGCAGCAGGGGCGTCACTTGTGTAGAGCCGAGCCATGTTCGGCTGAGGCGTTACCGGTGAAGCCCTTGCCGAGCATGGGTCGGCACTACAGGTGAAGCGTTTGCCGGGCTTTGCTCCCTCCCTTTGCCGCAGGCAAGGGGAGGGTTGGGGAGGGGTAGCGCTTTTGCTGTTGGACTTTCAGCTTCGCGGCTTACGCCGCTCCTACAAGTGCGTCGTTTGCCTTGCCCTCAGCGCATGAAGAACTCGACCGGGAACGACAGCTCCAGCGGTGCCTTGCGTGCTTCAGGCACCGCCGGCAATGGCGCGGCGCGGCGGAAGGTATCCAATGCGGCCTGATCGAGCATGGCCGAACCGGAGGTCTGCTCCAACGCCAACGACAGCACCGAGCCATCACGGGCGAGGCTGACCCGGATGTGGGCGACGCCTTGTTCGCGGCGCGCGCGGGCGGCATTGGGATAGCGGCGATGCCGTTCAAGCTTGGCCATGACCCGGCCTTCCCAACTGTCCTTGCCGGGGTTGGCCACGCTGGGGCCGGTGGGCAGCGGTGGCGTGACCGGGGCGGCCGCTATCGAGGCCTCCTGTTGCTGCGGGGCAAGCGCCTGCTGCACGGGCTGCGGCGGCGTCGGCGGCGGAACGATCCAATTGGCGGCGGCGCGCGGTGGCGATGGCGGCACTGGGCGTGGCGGTTCGGGCTTCTGTTTCGTCGCCGAAGCCGCGGCAGAGGGCGTGGGTGCAATCACTTCCTCCAGTGGTTGCTCCGGTGCACGTGGCGGCAGCATCACCAGTTGCGTGCGCTCGGCCGGTTCCATCAATGGAGGATCGATTGATGGCGCCCGGCTCCACAGCAGCAGCGCGAACAGACCGACGTGCAGCAGCACGGTGACGGTTGCGGCGATCGAGCGGATACCGCGCTCTTCCGACTCCGGGGATGGAACGTCGGCCACGCCGCGCGGCAGCGGCCGGGTCAACAGATACAGCGCGCAGCCACCCATGCCAACCGCAACCGCCAGCCACAGCAGCAGCGATGGATGCGCGAAGTACCAGAACATGGCAAAGCCAAGCGCCATGCCGCCGCAGGCAAACGCCTTGGCGCGCTTGGACATCGCACCCTGCTCACGCCACAGCCGCAATGGCGGGCCGAACTGCGGGTGCTGCAGCAACCAGCGTTCGAAGCGCGGCGAGGAACGGCCGAAGCAGGCAGCCGCCAGGATCATGAAGATGGTGGTGGGCATCACCGGCAGCAATGCGCCGATGATGCCCAGTGCCACCATCAACACGCCCAGCAGCAGATAGCCCACGCGCACGGCGCGGTTGCGCCGTGGCTGGGCTGGAGCGGTGCTCAGCGTTGCTTCCATTTCAGTCGGCAAAGGCCTGCTCGACGTAGCCATGCACGCGCTGGAACGCCGCGGTGGCACCGGCCACCATGCGCTGCTCCTGCTCGGCATCCAGCGCGTTGCCATCCAGTGCTTCGGTGAAGCGCCGCCAATGACGCGCGCGGCCGTCCAGATGCCCGGCCAGGTGGCGCGCGCCGTGGTTGGCATCCAGGCCGATCTTCGCTGCCAGCTTGAACAGGATGGCAGCGCCGAGGTTGGAGCCTTCGACCACGTACAGCCAACCCAGCGCGGTGGCCGGGTCGATGTCGCTGCTCAAGGCGGCATTGTCATCGGCGGGCAGGGCTTCACCCAGATCGAGCAGATCCTGCTGCAGCTGCTGCAGGCGCTGGCGTTCGGCCAGGTCCGGCAACAGGCCTTGCAGCGCAGGCAGCGAATACAGCACCGCCAGGTCACGGTGGAAGCGGTACTGCACGCGCAGGAAGCGCCGGTAGTTCTCAAGCGAGGCGAACGGTTCGCCGCGCATGATGCGTTGGTCCAGCCGCTCGTGGGTGCCGTGGGTGGCGGCCTTCAAACGTTGGCTGCGGCTGAGTTCCAGCAGCATTGGGGAAGCGGACATATACGGTTCCTCAGAAGTTGACGGTGAAGCCCATGCGCACCGTGCGGCCCGGCGAGGGCATCAGGCCCAGCGTCATCGCGTCCATGTAGTAGCGGTCGGTGAGGTTGTCCACGCTCAGGTCGAGCGCGACGTGCTCGTTGATGCGGTAGTTGGCGAACAGATCGACCAGCACGTAGGAACCCCAATCCACTACCGGGATGATGCTGCTTGCACGCGGCAGGGTCGGCCGGTTGCCGGTGTAGCTGAGCCGGCCACCGGCAGTCAGCCGCTGGTCCAGTTGATGCGTGCCCAGCGTCAGCGCACCGGAGGCGCGCGGCGGGACATGGTTGCTGGCATAACTGTCGGTGACGCCGCCCGGATGGCAGCGCTCCGACTTGGTCGGATAGGCGCGCTCGCTGTGGCAGAAGTTGGTATAGGTGTAATAGCTGCCGGACAGCTCACTGAAGAAGCGCGGCGTGCGGTACTCGGCGGTGATCTCGTAGCCCTTGAAGTCGGCGTTGTCGATGTTCTCGATTACCGGTGACGACACCCAACCCTCCAATTGCACGGTGGTGCGGGTCAGGTAATCCTTCACGTGGTTGTCGAAGTAGGCCAGCTTCAGGCGAGCCTGGTCGCCTTCGGCGAACAGGCCGTCGCGCAGCAGGTTGATGCCGTACTCGCGGTTCTTGGCGTGTTCCGGGCGCAGGTCCATTGCGAACGTCGTGGGCACCGGGCCGGAGCTGGTCTCGAACAGACCGGGCATGCGCAGTGCTTCGGCATAGCGGGCATAGACCTGCACGCCCTCGAACGGGGTGAAGGTGATCGCCGCGATCGGCGCATTGCCGCTGGCCTTGCCCTGCAGGTGGACGTCGGTATAGGTGATGGGACGGGTCTGCGATGGCAGGCGGGTGATCTCGCGGTCATAGCTCTTGTAGCGGGTGTGGCGTACCGCTGCATCGAATTTCAGCCAATCGGTCGGCACCCACTCGGCGCTGGCGAACAGGCTGCTTTCCTCACGCTTGGCGTTGTTGCTGCTGAAGCTCTGCTTGGCGCTGATCGGATGCACGTCTTCCTTGCCGTGGGTGAAGCCGTACTGCAGGGCGACGTCGCCCCAGGCGGTGATGAAGCGCGAGGTATTGGTGGCATCGATGCCCCAGCGCTCGGCCTGGCGGTAGGTGGTCTCGATATAGGTGTACTCGGGCGGCAGCGTCGGGAACGAGTAGACGTTGCGGATGGTGTTGTCCAGGGCGGTGCGCCAGGCATTGGCCTTGAAGTCGATCAGATCGTTGGCCGGCTGCCAGCGGTAGCGTGCGGTCCAGGTGTCGGCATCGACATCGCTGAGCGCCGATTGCAGCGCGCCCTCGCCACGCAGGATGGCCGACGGCATCAGCTCGCCGTAGCGGCTCTGGTACTTCATGCGGCCCACTTCCAGCGCCTGGTCGGGGCTGGGTTTCCAGGTTGCCTTGAACAGCCACGACTGGTTGTCGACCGAGGTGTTGAGTACTTCTTCGCCGGCACGGAAGCGGTTGAGGCCGCTGAAGCTGACGTTGGTGTAGTCGGTCCACCAGCCGAAGATGTTGGTGACGCGCTCGTTGCTGAAGATCGGCTGGGGGGCGTCCGGACCGCCTTCGCCGGCGAAGTAGTTGCCGGTCTTGCGGCGTGCGAACACGCCCACCACTTCAAAGTGCTCCCAGCGTTTGGCGGCGGCGATGCTGCCACTGCCGCCGGTCGGCTTGCCGGTGGATGGGCGGTCCATGCCGGTGTCGTCGGCAAATTCGGTCGGCAGGGGTTTGGGGCTGCAGATCTCACCGCCACCGCAGTCGGTGACGAAGCGACCGCCATTGCGCAGGCCGCCAGTGGTGAAGGCCGGCGGCGGCGAAGTCGAATTGTCGCTGAAGCTGCCTTTGAGGCGGATGCCCCAATCCTTGTCGCCGGTGATGATGTCCTCGGCGTTCAAGGTGCGCATGCTGACCACGCCGCCGATCGCGCCGACGCCTTCGGCACCGCCGGTCGGGCCCTTCTGGATATCGATGCCGCCAATCATGTCCGGGTCGATATAGCTGCGCCCGGCCACGCCGGCATAGCCGCGGTAGACGGTGACCTGCTGCTGGCTGCCGTCGATCAGCACCGGCACGCGGTTGAAGCCCTGCATGCCGCGGATGTTCAGATCGAGCGCACCGGAATTGCGGTTGTCGCCGTTGATGACGCCGGCCACGCTCTTGAAGATGTCACCGGCCTGGGTGCCGCGCGAACGCTCGATCTGCTGCAGCGACAGGTGCGCGCCGGACTGCGCGGAGGTGTAAGGCGTGTCGGCCGAATTGCGGCTGTCATCGCCCAGCTGGGTTCGGTTTCCCTGGTCACCCTGCACCCGCAGCGTGCCGATGCGTTCCACGCCGTTGGCCGGCGCGCGCTGTACGGTCAGCGCGCCGCTGGCGGTGGTGACCAGCTGCAGGCCGCTGCCCTGCAGCGCCTGGGTGGCGGCCTGTTCGACCGAGTACTGGCCATGCACGGCCTTGGCCTGCTTGCCCTGCAGCAGGGCGGGGTCCACCGACAAGGTGCGGCCGGCGCTGGCGGCGATGCGGTTGAGGCTGGTGCCTAGCGGGCCGGCGGCGATCTGGTAGTCGAGCACTGCAGCATCGGCGGCTGCGGCTTGCGCGTGGGCCAGCGGAACGGCACAGGCCAGCGACAAGGCCAGGGCAAGGCAGGAAGGGCGAAGCAGGGGGGAGGCGGACATCGATACGGCTTCCGAAAGAGGGTTTCGGATAGGGATGTGTATCGAAGGCGAGAAACCGGACACGCTCACGCTATTTTTTTTCGATCAGGGTGACCGGGCCGTAGGAACGGATCAGCAGGGGCAGGGTTTCGGCCAGGGCGGCGAGCGTGCGATCGCTGTCATCCAGCGCGAACACGCCTTGCACGCGCAATGCGGCGGCCTCTGGCGACACCCGCAGGAAGCCGCTGCGGTAAGCGCGCAGGCGCTCGACCAGATCGAGCAGCGGCGCATTGTCGAGGCTGACCCGCCCGTGCAGCCAATCGGTCAGCTGCAGCGGATTGCTGCCGAGTGCGGTGATGCCGCTGGCATCGACGCGTGCGCTTTCCCCAGCGAGCAGGCGCTGGCTATGGCCGTGCTGGTCTTCGATCAAGACGTGATCGCTGAGCACGGCAACCTGGGTAGATGCCTCGTAGCGTTCGACCATGAGTTTGCCGCGCAGCAGGCTGAGCTTGGTGTGCAGGCTGTGCAGCAGCAGGGGGCGAGGATCGGCGGCGATATCGAGCAAGGCGCGACCGCGCCGCAGCCACAGTTGGCGCTGGTTGGCACCGAAATCCAGGTCCATCGCGCTGCGCGCGTCGAGGGTGAGCGTGCTGCCGTCATCCAGTGCAAAGCGGCGGCGTTGCCCGGTTGCGGTGCGCAGGTCGGCGCTGAGTTCGCGCAGCGGGAACTTGTGGTCGGCCAGCAACGCGGCGCCGCCAGCGGTGAGTGCAAAGGCCGCCAGCGAGCGCAGTGCGACACGCCGCGACGGGCGCAGCAGCAGTTCGCGCGCCTGTTGATCCTGGCCGGGATGACGCTGGGCAACCTCGCGCAGGCGCTGGAAGCGTCCCTGGATCTCCTGCAACTGCTGCCAGGCCTGGCGATGTTCGGCCGAGGCGTCGAGCCAGCGCTGCAGCTGCTGTTCGCTGTCCGCATCGGCGCTGCCGGATTGCAGCAGCACCATCCAGTCGATGGCAGCGTCCCTTGCCGCTTGCCCGCTCATGGAGCCAGATCCGTGTGCTGCAGGTCCTGCAGGCAGCAGCTCCAGGCCTGGCGCAGGTAGCGACCGACCGTGCGTACCGATACGCCAAGCTGTTGTGCGATCTGCTCGTGGCCCATGCCATCGAGCTGGCTGTAGAGGAAGGCGGCGCGCGCCGGTGCCGGCAGCGACTGCATGCTGCGATCGACCAGCAGCACGGTCTCCAGCAGCAGTGCACGTTCCTCCGGCGAGGGTGAAAACGCTTCAGGGCTGTGCCGCAACTGCTCCAGCCAGGCCTGTTCCAGATCACGGCGCCGACGCAGATGGAACAGCAGGCGCTTGGCAATGGTGGTCAGGAACGCGCGC
Source organism: Stenotrophomonas sp. 21LCFQ19 (assembly GCF_056861425.1). Lineage (NCBI taxonomy): Bacteria > Pseudomonadati > Pseudomonadota > Gammaproteobacteria > Lysobacterales > Lysobacteraceae > Stenotrophomonas > Stenotrophomonas sp. 21LCFQ19. The sequence continues at coordinate 141,753 of NZ_JBSPUF010000008.1, read as the reverse complement.
GGTTCGTCGATGCTGGTCAGTGGCGTGCGCGAGGCCGCAACCTGGCTGAAGGTCTCGGCGGTGAGGTCTTCGGCATCCCAGCGGCAACGCAGCTGACGGCACAGCCGTGCCAGCAACCAGTGGTGGTGGTCGCGGAACAGGGTGGCGAGGAGGGAAGACGACGCGGGGCTCATCGTTCGTGCAAATGCGAATTGTTCGCATTATGGCATGTGTGACGGGCGCTGTGCAGCGGGGAGGTTCTGGTGGATTGTGGGAGCGGTGTAAGCCGCGAAGCTGGCAGATTGTCAGATCGCGGTATCGACGAGCGCTGCAGCGACGCCTGCTTCGCGGCTTACGGCGCTCCCACAGCCAGAACGAATGCAGTGCCGAGGATGCCGCCGAAGCCAGCAATGCGCTCCCTCCCTTTGCCGAAGGCAAGGGGAGGGGTGGGGAGGGGTAGAGCTTTGTGCTGTTGGATTTGTGGCTTCGCGGCTGACGCCGCTCCTACAAGTACGCAGCGCTGCGTCTTAGCCCCTCTCCCGTTTACGGGAGAGGGGTTGGGGTGAGGGCGCTTTCGCTGCTTGAATTTCGGCCTGTAGTGCTATCGGCTTCGCGGCTCACATAAACACAATGCGACTGCTCAACCCAACAGGGTGCGCACTTTCTTCAACGCCGCCATGAAGCACTCGATCTCTTCATGCGTGTTGTAGAACGCCAGCGAAGCGCGGCAAGTGGCCGCTACACCGTAGTACTGCAGCAGCGGGTGTGCGCAGTGCTGGCCAGAGCGCACGGCGACGCCTTGCAGGTCGAGCAGGGTCGCCAGGTCGTGCGCATGCGCGCCTTCGATCTGGAACGACACCACCGCCGCCTTGTTCGGCGCGGTGCCAAAGATGCGCAGGCCTTCAACGCGCTGCAGTTCTTCGGTGAAGTGGGCCAGTAGTTCCTGTTCGCGGGCTTCGATGTGTTCGCGACCCAGCGCTTCCAGGTAATCCACCGCCACACCCAGACCGATGAAACCGGCGATGTTCGGCGTGCCGGCTTCGAACTTGTGCGGGGCATCGTTGAACACGGTGCCTTCGAAGCTGACTTCCTTGATCATCTCGCCGCCGCCAAGGAAAGGCGGCATGTCCTGCAGATGCTCACGGCGTGCCCACAACGCGCCGGTGCCGGTCGGGCCGCACATCTTGTGGCCGGTCACCACGTAGAAATCGCAGCCGATGGCGGCAACGTCCACGCTCAGGTGCGGTGCGGCCTGTGAGCCGTCGATCACGGTGACGATGCCGCGCTTGCGCGCCTCGCGGCAGATCTCGCGCACGGGATTGATGGTGCCCAGCACGTTGGACACGTGGGTGAGCGCCAGCAGCTTCACTTCCGGGGTCATCGCTGCATGCAGCGCGTCCAGGTCGAGGCTGCCATCGGGCGTGATCTCGGCCACGCGGATGGTCGCGCCAGTGCGCTCGGCGACCAGCTGCCACGGCACGATGTTGGCGTGGTGCTCCATGCGCGACACCACGATCACATCGCCGGCCTTCAAGCGCGGCAAGGCCCACGAGTACGCGACCAGGTTGATCGCGAAGGTGGTGCCGCTGCACAGCACCAGCTCATCGCTGCGCACGTTGAGGAAGCGCGCCAGCTTGGTGCGTGCGCCTTCGTAGGCATCAGTAGCTTCGGTGCCGAGCGCATGCACCGCGCGGCTGACGTTGGCGTTGTAACGGCGGTAGAACTCGTCCACCGCGCCGATCACCGACAGCGGCTTCTGCGCGGTGTTGGCATTGTCGAAATACACCAGCGGCTTGCCGTTGACTTCGCGCATCAGCAGCGGGAAATCGGCGCGCACGCGCTCCCAATCGGGGGCGGTAGCTGAAGTGTGGATCGGACGCGGGGAACTGAGATTCATGCCATGCCTGCCTGTTGCAGTGCCTGGTCCAGGTGGCGGGCCAGCTTTTCGGTAAGGACGCCTTCCACCGCGGACAGCGGCTCGTGGCAGAACGCAGCGCTGAGCATCGCGCGCGCGGTTTCCGCCGGCAGGCCGCGCGAGCGCAGGTAGAACAACGCGTTTGCGTCGAGCTGGCCGACGGTTGCACCGTGCGCCGCCTTGACCTCTTCGGCGTCGATCACCAGCGTCGGCTGGGTATCGATCTCGGCATCGGCCGACAGCAGCAGGTTCTTGTTGGACAGGTTGGCATCGGTGCCATCGGCGCCTTCGCGGATACCGATGCCGCCATGGAACACTACGCGGCTGCGGTTGGCCGCCACGCCGCGCCAGACCAGCTCGGCGCTGGTGTCCTTGGCGATGTGCTCGATGCCAAGGCGGGTATCAATATGGCGGCGGCCGGTACCCAGCAGCACGCCATTGGCGGTCAGCTTGGCGTTGTCGCCTTCCAGGCGCACGTTGAGCTCATGGCGGCTCAGCGCAGCACCCAGCTCCAGGTCGATGCGGCGGTATTCCGCATCGCGTGCCAATACCGCGTCGGTGCGCAGCAGCGAGGTGGCCCGCGCACTGTCGGCCTGCACGCGGGCGTGCGACAGCACGGCGTCCTGGGCGATGTGGACGTGGACCAGGGTGTTGTCCAGGTGTGCGCTGTCGCCAGCCTGCAGGTGGTGCTCGACCAGACCGAATACGGCGCCACGGCGCAGCTCGATCAGGTGACGGTGATGCCAGGCGTGGTCGCTGGAATCCGCCGCGCTGACAAATACCAGATGCAGCGGCGTTTCGCTGACGATGCCGTCGGCGACCTGCACCAGCACGCCTTCATCGGCGAGTGCGGCATTGAGCTGGGCGAACACTTCCTCGGCGCGCTCGAAGCGACGCCCGAGGAAACGCAGCGCTTCGGGTTCTTCGGCCTGCACGGTAGACAAGGTGCGCACCTGCACACCGGCATCCAGCGACGACAGATCGCTCAACGCAGCGCTGTGGCGACCGTTGACGAAGACCAGGCGCGGCGACGGGATGTCAGCCAGCAGCGCGGCATCGATGTCCGGGGCCCGCAGCGGCGCGGCGGTGAAGCTGCGGCGCTCCAGCTGGCGCAGCGAGGTGTACTTCCAGGCCTCGTTGCGGGCGGCGGGCAGGCCGGTTTTCAGTGCGGCTTCAAGCAGCTCGGCGCGCTCCTTGCTGCCGCAGAAGGTGCCGGCCAGTGAATCGAGCAGGGCATTCATTACTTGGCGGCCTCGCGGACCACGCGGTCCTTCAGGAAGTCATAACCGTGGGCTTCCAGCTCCAGCGCCAGTTCCGGGCCACCGGTCTTGACGATGCGGCCGTCGGCCAATACGTGCACCACGTCCGGCTTGATGTAATCGAGCAGGCGCTGGTAGTGGGTGATGACCAGGAACGAACGCTCCGGCGAACGCAGCGCGTTGACACCATCGGCCACGCTCTTCAGCGCATCGATGTCCAGACCGGAGTCGGTTTCGTCGAGGATCGCCAGCTTCGGTTCGAGCACGGCCAGCTGGAAGATCTCGTTGCGCTTCTTCTCGCCACCGGAGAAACCTTCGTTGACACCGCGATGCAGCAGCTCGTCCTTCAGGTGCAGCACGGCCAGCTTCTGCCGGACCAGCTTGAGGAACTGCATCGAGTCCAGTTCTTCCTCGCCACGTGCCTTGCGCTGCGCATTGAGCGCGGCACGCAGGAAGTAGGTGTTGTTGACGCCGGGGATTTCCACCGGGTATTGGAAGGCCAGGAACAAGCCGGCGGCTGCGCGTGCTTCCGGTTCCAGCTCCAGCAGATCGCCATCTTCGAACTGCACGCTGCCAGCGGTGACGTCGTAGCCGTCGCGGCCGGACAGGACATTGCCGAGGGTGGACTTGCCGGCGCCGTTCGGGCCCATGATGGCGTGCACTTCGCCCGGCTTCACTTCCAGCGACAGGCCCTTGAGGATTTCCTTGTCGCCGATGCTTGCGTGGAGGTTTTCGATCTTCAGCATGAGGGTGCGTTCTTCAATATGTAGGGAGCGGGGCGATCAGAGCTCGCCTTCGGCGCGATCGAGGAAGGTGGCGCGCAGCCACTGGGTGCGCTTGCGGGTCAGCTCGGCCTTGTTGGCCGAGTACAGCATCGGGTACATCGAGCCGTACAGGACACGCGGATTCTCGTCCTTGCCCACCGGATAGCGCGCTTCGATATCAGCGTCGCGCAGCGGGATCCACAGGCGCTGGGCTGCGCGCAGCTTGTCGATGGCGACCTGCTGGCCCTGCAGTTTCTGCATCACCTGCCGGTACACGGCGTTGAGTTCGGCGTCGGCGGCGGTGGCTTCTGCCGCCGCACACTCGTTGAGTTCGAACTGGGTGCGGGCGTCATCGCAGGCCTTGCCCGGCGCCGCGGCGGAGGCTGCGAACGGCAGCACGGCCAGCAGTAGCAGTGGCAGGCGGCTCATCCGACCGATCCTTCCAGTGAGACTTCCAGCAGCTTCTTGGCTTCCACCGCGAACTCCATCGGCAGTTCCTTGAAGACCTGCTTGCAGAAACCGTCGACGATCATCGACACCGCGTTTTCCTGGTCGATGCCGCGGGCGCGGCAATAGAACAGCTGGTCGTCGGAGATCTTGGAGGTGGTGGCCTCGTGCTCGACGGTGGCGCTGGGGTTCTTCACCTCGATATAGGGGAAGGTGTGGGCGCCACACTTCTTGCCGATCAGCAGCGAGTCGCACTGGGTGTAGTTGCGCGCGCCTTCGGCACCACGGTCAACCCGCACCAGGCCGCGGTAGGTGTTCTGGCCACGGCCGGCGCTGATGCCCTTGGAGATGATCTTGCTCTTGGTGCGCTTGCCGACGTGGATCATCTTGGTGCCGGTATCGGCCTGCTGGCGATGGTGGGTCAGCGCGACCGAGTGGAATTCACCCACCGAGTCGTCGCCCAGCAGCACGCAGGACGGGTACTTCCAGGTGATGGCCGAGCCGGTTTCCACCTGGGTCCAGGTCACCTTGGAGCGCGCGCCACGGCATTCGGCACGCTTGGTGACGAAGTTGTAGATGCCGCCGACGCCGTTCTCGTCGCCCGGGTACCAGTTCTGCACGGTCGAATACTTGATCTCGGCATCTTCCAGCGCCACCAGCTCGACCACCGCGGCGTGCAGCTGGTTTTCGTCGCGCATCGGCGCGGTGCAGCCTTCCAGGTAGGAGACGTAGGCCTTGTCCTCGCAGACGATCAAGGTGCGCTCGAACTGCCCGGTATTGCTGGCGTTGATGCGGAAATAGGTGCTCAGCTCCATCGGGCAGCGCACGCCGGCCGGGATGAAGACAAAGCTGCCGTCGGAGAACACCGCCGAGTTCAATGCGGCGAAATAGTTGTCGCCCACCGGCACCACCGAGCCCAGGTACTTGCGCACCAACTCCGGGTATTCGCGGATGGCTTCGGAGATGGAGCAGAACACCACGCCCTTCTCGGCCAGCTCCTTGCGGAAGGTGGTGCCGACCGAAACCGAGTCGAACACCGCATCCACCGCCACGCCGGCCAGCTTTGCGCGCTCATGCAGCGGCACGCCGAGCTTTTCGTAGGTGTCCAGCAGCTCCTTGGGCACTTCGTCCAGCGACTGGTACTTCGGGCCCTTGGGCGCGGAGAAGTAGCTCAGCGCCTGCAGGTCGATCGGGCCGATCTGCAGCTTGGCCCAGTCCGGCTGGCGCATGGTCAGGAAGTGGCGGTAGGCGTCCAGGCGCCATTGCGTCATCCACTCGGGCTCGTCCTTCTTGGCCGAGAGGGCGCGGATGACGTCCTCGTCCAGGCCCGGCGGGAACGATTCGGACTCGATCAGGGTGACGAAGCCGGCGTCGTACTTGCGCCCCAGCTGTTCGTGGATTTCACGGTTCGGACTGTCGACGGTGTCGACCTTTTCGATGATCTCGGTGGCCATCAGGGCTGCCTACGGTTGTTCAGGAGACGACGTCGGCGCTGATGCGTCGACGGTCGGCAAGCGGTAAGGGGTGCAGCATCTGCGCGAGGGTGACGCCGCGCAGGGCATCGGAAACCACGTCATTGATCAGCCGCCAGTTCGAGCGCACACCGCACTGCCCGGCAAGGCCGCACTGGCTCTGCTCCTGGCTGCATTCGGTGATGGCCAGCGGACCTTCCATTGCTTCCAGGATCTCGATCAGGGTGATCTCGGAGGCTGGGCGGGTCAGCCGGTAACCGCCATGCACGCCGCGCAGGCCTTCGACCAGACCGGCCTGGGCCAGTGGCTTGAGCAGCTTGCTGACGGTGGGCGGCTCCAGTCCGGCGGCTTCAGCCAGATCGGTCGCGCTCAACACTTCGGCCGGCCGTGCGGCAAGCACGGTCAGGACGACGGTGGCGTAATCGGTGAGCTTGGTGACGCGGAGCATTGCGGGAGCGGGGTATCAATGTGGACCAAAATTGTACGCTTTCTGGTCCGAGGGGCCAAGTTTTGCCGTTCAGCTCCCAGAAGCCCCCGGCCAATCAGGGGACTGCAGCTGTTTCCTCTCCCCTTGTGGGAGAGGATGCCGAAGGCAGGAGAGGGGGCGGCGCAGCCGCTGCTTCGTGCTTTCGCTTTGCCGGGAAGCAACAGCAGGCCAGAGACCACGCAGCGCCACACTCTTGCCAATCCCCAATCCCCAATCCCCAATCCCCAATCCCCAATCCCAGCCCTTGGGTTGTAAAGCCCGATGGGCGAGAATCACCGCCTCACTCAAGTTCCGGCCATGTACATGCCCAAGAAGATCCAGGCACGCAAATCCTCCATCCACGGCAATGGCGTGTTCGCCGTGGCCGATCTCAAGAAGGGCGAGCGCGTCATCGAGTACAAGGGCAAGCATCGTACCCATGCCGAAGTGGATGCGGATGATGCCGGCGATGTGGAATCCGGCCACACGTTCCTGTTCACCCTGAACGACGATTACGTCATCGATGCCAACTACAAGGGCAACGACGCACGCTGGATCAACCACAGCTGCGATCCCAACTGCGAGGCGATGATCGAAGAAGCAGAAGGTGATGACCGCACCGCCGACAAGGTGTTCATCGAAGCCATCCGCGATATCAAGCCGGGCGAAGAGCTGACCTACAACTACGGCATCACCCTGGCCGAGCGCCACACCCTGCGCCTGAAGAAAATCTGGGAATGCCGTTGCGGCTCGCCCAAGTGCACCGGCACGATGCTGCAGCCGAAGCGCTGAAGAGCGCCCGCTGGTTTTGTGGGAGCGGCGTAAGCCGCGAAGCTACTGCCAGTTCAGTTGCTGGCACTAATTGTCGAAACGGCTCTGTTGGGGGAGGGCTCGGCTTCGAAGCGGATGCATCGCCGGCTTCGCGGCTTACGCCGCTCCCACAAGCAGATCAAAATGAAAGAGGCCGCAATCGCGGCCTCTTTCGTTTCTACAGCTGTCCGGCTCAGTTGCCCAGCAATCCCTGCGGCACGAAGCTGCCCAGGTTCTGGTTGAAGTCCACGGCGATGCGGCCGTTCTGGATGCCTACCGACTTCACCTGCAGTACGCCCATGACCTTGGCGATGGCCGGGTCGATCTTGTAGATCGGCTCGCGGCGGGCGTAGTCGGCCAGCCAGCTATTGAGCAGGCTGCGGGTGCTTGAATCCAGCTCGCCGCCACCGGCGCTGGGGCGGAAGCCATCAACGGTGGGCTGGTCCAGATGGAAGCCCTGGGTCTGTGCGTCGTAGCGCAGGCCGCTGCTGATCTGTACATCGCCCACCGGCATCGACGAACCGCCTGCGGCCATGGCCAGGTTGAAGCCCAGATCCAGGCGGCTGCCCTGCGGCAAGGTCAGTCGCGGCTGGCTGACGGTCAGTGCCAGCAGACCGCCAAGCGCCTTCTGCGTGCGCGGGAAGCTGCCGTCCAGGTACTGCTGCACGTCGGCGGCACCCACAGTCAATTGCTTGCCGTTGACCTGCGGTGCGGCATGGGCGCTGCCGGCGATGGCGATCAAGGCGATGCAGGGGAGGAGCAGGGAACGCAGGTTCATCGGGCGCACTCGGTGATGGCGGCTGGTTGGACTAGCAAGATAACCGGATCGGGTGAACGGTCAGTTAGCAGACCGGATTCAATCGGGCGCACGTATCGCCGGTTGATCTCCCTGTCATTGAGACCGATGAGCGGGCTGTTTCGATGTCAGCGCGCGGAGCACTGCTGTGCGGTCCCGTTGATCAGCCGGACGCCGCTGCGGCGACGATGCTGGGAACTGCCGGGTGCAAGCTTTACGGCCAGCGACTTATTCCAGCGGTTTCTGCAGCTGCTTGAGCTTGTGCAGCAACTGGCCGAGCTCCGGCTGCAGGGCGCTCAACAGGCTGTCGGGCTTGCCTGCCGATTCGGCCAGTGTTTCCAGCAGGCCGGTGACAACAACGACGCCGGCGTCCTCATTGCAGGACAGTCGACGCTGGCCTTGCGCGGATTCCAGCTGGCGCATCCAGTTGTATTGGCTGCGCTGTTCGAACTCGATCGAGCAGCGGCCGCTGCACTGCTGGCCGTCGGTCTCGATCGGAGTGACGGAGATTCGGTAGCGATGCTTGCTGATGGACATGGTGGACTGCGTGGGGAAGCGGTGGGAGTGGCCACCATAGGCCGGTGCTGGCGCAGGTACGAGGCGTTGGACCATGACGCTGTGTTCCAGCGTTTTCCCGATGCCACCGGCAGAACGCTGCGGGCCATGGGAACGTTTTCCACCACACCAAAAGCCCAAAAAAAACGGGACGGCAGGGCCGTCCCGTTTCTTCGCCAAGGGGCGCGCTGATTACAGCGCAGCGTCCTTGAGCTTCTTGAGCGGACGCACCTTGAGCTTGGTGGTGGCCGGCTTGGCGGCAAACCACTGCTCTTCCTTGGTGAACGGGTTGATGCCCTTGCGCTTCGGCTTGGCAGCAACGCTCACGGTGGAGATCTTCAGCAGGCCCGGCAGGGTGAAGGAGCCAGCGCCCTTCTTGTTGACCGAGGCGGCGACGGCGCCTTCCAGGGCGGCGAACACAGCGCGCACGTCCTTGGCAGCAACCGAGGTGGCTTCAGCGATGTGGGCGACCAGACCGGACTTGGTCAGTGCTTCCTTGATCGGCTTCGGTGCGGCCGGCTTGGCGGCAGCCTTGGTTGCAGCCTTCGTGGCTACTTTCTTCACTGCCTTCTTCGGGGCAGCCTTTTTAGCGGTCTTTGCCATGATTTCCTGTTCCGTGAACGGTTGGTTGTTGGTCGTGCCGACCCCGTCGGCAAGCGAAATGTAGGGCATGAATTGCGTGACGCCAATAGGTAATCGAAGAAAAAGCCCATAAAAATTGCTTCCGGGCGTATTTGGACAACAAATCAGTGCCGCAAGGCACGCAAAAACAGGGCGGGGCTGCGATCAGCCACGGTGTTGCCCCAGGTCTTCGGGCACGCCGTTGCGCCTGCAGCTGCACCGCACAAACTGCTAACGCGATGTGGGCTAGGCTGGCTGCGTCATCCACCACGAGGAGTTCGACCATGGGTATTTCGCGTCACGCCACCGCACGCTGGGAAGGTGATCTGAAGACTGGGCAGGGCCGCTTGAGCACGCCGCAGAGCGGCTTGATGGAGAACACGCGCTACGCCTTCAACAGCCGCTTCGGCGATGAGAAGGGCACCAACCCCGAGGAGTTGATCGCCGCCGCGCATGCCGGCTGCTTCACCATGGCGCTGTCGGCCAAGCTCAGCGAGGCCGGCTTCCCGCCGACCTCGTTGGACACCCGTGCCGATGTCGACCTGTCGATGGAGGGAGGCCCGCAGCTGTCGCAGATCCGGCTGAAGGTAAAAGCGGTGGTGCCGGGCCTGGACGAGACCCGGTTCCGCGCAATTGCCGATGACGCCAAGCAGAACTGTCCGGTATCCAAGGCACTGAGTGCGGTTCCGATCAGCCTGGATACCGAGTTTTCGGCCTGACCTGGCGCTGGCCCGGCGAGCGTTCAGCGCTGGCCGGGCCGGTTCAGGGTCGTTTCACCCGTCGCGCCTGAGCATCGCTCATCCCTTGTTCCTCATTCCTGCCGGAGTGGTTGCTGCCATGAGTCGCTCGCTAGCTGTTGCCGCTGTCCTTGTTGCCGGTGGTCTGGTCGCCTTCCAGGCGTCCGCACAGCGCTACGACGACGGTCAATACCGCCCCAACGCTTCTTACGATGATGGCCAGTACCGGCCGGACCCGCGCTATGACGACGGCCGGTATCGCAGCGGGAGCAGCGACACCAATGGCCCGGTGTACGACTACGCGCGGGTGGTGCGGGTGGATCCGGTCATCGTCAACGGCGATCAGGGACGCAGTGAGCGCTGCTATCAGCGCAACGATGGCGGTTATGTGGATAACAACAATGGTTATCAGGCCGGTGGCTACGGCAACAACAGCTACGGCAACAACGGCTATCGGAATGATGGCTACGACCAGCGTGGCTACGACAACGGCCAGTACCGGCAGGGCAACGAAAGCGGTCGCCAGTGGGCGACGGTGATCGGTGGCCTGGCCGGTGCGGTGATCGGCAGCCGCATCGGTGGTGGCGATGGCCGCTACCTGGGCACCGCGGTCGGCACCATTGCCGGCGGCGCTGCCGGTCGCGCGATCTACGAAGCCAGCAACCGGCCGACCTACCAGCGCGGTGACGTGCGGGTCTGTGAGCCCAGTGGCTATGGCAGCGAGAGCGAGCGGGTGGATGGCTACGACGTCACCTACGAATACGCTGGCCGCCAATACCGCACCCATCGCGACTACCACCCCGGCGAACAGATCCGCGTCCGCGTCGATGTAAGCGCCGACTGAGCGCAGCGGGCGTTTCTGCCCGGCTGAGGTGCAGGGCACGGTTTGTCAGGCTGGGCCGATGACGGCATAGTCCACGCATTCCGTTGTGGAGCGTGCCTGATGCGTCGTCTTGCCTGTGTCGCCCTGTTGCTTCCCTGTCTGCATGCGCTCCCGGCCCAGGCCGAGGTCAAGCTGCTGGTCGCCGATACCATCCGCACCGGCGACCCGGCACAGCCGGTGGTCGGTGCCATCGCCTGGGAAAGTGACAGCGGCAAGGTACTGGACGTGGGCAGCGCCGATGCACTGCTGCAGTTGTACCCGCAGGCACCGCGCATTGACGTGGGCGACGCGACCGTGGTGCCGGGCCTGATCGATGCCCATGCGCACATCATGGGCCTGGGCAATACCCTGATGCAGGCCGATCTCACCGGCGCAGGCAATCGCGGCGAAGTGCTGGAACGGCTGCAGGCCTTCGAGAAGACGCTGGCGCCCGGCGAGTGGCTGCTGGGCCGAGGCTGGGACCAGAACCGCTGGGACAACACCGATTTCCCAACCACCGCCGATCTGGATGCAGCATTCCCGCAGCGGCCGGTCTATCTGGAGCGTATCGACGGCCATGCCGGCTGGGTCAACAGCGCCGCCATCCACCTTGCCGAGAAAGCTGGGAAATCGCTATCCGGAGACTGGCAGCCGGAGGGCGGGCGCATCCTGCGCGATGCTGCTGGCAAGCCGAGTGGCGTGCTGGTCGATGGTGCGGCGTCGCTGGTCTATTCGCAGATTCCGGCACTGGATGACGCTTCGCGTGAAAAGCGCCTGCAGGCTGCGCTGCAGGCGGCGGTCAGCAATGGTCTGACCGGTGTGCATGACATGGGCGTGTCGCGCGAGGATCTGGCGCTGATGAAGCGTCTGGCCGACCAGGGCAAGCTGCCGTTGCGCATCGACGCCTATGCCGATGGCAACAACGAAGCGCTGGAGGACCTGTGCAAGACCGGCCTGTACGCCCATCCCGGCGGTCGCCTGCAGATGCGCGGGGTCAAGCTGTACATGGATGGCGCGTTGGGCAGCCGCGGTGCGGCCCTGCTGACCGCTTACAGTGACGACCCGCATAACCACGGCCTGCTGATGACCTCGCCGGAGGAGTTCGAAGTCGCCGTGCGCAAGGCCGACGGCTGCAAGGTGCAGGTCGCCACCCATGCGATCGGTGATCGCGGCAATCGCATCGTGCTGGATACCTACGAGAAGGTGCTGGGCACCCACAAGGACGCCGATCACCGCTGGCGCATCGAACACTCGCAGGTTGTGTCGCTGCAGGACATCCCGCGTTTCGCCAAGCTCGGCGTGATCGCCTCGATGCAGCCGACCCACGCCACCTCGGACATGGGCTGGGCCGAGCAGCGGGTTGGGCCGGAACGCATCCTCGGTGCCTATGCCTGGCAGCGCTTCCTGCACAGCGGCGCGCGTGTGGCCCTGGGCTCTGATTTCCCGGTGGAGCAGGTTGACCCGCGTCTGGGCCTGTACGCAGCGGTGACCCGTCAGGACCGCGACGGCCAGCCGCCAGGTGGCTGGCAGCCCGAGCAGCGCCTGACTGCCGCCGAAGCGCTGCGCGGCTTCACCAGCGATGCGGCATGGGCTGGCCATGACGAAGCCCAGGTCGGCACGCTGCAGCGTGGCCTGCGAGCCGACTTCGTGGTGCTGGATCGTGACCCGTTGAAAGTCGCTGCCGACCAGCTTGATGACCTGAAGGTGCTGTCGACGTGGGTGGATGGCGAGCCGGTTTACAGGGCGGTTACGCCGGAGGGATGAAGCCCTTGCGGCTTCGGTAGTGCTTTCCACTTGATCGTTGAGTCACCTGAAAACCGATGCCAAACCCTTGGCATCGGTTTTCTTCTTTTTGTGGGAGCGGCGTCAGCCGCGAAGCTCGCGATCCATGCGATTGCGGGCTTGTTGGTAACTTCATTGCTGCCAGCTTCGCGGCTTACGCCGCTCCTACAAACCCCCCTGTCGCGAGCTCGACTTCAGCCGCCGGCTGGGTTCGCCGCCAGGTCATGCAGGCTGCGCAGCTTCTTCTTGTTGATCTTGCCGACGCTGGTGCGCTCTATCGAATCCACGAAGCTGACGCGGTCGGGGATGGCGTAGCGGGAGATGTCGCCGGCGCGGCTGCGGGCGGCGACCAGCTCGATGATCTCGGCTTCGGTAACCGTGCTGCCTGCGTGCCTGACCACCAACGGCAGTGGCCGCTCGCCCCATTTGGCATCGGCAATACCGATCACCGCGACCTCGTTGACCGCCGGGTGCATGGCGATGATGTCTTCCAGCGCGAGTGAGGAAATCCATTCGCCGCCGGTCTTGATCACGTCCTTGATGCGGTCGGTAACGCGCAGGTAGCCGCCGCTGTCGATATTGCCGATGTCGCCGGTATGCAGGTAGCCGCCGGCCCACAGGGTTTCCGAGGCCTCTGGGTTGTGCAGATAGCCTTGGGTCAGCCACGGCGCGCGCACCACCACTTCGCCGGTAGCGATGCCGTCGTGGGCGGCTTCGTTCATCTCTTCATCGACGATGCGCAACTCCACCAGCGGTACCGGAATACCGGCCTTGGTACGCAGCGACAGCTCCTCATCGGTACCAGCCAGGGCATCCACATCGATCTGGGCGAGGGTGAGCAGCGGGCAGGTTTCGGACATGCCGTAGCCGCCGAAGATGTCGATGCCGCGCGCCAAGGCCTGCTGCGCCAAGGCACGCGGCAGTGCGGCGCCGCCGATGATGACTTTCCAGTTGCGCAGATCAGTGTCCGCTGCGGCAGGATCGCCCAGCAGCATATGCAGGATGGTTGGTACGCAATGCGAGAACGTCACTTTCTCGCGCGCGATCAGGTCCAGCAGCTTGCCCGGCAGGTAGCGGCCCGGATACACCTGTTTGATGCCCAGCAGCGTGGCCACGTACGGCATGCCCCAGGCGTGCACATGGAACATCGGCGTGATCGGCATGTAGACATCACCGCGATGCAGCCGGCCCTGGCTGGGCGCGCTGCCCAGCGCCGCCATCGCCGCCAGCGAATGCAGCACCAGTTGCCGATGGCTGAAATAGACACCCTTGGGCAGACCGGTGGTGCCGGTCGTATAGAACATGGTGGCGCGGGTGTTCTCGTCGAAGTCCGGGAAGTCGCGGACCGGCTCGGCGCTGCGCAGACCTGCTTCGTACTCGGTGGCGAAGCCAGCCGGCAGCGGGCCTGCTTCATCGTCCAGCAGCACCCGCGTGCGCAGGTCCGGCAGCTGCTCTTCAATGCTCTCCAGCACCGGCAGGAACTCGCGGTTGGCCAGGATCACCCGTGCGCTGCTGTGATTCAGCGTATAGGCGATCTGCTCCGGGGCCAGGCGGATGTTCACCGTCATCAGCACCGCGCCGATCATCGGAACCGCGAAGTAGCTTTCCAGGTAGCGGTTGCTGTCCCAGTCCATCACTGCCACGGTGTCGCCGGGCTTCACGCCCAGTGACGTCAGCAGGCCAGCCATTTGGCCGATACGCGCCTGCAGCGTGCGGTAGTCGAAGCGGACCCTGTCGCCGTAGACGATTTCCTGATCGGGATTGATCGCCAGCGGTGTGTGCAGCAGCTGCTTGATCAGCAGCGGATAGGCGTAGGCGCTGGATTCGGCGGAATTTGCGTCGGCTGCGAATGACATCTGTATATCCTGGTTGGCAGCGGGTCAGCGGCCGGAAGTTGCGGGAATGGACAGCTGTGAGCGCTGCAACGGTGCTTCCGCACGCGGCGTTGGCTGGATCAAGGCATCCTGCGGCAGGGCGTGTGCTGGATTCTCAAGGTGATCCCACACCTGATCCATTGCCGCAAACATGTAGGGCAGCAGCGGTACATAGCGCTTGCGGTAATCCGGGAAGGCCAGCAGCGAGTCGAAGTGCTGGCCGTTGCTTACCCGCCAATAGGCGATCTGCGCACCAGCCTTGCGTGCGAGCGGTACATAGCGGTCACTGGTCATGCTGATCGGCACCAATCCGTCGTCGGTACCGTGGATGACCACGATTGGCAGGCCGCGACGCGGCGCCTTGGCGGCAGCGTCGGCGATGCCAGCGCGCACGTGCTTGGCATCCGCGCTGTCATCCATGCCGAGTGCACGCAGACAGTTCAAGCCACGCAGCGGATCCTCCGCCGACTGGGCGGCATTGCCGTCCACCAGCGCCACACCACTGCCGGGCGGAATGCCGCTGCCTTCGCTCCACCAGCTTGCGCGCAGCTCGGCGGTCGCAGCAATGGGTTTGCCGTCCGCACCGACAGCAGAGTAGCTGTAGGCGCAGGGGTGTTCGCCCGCGCCGTAGCGGCCATATGCCGATGCATAGGTCACCGCGATTGCGCGCCACAGGTCGAAGCCGGTCGAGAACGCACCGGCGCGTAGCGCGCCATCGCTGAGCCCGGCGTCGGCGAGTTGCTGGCGTGCCGACTGTGCTTGTGCGGCGGTGTCATCGCCTTGCACCAGTCCGGCCGATTTCAGGATGGCACACCGCTGCGTCCATGCTGGTGCTGCCTGTGCCTGCATCGGCGGCTGCGGCAGATCATCCAGCGCAAGCAGGGCGCAGGGCATCAGCAGCGCGGATTGGGTGACGAAGTCGTAGAGCGGCGGCGCGCCAGCCACCGAGACATTCGGCTCGCCCGCGACCATCGCATCGAACCAGTCGCCCTCGATCTCCGCTGCGCGCAGCACCGCGCCGCCACCGTTGGAGACACCTGCGCCCAGCGTGCGGGTATTGGCGGGCGTGAACGGTGCCGATTGCGGGTAGGCGCGGTCCAGTGCCTGCAAGCCGAACTGCAGTGCCTGCAGCAGATGCCGGCCCCAGTCGGCTTCCGGGTTGTCACCGGAATGGGCGTGCTTGAAGGCGATGCCATGCGCCGCTTTGCTATCGGTTGGAGCGAAGGCAAGTGCGCCCTGCGTCGCAGGCGTGCCGTCGGCCTGGAAGCCGCTGCTGGCGTCCAGGTCGTAATAGTCGCTGCCGGTGCCCTTGTCGGTATAGGCGACGGCGCAGCCGTGGGCCAGGCCCCAGCTGCCGGCGACCGAGATCGCGCCGTAGATGCCGCGCGAGCCGGAGGAGGCCGCGGCTACCAGGCAGCGCCGTGCCGGATCGAAGCTGTCCGGAATCTGCACCAGCACGCGATGCGGCTGGCGGGCACCGGGGATGTGGGCATAGGCCGAGAACTCCCGGCCCGGCGCTGCCTGCAGATTGCCGTAGACATCGCCGAAGCCGCCGCCAGGGGTGAGGTCGGCGATGCCGCGCCAGCTGCTCCAGATTGCGCGGCGGCGTGCTTCCACTGCGGTCGGCTGGGCCGGACTGGCGAATGCCGGTGCGGCAGCGGCGCGCAGGCCATCGAGGCCCAGGCCAGCCGTCAGTAGATCATCGCTGCCGCGGTGCTCGGTTTCGCGCCATTGTTCGAACACGGGCGCGGCAGCGGCAGGGCCGGGCGTGGCGGCCTGGGCGACGGAAACGCAGCCCAACAGCGGCAGCGCGGCGCAAAGCAGGGTAACGGGGCGGGGGATGTTCATTGCCCCACACTAGCAAGCCAATGGTTACATGCCAGCGTACCTAGGTACCCGTGCCCGGCCCAAGCTTAATTTGCTAACCTCGCCAGGACATGCCGACCCTGCTTATCGCCGATGATCACCCCTTGTTCCGCGCAGCCTTGCATCGCGCGGCCGAAGAGGCGGTTGATGACCTGCAGATCAGCGAGGCCGATTCGCTGGACAGCGTGCTGGAGGCGATCGAGAGCCAGCAGATCGACCTGATGCTGCTGGACCTGCACATGCCGGGCAACCACGGTCTTGCTGGTCTGGCGACGATCCGCGCCTTGCAGCCGGGGCTGGCGATCATCATCGTCTCGGCCAATGAAGAGCCGCATGTGATCCGCCGCGCCATCGATCTTGGCGCTGCCGGTTACCTGCCCAAGAGCTCGGGGCTGGTGGACCTGCAGCAGGCCTTGCAGACCGTTCTCGATGGCGAGCGCTGGATACCGGCGATGCTGCGCGAAACCGTGGCGCGGGTTGCGCCGTTCAGCAAGGACGCCGATCTGGCCGCGCGTTTGGCCAGCCTGTCCGCGCACCAGTACAAGGTACTGAGTCTGGTGGCCGAAGGCCTGCTCAACAAACAGATTGCCGATCGCCTCGGCGTGCAGCTGCGCACGATCAAGGCGCATATGACCCGCATCATGGGCCGGCTCGGCGTGCGCAACCGCGCGCAGGCGATCCGTGTACTGCACGAGATGGGTCTGAACGATCCGTCGCGGCAGATTGAAGAGACGCAGGACGCCTGATCCACGACGTGGTTGCTGGTCGAACAGCGGTCCCGGCGTTGTCTGCTTCGGGTCAGGTCGCAACTGTGCTGCGCGTAGCCAGTAGATGATTGATGGCCCAGCGCAGCGCCAGCGGCTTGAACGGCTTGTTCAATAGTGACAGCCCAACTTCGC
The DNA here is from genome assembly GCF_056861425.1 of Stenotrophomonas sp. 21LCFQ19. Lineage (NCBI taxonomy): Bacteria > Pseudomonadati > Pseudomonadota > Gammaproteobacteria > Lysobacterales > Lysobacteraceae > Stenotrophomonas > Stenotrophomonas sp. 21LCFQ19. The sequence goes on along the minus strand of NZ_JBSPUF010000008.1, from coordinate 124,649 downwards.
GCACTGCTTCGCGGGTATCGCTGCCGGTGTCTGCGCTGAGGATCACGGTCGGCCGCTGCCTGCGTGCGCCGTCCAAACGCTTCCACAGCTGGACGCCGGTGTCACCGTCGTCGAGGTGGTAGTCGAACAACCACAGGTCCGCCTCCTGCGCGGATGCACCGATCCCGCTGGCGTCGCTGTACGCACTTACCTCGCAGCCCCACGACAGCAGCAGCTGCCGCATCGCCTGCAGCGCGTCCGTATCGTTGTCGACCACCAGCACGCGGGTGCCCTTGATGGTGCTGGTGCCGCCTGAGGGCGCGTCGTTGCGTGTGGCCGGCGGCGGGCTTGCGCGCTCCACCGTGATGGAGAACGCCGAGCCGCGATTGACCAGGCTGTGCAGGCCCAGCGGTGCATGCAGCAGGTCGGCGATGCGGTGCGCGATCGCGAGGCCAAGGCCGAGCCCTTGGCCATTGCTGCGATCACCGCGATGGAATTCCTCGAAAACGACGCTCTGCTGCTCCGGGGTGATGCCGGGGCCGCTGTCGTGGACGCCGATGGTCAGCGTGTCGCCGTGGCGACGCACGCCGAGCAGCACGCCGCCGCTACGCGTATAACGGATGGCGTTGGCGAGGAAATTCTGCAGCACGCGGCGCAGCAGCAGCGGATCGCTGTGCACCCATACCCGGCTGCGCACGTAGCGGAACTGCAGGCCGCGCGCGGCTGCCAGCACGGCGAATTCCTGAGCCAAGGGATCAAGTACGGTCGACAAGGCGAACGGCCGTGGATCGGCGACCAGTCCACCCGCTTCCAGTCGCGATATATCCAGCAAGCCCGACAGCAGGTCGTCGGTCGAGTCCAATGCGCCGCGGATCTGGCGCAGGAAGCTGTCCAGGAACTCCGATTCGATGTGCTGTGACATCGCATCGGTGAGCAGCTGCGCGGCGTGCAACGGCTGGATCAGGTCGTGGCCGACCGCGGTCAGGAAGCGCGTCTTGGCCACGTTCGCACGCTCGGCTTCGTGCACGGCCTGTTCCAGGCGAGCGGTGCGGTCCTGCACGCGCAGCTCCAGGGTCTCATTGCTGCGCTTGAGCGCGTCCTCGGCCATGCGGAAGGCGGTGACATCGGTGAAAGTGGCGACGTAGCCGCCGCCGGGCATCGGGTTGCCGCGGATTTCGACGATGGTGTTGTCAGGGAAGATGCGTTCGGACAGATGCGGCGTGCCACGGCGCATATGCGCGATGCGACGGTTCAGCGCCTTGCCGACGTTGTCACCCGGGGCCTCGCCGATCTTCAGTTCGCCCAAGGCCCAAGCAGTGAGATTGGCGACCGGCTGCCCGACCTGCAGCAGTTCGGGCGGAAATTTGAACAGCGCGGCATAACGGCTGTTCCACGCCACCAGCTGCAGCTGGGCATCGACCACGCTGATGCCCTGGCTCATGTTTTCCAACGCGGCTTCCAGCAGCCGCTGGTTGAAACGCAGTGCCTGCGTCGCTTCACCGACGGCGCGGGTGACCGCATCCAGTGGCGCGGCGCCGCCGTCACGTGCTGCCTCGACCAACAGCCGCGCCATGCCTGCGCCGACCACGGCGGTCAGCTCGCGCTCGATCGCGGTGACGCGGTCGTCATCCAGCATCTGTCCGGCATGCCCATCCATCAATTGCCGCGCCCGTTCCGGCCCGAGGAAGCGGCCGGCGGTCTTGCGCATGGATGCCGCGGCCACGGCGTCCTTCTGCAGTGGCAACGATGGGCGGATCGCGCGTGACACCAGTGCAACGGTGACCAGGTTGACCGCCAGGCTGGCGCCCATGCTGATGGCGATATGGCCGGGCTGCATGCGCAGCGAGAACAGCGCCAGCCAGTGCAATCCTTCGCCGCCGGTTGTTGGATCGGGTGCCGGGATCACCATCGGCAGCAACACCAGCCACAGCCAGACCAGCGAGCCCAGCACGATGCCGGCCATGATCGCAGGCGAGGGCGTGCGCGGCCGGTACACCGCCAGCAGCACCGCCGGCGCCAGCTGCGACAGGGCGGTGAATGACATCAGGCCGAAATCGCTGAGCGCCTCGGTGCCGCTCATGGCGCGGCTGTACAGCCACGACATCAGGAATACGGCGAGGATGCCGGCGCGGCGGAATGCCAGCACGCGCGGGCGCAGGTCGGCGCCGGCATCGTTGCCGCCGCTCGTCATGCCGCCCAGCAGGTGCGAGCCAAAGCCATGGTTGCCGAGCATGATCGACAGGGTCAGGCCGGACAGGATCATCATCCCGGTGGCCGCGCTCAGGCTGCCCAGGTAGGCGAGCAGCGCCAGCACGTGGTGGCCGCGTTCCTGCGGCAAGGCCAGTACGTAGAGGTCCGGCGATACCGACGCTGGCAGTTGCGCGGCGCCGGACAAGGCCATCGGCACCGACGGCAGGCCGATCAACAGCAGGTAGAGCGGGAACAGCCAGCGTGCGGTCTTCAGGTCCGAGGACTGGCGCAGCTCGACCACGCCGACATGGAACTGATGGGGCAAGGTGAACGCCGCCATCGCGCCCAGCGCGACCATGGTCAGGAAGTCGGGGATCACCGCCGGCGGTGGCAGGTGCGCCATCTTTTCCAGCAAGGGCGTGCCGGTGCGATGCACCGAGATTGCCGCATACAGGCCAATCGCCAGCAGCGCCGCCAACTTCAGCAGCGACTCCAGCCCCAGCGCGACCACGATGCCGCGGTTGTGTTCGGTGGCCGAGGCCTTGCGCGCGCCGAACAGCATGGTGAATGCCGCCATCGTCAGTGCGAACCAGAACGACATGTCCAGTTGCCAGCCGTTGGCGGCGAACTGGTTACCGAGCAGTGCACTGAGTCCCTGGCTCACCGCCTTAAGCTGCAGCGCGATATAGGGAATGATGCCGAACAGCGCGACCAGGGTGATGGTCACACCAAGGCCCTGGTCGGTGCGCAGCCGTGCAACCACCAGGTCGGCGATGGTGGCGCTGTTGTGCTGTTTGGCCAGCCTGCCCAGGCGCGCGAGGAAGGGCAGGCCGAAGGCGAAGATCAGCGCCATGCCGATCAAGGTGGGCGGGATCGGGAAGCCCCATTGCACGCCCTGCGAAGCAGCTCCGTAATACGTCCACGCAGTGCAGTGCACGGCCAGTGACAGCGCATAGATGGCTGGCCAGATCCTGCCAAGGCGGTGACCCTGGCGCTCGCCCCACAGGGCAACGCCGAACAGCAGCACGGTCCACGCGATGCAGGCGAACAGGACGATGGAGGGCGTCAACATCGCTCCAGTGTAGAGAGAACCGTGGCCGGCGTGCTGGATGCCGGCCGGCTGCTTGCCATGCAGGTAGGCGTCAGGACGCGATCACGATCAGTGACAGCTGCTCGGCGGCCAGTGCCACCTCGCCGCCGGGCTGAAGTTCCACGCTCTTGTGCTGGGTCAGCAGCCATTGCCCAGGCTGGCGCGGCTCCAGTGAGACCAGGCGTGAGCGCACCCGGATATCGGCGCCGCTGGGCACCGGCGCCAGAAAGCGCACCTTGTTCAAACCGTAGTTCAGTACGTGGGCGATGCCGGGAAAGCCGACCAGCGCCGCAACGTCCTCCTCGACGGTGAGCGAGAGCAGCAGGAAGCCATGCGCGATGGTCGTCCCGCCCGGCAAACCTGCCTGCGCACGGGCCGGATCGACGTGGATCCAGTTGTGGTCACCGGTGGCCTCGGCGAAGGCATCGATGCGCGCCTGCGCGATGTGGGTGGGCTTGCCAAGGCGTTCGGCTGCGGCCCATTGCTGCAGTGCCTGCAGGGCTTCCGGCAATTCGCTGGTCGTGTCACCGGCGCTCATTGCAGGCGTCCAAGCAGGGCCAGGATCGCATCACGCGCCTCGGGCTCGGACAAGGTCGGTGCGTGACCAACATCCGGCACGACGACCAGGCTGGCGTTCGGCGACGTAGCCGCCATCTGCTGGGCAACATCGGCAGGCAGGATATCGGACAGTGCACCACGCACCACCAGCACCGGCACCCGTGAGGTCAGTCCGCGCACCGCGCGCCACAACACCGGCCGCAACAGCCACAGCACCCACGGTCGGGTGGTGCGGATGATGGCCGGGTCATAGTCCAGTTCCAGCAGGCCGTCGTCGCGCTGGCGGAAGCTGCGCGAGGCCATCGCCCGCCAGTCTTCGGCGGTGAAGCGCGGGAAGGATGCCTTGCCGATGGATTCGGCGTAGGCAGCTGCCTGGTCCAGATCCATCGGTGGCAGCGGCTTGCCGGCATACTTGCCGATCCGCGCCAGGGCTTCGCGTGGCACCTTGGGGCCGGCGTCGTTGAGCACCGCCGCTGCGATCAGCTCCGGTGCGCGCGAGGCGAGAGTGATGGTGACCAGCACACCCAGCGAGGTGCCGACGAACACTGCCTTGGCGATGTTCTGCGAACGCAGCAGCGCCACCATGTCGTCGGCGTAGGTGCGCGGGTTGTAGCTGCTTGGGTCGGGCGCACGTGGCGAACCCGCACGGCCACGCAGGTCGACCGCAAGCACGCGCCAGCCGACCGCGGTCAGCGTTTCGGCCAGTGCGTCGAAGTCAGCGGCATTGCGAGTCAGGCCGGGAATGCAGACCACCGTGCCGCGGGGCGATAGCCCCGCGGCCGGTGCATGGTCGCGCGCGTGCAGGCGCAGGCCATCATTGCTGCTCCAGTACAGATCATCGTAAGACTGGGTCATGCAGGTGTTTCCTAGAAATCGTAGCGGACGCTGAGGCTGTACTGGCGCGGCGGGCCATAGAAGCCGATCAGGGTGCCGACTGCCGGGATGTTGTAACCGGTGGTGCGGTATTCCTTGTCGGCCAGGTTGGTGCCCTGCAGCGAGAAGGTCCAGGCGTCATTGAGCTTCCAGATCACGCCGGCATTGACCAGCCCGTAGCCATCCTGGCGGATCACCGGGCTCAGGTCGGTGGTCGGCCACACTTCGCTCTGGTAGCTGTAACCCACGCGTGCGGACAGGTTGCTGCCATTGGCCAGCTCGGTGCGGTATTCCACGTTCAGTGCACCCGAGAAATCCGGCGCGTTGGTGAACTTCATCTGCTTGGCGACGTTGACGCCACGGTCCATGTACTCGTCGTACTTGGTGTCCAGCCAGGCCAGGTTGCCGGAGATCAGCCAGTGCGCGGTGGGCAGGTACTGGTATTCGATTTCCAGGCCGTTGACGGTGCCCTTGCCGGCATTGGTGAAGTCGCCGAAGAAGGCATCGTTGACGCCGTCGCCATTGGTGTCGATGCCGGTGAACACCGACAGCTGGATGTCCTTGTACTTGTTGTGGAAGGCCGACAGGTTCAGGAACAGGCGCGAGTCGAGGAAGCCCATTTTGCTGCCAATTTCAAAGCTGTCGACGGTCTCGTCATCGAACGGCTCGGCCGAGCGCGGCACCGCTACGGCGTTGGCGCGGATGTTGTAGCCGCCGGACTTGAAGCCACGCGTGGCCAGGCCATACACCATGATGTCCGGGGTGATCTGGTAATCCAGCGACACCTTCGGCGAAACGTTCTTGAAATTGGTGGTCTTGTCGAAGTCCGCAGCGACTGCGATCGGGCGGCTGAAGGTCGCGTCGGAGTAGAAGCGGTTCAGCACGACCGCACGCTTGTCCTCGTCGGTGTAGCGGGCGCCGACGTCGAGCTTGAGCTTGTTGGTCAGGTCGAAGGTCCAGTCCGCATACAGCGCGATGCTGTCGGTCAGCACCTTGCCGCGGGTATCGCCGAACTGCAGGTTGAAGAAGTTGTTGCGGATCTGTCCGCCTGCTTCACCACTGAACTGGTACAGGCCAACCACGCCGCGCACGCGGCCGCCGGCGTCGTAGTTCAACTGCAGTTCGTTGCTGACCTGGCTGTCCTCGTAGAAGCCGCCGACGTCGGCCAGCTTGACCGGCGTGGTGTCGAAGTCGATGTTGGAGTGGCTGTCGGATTCGCGCTTGGCGACCACATACTTCAGTGCAATGTCGTCGTTGGGGCGCCAATTGACCGTAGCCGAGGCGCCCTTGGTCTCGACGCTGTTGAGGTTCTGCATGCCCGAGCGGATGTCGTAGCGGTCATCCATCGGCGGGTAGGCCGGGGTGAACGGGTTAGGTGCCAGCATCTTCGAGCCACGCATGCCGGACTGGTCATCAATCCAGTCCAGCGCGAACTGCACGTCGAAGTCGTCGCCTGCATAGGCGCCGAGGTTCAGGCGTGCGGCATTGATCTGTTTGTCGCTGATCGGCTGGCCGGTCAGCGTGTTCTCGCCGAAGCCATCGCGGTTCATGCTGGCCACGGCGATGCGTCCGCGCAGGCCGCTGTCGGCGCCGCCCAGCGGGCCGCCGATGGCCGCCTTGGCATCAAGCTGGTTGTAGTTGCCTGCGGTGACCTGGGCGTAGCCCTCGACCTGCGTGGGCAGGCCGCGCGAGATGTACTTGATCGCGCCACCAATGGTGTTCTTGCCGTACAGCGTGCCCTGCGGGCCGCGCAGTACTTCGATGCGCGAGACGTCGAACACGTCCAGCAACGCACCCTGCGGGCGCGCGATGTAGACGTCGTCCAGGTAGATGCCCACGCCCGGGTCGGCACCCCAGGTGGGATCGGACTGGCCGACGCCGCGGATGTAGGCGGTGACCGTGCTGCTGGCGCCGCGCGCCGCGTAGATGGTCAGGTTGGGTACCTGCGAGTCGAGATCGGCGATGTCCTGCACGTTCAACTTGTCCAGCGCTTCGGAGGTGAAGGCGGTGACCGCGACCGGTACTTCCTGCAGGGTTTCCTCGCGCTTGCGCGCGGTGACGGTAATGCTGTCCAGGTTGGTGGCCGAAGCGGCCTTGCCCTCCGTCGCCGCAGCCGGTTGTGCTTCCTGTGCCAATACCGGCCCGGAGGCCAACAGCGCGCCGATCATCAGGCTCAAACAATTCCGCTTCATTCGGTCCTCCCCAGGCAAGTGCGTTGTAGATGGCCGCATGCCACCCTCGGAGCCAAGGCTAGCGGCGCGGGTGTGCACCAGCGAGTGGACCTAGGTCCAGTCGGCAGCGGCCATCAGATCAGGATACTGGGCGCCTCTCCACTCGGAAGCGCCGTATGTCGTTACTGATCGTACTTGCAGCGCTGGGCTTCCTCATGCTGGTGGCCTACCGCGGTTACAGCGTGATCCTGTTCGCGCCCATTGCCGCACTCGGCGCGGTGCTGCTGACCGACCCGTCGCTGGTGGCACCGATGTTCACCGGCTTGTTCATGGACAAGATGGTCGGCTTCCTGAAGCTGTACTTCCCGGTGTTCCTGCTGGGTGCGGTGTTCGGCAAGCTGATCGAGTTGTCCGGCTTCTCCAAATCGATAGTCGGGGCGGCGATCCGGTTGTTCGGCCCGCAGCGGGCGATGCTGTCGATCGTGCTGGTGTCGGGCCTGCTCACTTACGGTGGCGTGTCGTTGTTCGTGGTGGTGTTCGCGGTCTATCCGTTTGCTGCCGAGATGTTCCGCCAGAGCAATATCCCCAAGCGGCTGATCCCGGCGACGCTGGCGGTGGGCGGTTTCAGCTTCACCATGGATGCGCTGCCGGGTACGCCGCAGATCCAGAACATCATCCCGACCACCTTCTTCGGCACCGACACCTGGGCTGCGCCGGTGCTCGGCGTGCTTGGCAGCATCTTTGTGCTGGCGGTAGGCATGGCCTACCTGGAGTGGCGCCGTCGCGTTGCCGTGCGAAACGGTGAGGGCTATGGCGATCCGGCGACGTTGGTCAACGAGCCGGTGCCGTTTACCGGCACCAACCTGGCGCATGCGGGTATTGCGGTGTTGCCGCTGCTGCTGGTGTTCGTATCGAACAAGTTGTTCACCCTGGGCATTCCGCATTGGTATGGCGCCGAGCACAGCTTCGTGCCGTCCATCCTCGGCAAGTCGGCGCCGGTAGTGCAGGAAGTGCCGAAGATCGCCGCGATCTGGGCAGTGGAGGGGGCGCTGCTGGTGGGCATCCTGTCGGTGATGCTGCTGGCCTGGCGCCCGGTCGTCACCCAGTTTGCCGATGGCACCAAGACCGCGATCAGTGGCGCTTTGCTGGCAGCGATGAACACTGCTTCGGAGTACGGCTTTGGCGCAGTGATCGCGGCGCTGCCCGGTTTCATGGTGGTGGCCAATGCCTTGGGTTCGATCAAGGATCCGCTGCTGCATGAAGCCGTGACGGTCACCGGCCTGGCAGGTGTCACCGGCTCTGCCTCCGGCGGCATGAGCATCGCCCTGGCGGCGATGTCGGAGACCTTCATCGAGAACGCGCAGGCAGCCGGCATTCCGATGGAAGTGCTGCACCGGGTTGCCTCGATGGCCTCCGGCGGCATGGACAGCCTGCCGCATAACGGTGCCGTCATCACCTTGCTGATGGTGACCGGGCTGACCCATCGCCAGGCCTACAAGGACATTTTCGCCGTGACCATCATCAAGACCCTCGCAGTGTTCGTGGTGATCGGCATCTATTACGCCACCGGCTGGGTTTGACGGTGGCGTCGCAACACCCTGGCGGCTGGCCCGCGAGGATTTCCGGTACGACTTCATCCACGACTCACGCATGAGGATCTGGCTATGAAACCTGGAATCGTTTCAATCAAGGCTGTTCTATTGCTGCTGTGCAGCTGGCTGGCGGCGGGCAGTGCGTTCGCGCAAAGCACTGCAGGCCATTGGGATTTCGGTGTGTACGGCAACCTTTTCGGCGCCCGCGAGTACCAGGTGTGGGTGCCGGCGGGCTATGAGGCAAGCAAGCCATTGCCGGTGCTGCTGGTGCTGCACGGCTGCGTCAACGGGCCCAACCTGATGGGCGAGGCCTCCGGCTTCAATGATGTCGCCGATGTCGAGGGCTTCATCGTGGTCTATCCGCGGCAGAACGTTACCTCCAACCCGACGCGCTGCTGGAATTGGCAGTTGCCGATCAACCAGGCACGTGGCAGTGGTGAGGCCTCGATCCTGGCTGGGATCGTCGATGCGGTGAAGGCCGGCTACGCGGTTGATCCGCGCCGGGTCTACGTCACCGGCATCTCTGCCGGCGGCGCGATGACCTCGATCATGCTGGCCTGCTACTCGGATGTGTTCGCTGCCGGTGCCATCCATTCCGGCGGCATGTACAAGGGCGCGACCACCGTATCCGGCAGTGCCTATGCGTTGTTGGCGGGCAGCATCTATTCGCCGGAAAGCAATGGCAAGCTTGCCTGGCAGTGCTCGGGTTCACCGTCGCCGCGCCCGTTGCCGGTGCTGGTGTTCCATGGCAGCGCCGATGCCACGGTCAATCCGGTCAACGGCCAGCAGGCAGTGCGGCAGTTCCTGCAGACCAACGATCTGGCCGATGACGGCGTGGACAATGATTCGGTCAAGTACGTGCCGACCAGCACCGTTGCGGGGCAGGTACCGGGTGGTCGCGCGTACACGGTCAAAAACTACACCTACGGCGGCAAGACCCTGGTCCAGGACTATCTGGTGCATGGCATGGGCCATGCGTGGAGCGGCAGCACCTCCGGCTTGCCGTTCACCGATCCGCAGGGGCCGGATGCAACCCTGATCACCTGGTTGTTCCTGAAAGACCAGCTGCGCTGAGTGCTTGGAACGCGGGAATTGATTGAAGCGTGTCATTGCCAGCGTGGGAGCAATCCGCTCCTGCGCTGGCGTTTGGTTTTCCGGGTTTGTCCGCTGGTAATGCCATCGAATTGCAACCTTGTGCGGTGATGATCTGCGCGCCTCATGCCGCGTCATTGGCCCTGTCCGGGCTCGGCGCAATCATCAACTGCCAACCAAGGCCATTCCATGCAGCGTCACCGCACCACTTCTGCAGTCACCCGTACCACCCATCATTTTCCGCGTCGCTCGCTGCTGGCCCAGGCCTGCGCGTTGTTGATCCTGCCGCTGGCCGCACAGACCGCGCTGGCCCAGGATGCCGCGCCGGCCGAGGCGCGCAGCGCCGCCGCGGCGCTGGACACCATTACCGTCACCGCCGAGCGTCGTGAACAGAACCTGCAGGACGTGCCGGTGTCGGTGGGCGTGGTGCAGGGCGAGGCCCTGCGCAGCTATACCGAAGGTGCCGACGATACGCTGCTGGCGCTGTCTGGCCGCGTTCCCAGCTTCTATGCCGAGACCACCACCGGGCGCATCTTCCCGCGCTTCTACATCCGCGGCCTCGGCAACATCGATTTCTACCTCGGCGCCTCGCAGCCGGTCTCCATCATCCAGGACGACGTGGTGCTGGAACACGTGGTGCTCAAGTCCAACCCGGTCTACGACGTGGACCAGGTGGAAGTGCTGCGGGGCCCGCAGGGCTCCTTGTTCGGCCGCAACACCACCGCCGGCATCGTCAAGTTCGATACCGCCAAACCCAGCCAGGACCCGAGCGGCCGGGTGAATGTCAGCTACGGCAGCTACAACACGGTCGCCATCGACGGTGGTATGGGCGGCGCGATCAATGACGTGCTGTCCTACCGTGTGTCGACCCTGTACCAGCACCGCGACGATTGGGTGGACAACACCTATCGCGGCCCCAGCGCCGACGGCACGGTGACGCCGAAGAACGACACGATGGGCGGCTACGACGACCGCAACCTGCGCCTGCAGCTGCTGTACAAGCCGAACGAGCAGTTCTCGTTGCTCGGCTCCGTGCATACCCGCGACTATGAAGGCACCTCCACCCTGTTCCTGCGCAATGCGCTGGTGAAGGGCAGCAACCGCGTCGATGTGCCGCGCGACAAGGTCGCCTTCGATGAAGCCGACAACAACCCGCAGGCCTACAAGACCCACGGTGGCTCGCTGAAGGCCACCTATGACTTCGGCAACACCACGCTGACCTCGATCAGCGCCTATGAGACTACCTCCGGCTATAGCCGTGGTGATACCGACGGCGGTGCCGCAGCGAACTATCCGGTCAATGGCCTGCCCAATGGTTACGGCCAATCGATGGGCCAGGTGCAGGACCTGGACCAGTTCACCCAGGAGCTGCGCCTGGCTTCCAATGCCACCGATCCGCTGTCATGGCAGGTTGGCGCGTTCTACTTCGATGGCCGCGACACCACCGATTTCTACCAGCGCGCCTGGTTCCTCAACGCACCGGCACGCAATCCCAACAACTGGGTGCGCCTGCGCAACATCAATACGTCGTGGGCAGGCTTCGGCCAGGTGAGCTGGAAGGCCACCGATGCGTTGACGCTGACCGCTGGTATCCGTGCGACCAAGGACGAGAAGAGCACGCGCCTGCTGAAGACCGCCGACACCGCTGCCGGTCTGGTCACCTACAAGGGCCGCCACAACGTCGAGATGTCGGACACCCAGCCGAGCTGGGACCTGAGCGCGATGTATGAAGTCAGCCCGGAGCTGAGCCTTTACGCACGCGTGGCACGTGGCTTCCGTGGGCCGACCATCCAGGGCCGCTCGGCGGTATTCAATGCCGACTTCACCACTGCCGATTCGGAAACCATCCTGTCCTGGGAAGCCGGCATCAAGAGCAGCCTGTTCGACAACCGCCTGCGTCTGAACGTCAGTGGCTTCACCTATACCGTCAACGACATCCAGCTCAACGGCAATGACTCCAACGGCAACGGCGTGTTGTTCAATGCCGACAAGGCGCGCGCCTACGGTCTGGAAGCCGACATGGATTGGCGCCCGATCCCGAACCTGTCGCTGACTGCCGGCTTGAGCCTGCTGCACAGCGAGATCCAGGACAAGCGCGTCTATGCGCAGGTCTGCGCGTTGAATGGCGTGGTGGTGTGCACGGTCAACGACCCGACCATCAAGATCGGCAGCAATGTCTACGCCCAGATCGACGGCAACCCGCTGCCGAACGCACCCAAGTACAACTTGAACCTGGCCGCGCGTTACGACATTCCGGTTGGTGATGATGGCGCGGTGTTCTTCGCCACCGATTGGAACAAGCAGGGCGAAACCCAGTTCGTGCTGTACGACAGCAAGGAGTTCTACTCCAAGGGCAATTTCGAAGGTGGCCTGCGTGTTGGCTATACCGGCGGCTACGGCGCCTGGGAAGTGGCGGCGTTCGCCCGCAACATCACAAACGAGAAGAACCTCAAGGGCGTGATCGAAAACTACATGGCAGCGGTCTACAACGACCCGCGCATCATTGGTGTTTCGTTCAACTACAACTGGCGTTGAGTTTTGCTTGAAGCCCCTCTCCCTCCGGGAGAGGGGTTGGGGTGAGGGTGCGTGCAAGCAACCTGCAGTTGCGCTCTGCTTTGGTAGTGCTGCGGGCAAAGCAGGGGCTGGAAGCCAGAAGCCAGAAGCCAGAAGCCAGAAGCAGCCCTCATCCGCCCCTTCGGAGCACCTTCTCCCGTAAACGGGAGAAGGGAAAGGGCCAAAGCCAAAGCCAAAGCACTAGAGCCAGGAGCCAGGAGCAGAGCGATTCCCGCCTTCGCGGGAATGACGGCATCGGAGCAAAAAACCAAAGCCAAAGCCAAAGCCAAAGCGAGCGCGAATTCCAGATCCCCGATCAGACCATACCCGCACCCACGGTCGCCCTAACCGGAATCCCGGCCGGATCAAACTCCTCCAGGCAGAACACATTCACCCCGTAGTAGTCCGGGGTGACCCGCTTGCGGTGGAACGGATAGATACCGCAGGTGCCGCAGAAATAGTGGTGCGCGGTCATCGTGTGGAACTGATACTCCACCAGCGCCTCCTGCCCGGACAGCAGCTCGAACGCGGATTCATGCACCTTCACCATCAAGGCGTTCTTGCGCCGGCAGATCGAGCAATCGCAGGTGGTGAGTTCCGGGAAGTCGGTCTGAATGCGGAAGCTGACAGCGCCGCAATGGCAGCTGCCCTGGTAAGTCTGCAGGGGGCGGTGGGACACGCGTATCTCCAAAAACAAAATGAGCGCCTAGGCAAGGCTTGGATCATACTCAGCCCATCATCGGACGGGTGGGGAGAGGGTGATGCGCGCATTCCTGAGAGGCTTGCTGGCGGTGGTGCTGGGCTTGATCGCTGGCAGCGCGGTGAACATGGGGCTGATCCTGCTCGGTGGCCAGTTGATACCACCGCCAGCGGGTGCGGATACCAGCACCACGGAAGGCCTGCAAGCCGCAATGCCCATGTTCGAAGCCCGCCACTTCCTGTTTCCCTTCCTCGCCCATGCATTGGGCACCTTTGCGGGTGCGTTGCTGGCAACCTGGATTGTTGGCCGAGTCAGTAAAGTGCCGGCACTGCTGATCGGCTTGCTGTTCCTGGCCGGCGGCATCGCCAGCTGCTTCATGCTGCCAGCACCACGCTGGTTCGAGGTGCTGGACGTACTGCTGGCCTACCTGCCATTTGCCTGGTTGGGTTATCAGAGCGCAAAAAAAGCCAGCTAGGACTGTGGGAGCGGCGTGAGCCGCGAAGCTGATGATCCAACTGCAACCGCTTCATTTGCGATTGCAGTTGTTGACCTGCCTGTCCCGGTACGAGCTTCACGGCTTACGCCGTTCCCACAACCCCCACCGGCTGCGGCAGCGCCTGCCCGAAACACAGCACGTTGCCAGCAGGATCGGTGACGCTGAAATCGCGCATGCCATACGGCCGGTCGCCAATGGCAACGGTGATGGCAACGCCGGCAGCCAGCAGCTGCGCGTGATAGTCGTCGATGCCGTCGATGTGCAGGTACAACCTGCTGATTCCACCGGGTCTGGCATCGCTACGGGTGACCAGGGTCAGCTCCACCTCGTCGCGGCAGACAGAGGCCATTTCAGCGGGGTCACCCCATTCCCATGCCAGCGAGAAGCCAAGCTTGTCGCGATAGAACGCCAGGACTGCGGACAGGTCTTCGACACCGAGAAATGGCGACACCGAATGGAAGTGCGTGGTTGTCATGGCAAGTGTCCGTTTGGGGCTTGGGTTCAGGAGCCTGGCGGAATCAGTCCGGCATTCGCGCCGTGCTTGGCATCGCTTACGGTTTGTTGTTGCATCGCCGATGATGTGTTGACGCTGCGGTGACCGCAGGATCAGACCGTGAACGTTTTCGCGTAGCTGTCGCGATCGATATCCACGATCTCGACACTGATCTGCAGCTCCAGTCCACCGGCGGTAATGAGTGATCCAAGTGCTTCCAGCAGTACGTTGGCAACATCGCGTTTGATCTCGCTGCTGCGACCACTGAGTATCGCCAGGCGCGCGGCCACAAAGCCACGCGGGCTGTCAGTGGTGCCGATCGCGACGCAATCAAACGCCAGCGCACGCGATTTGATGTCGGCTTCCTCGAACTGGCCGGTGCCGAGCAGCGCATGGTTGAGGGTGCGCAGCACCGCCGGGGTAATGGCGGTGGCGAGGTTGCTGCTGTATTCGATGGTCAGATGGGGCATGGCGAATTCGTTGTCAGGGCTGCGCGGATGGCAGCAGCGCGTTGATGCGCTGGATCATCGCACCCGGGTAGTGGATTTGGGTGGGTGTATCGGCGAGCGGTGCAGCGGCATCGGCATCGCGCAGGTCGGCGTCCAGGCCACTTTTGGGTAGATAGATCGGTGCCGCCACCGAGAAGCCGCGCTCAGGCAGGTGGCCATGGACGGCACGATAAAGCTCGATGGCATCAAGCAGGGTCAGCGCCGGGCCCGGGTGCATGCCGTCGGCGTCATACCACTGCAGGTCGGGGGCTGCGGCCGAGGCGCTACGCAGGGCTTCGGAGATTGCCACATAAGGAATGCCGGCCTGTCCGGCGGCGGCTGCTTCCTTGGCGATCAGGCGGGCAGATGCCGCCGGGTGTGCCTGGTAGCTGCCCAGCAGCAGGACGCGCGCGCCGGCGTCGCTGCCGGCCTTTGCCAGTGCCCTGATCGCCGCCTGCGATCTTGTACAGGCGGCTTCGTCGGGCCAGCACAGCAGGGCACCGCCTTGCTCCTGCAGAACCAACAGTTGCGGACGATGCTCGGCCAGTGCACGTTGAACCGAGCCATCTGCAAGCCGTTCGTCGAGTAGCGCGCCACCCTTGACGATCATCTGGCTCTGCAGCGGATGGCCATTGGCGGCACTGAGCGCAGCGTAGGTTGCTGGCAGGTTGCCCACGTAGATGAGGCTGTTGCCAACGAACAACGCCTTTGTCGGCTGCGCCGAAGGTTGCGCAGCGCACGCGGTGAAGGCGAACAACAGCATCAGCAGTGAGATCCATCTGCGCATTCCGAACTCCGTGTCGTGATCGGCTATAGGTGAGACTCTGACCGCATCACCAATCAATGGTTCCGCGGATCACCGTCTGCACCTGCCCACCGGACCAGACATCGCCGTGCTCGTCGATGCGCAGTTCCAGCAGGGCATCGTGACCGACTTCGCGGCCCTGGCTGGCGGTGTAGCGCTTGTCCACGCCGGGCAGGGCATCGCGCTCGTCCAGCCAGGCGGCCAGTACTGCGTTGGCCGCGCCGGAGGCGGCGTCTTCAAAACGACGGCCATTGCCTACGAAGGCGCGGACCACCAGTTGGTAGTTGTCGCCAACAGTACGTGCATAGGCGAACACGCCCATTGCGCCGGTGGATTCAGCGAGCGTGGCGATCGCGTCCCAATCCGGATTGAGTGCGCGAAGTGCGGGCTCATCAGCGACTTCAACAACCCACCAACGGCGACCGCCATCCATCAAGGCCGGGGGTAGCGTGCCCAGCGACCAGCCGGTGATGGCCGGCTGCAGGCGTGGATCGTCAGCAGTGACGATCTCGGCCACCGAGGCGCGCGGGGTGCGGATGGCGATGGTGCGGATGCCGTCGTGTTCGCTGATCTGCAAAGGCAACTGGCCAGCGATGCCGTCCTGTACCAGCTGTCCGTCGATGGCTGCCACCACTCCGCTTTCAAGCACGGCATGCGCGCTGCCGACGCTGGGATGGCCGGCGAACGGCACCTCCTTTTGCGGGGCGAACATGCGGATGCCGTAGCTGGTGCCGGGTTTGGTCGGGGCGAAGATGAAGGTGGTTTCGGGCAGGCGGGTCCAGCGGGCGATGGCCTGCATGGCGGCATCGTCCAGGCCATCGGCATCGAGGACCACGGCCAAGGGGTTGCCGGTGCCGGGGCGCGGGGCGAAGACGTCGAGTTGCAGGAAGCGGCGGGTGGTCATGGGAGAGTCCGAGTGCTGTGAGGCTGTTCTGTTGCTGTTGTTGTTGCTTTGGCTTTGGCTTTGGCTGTTGCTTTGGCCGTGGCTGTTGCTTTGGCCGTAGCTGTTGCCCTGGTTTGGGCCGTTGCAGTTGGCTTTTGCCTTAGCCCCTCTCCCGCTTGCGGGAGAGGGGTTGGGGTGAGGAGAGGCGGACGAAGTCCGCTTGCTTGGTGCTTTTGGGTTGTTGCTGTCTGCAAAGGAAAAATCAAAGGCATGCGTGCTTCGCACGCTTCCCCTCATCCGCCCTTCGGGCACCTTCTCCCGTTAACGGGAGAAGGGAAAAGCGGGCACGGCTTTCGCCCTCACCACTCAATCTGCCCAGCAATAACCTGTTGCACTTCACCACCAATCCAGATGTTGGAGTCCGCATCCACTTCCACCCGTACCTCGCCATTGCGGCCGAGCTCACGGCCCTGGCTGGCCAGGTACTGCTGGAAGGGTTTGATCCGGCCCTGCGCCAACAGCTGTGCGGCAACCAGCGCGTTGGCGCTGCCGGTGACCGGGTCTTCGTTGACACCGACGCCGGGCGCAAAGGCGCGCACCACGTACTGGTAGCCCACATCCGGTCGGTCAGCCGGTGCATACACCGCCAGCTTGCCGCGGCCCGGCATGGTGCCAATGGCGGCAAACTCCGGCTTGTAGCGGCGCAGGGCGGCCTCGCTGCCGGCCTCCAGCAGCCACCAGTCCGGGCCGTTGTTCCAGAGTTCCGGGCTGTGGCCGGGCTTGGCCAGTGCTGCCAGACCTTCAGGAAGGGCGTCGAGGGTGGTATCACGGCGTTCCGCCTGCGGGCTGCGCACATGGATCTGGCGGAACCAACGACCGCCCTGTACCCGTACTGGCAGCAGACCGGCTTTGCATTGCTGGATCAGCTGGCCGTTGTCATCGGGCGTGGCCAGACCCAGTTCCACCGCGGCCCAGGCGGCACCAACGCTGGGATGGCCGGCGAAGGGCAGTTCGCCCTTCGGGGTGAAGATGCGGATGTGGTAGCTGGCGCCTTCATCGGGCGGCAGGAAGAAAATGGTCTCGGACAGGTTCAGCCAGGCGGCGATGGCCTGCAGGGCGGCATCATCCAGGCCTTCGCTGTCGACGATGACACCCAGCGGGTTGCCGGTGCCCGGGCGGGCGGCGAACACGTCCAACTGCAGATAACGGCGAACAGACATTGCGGATCGGTTCCAGACGACGGCTGGGCAGCTTACCAGTGCACCTGTCCGGCGATAACCGGCTGGACCTGGCCGCCGATCCAGACCGTGCCTTGCGTGTCGATTGATAGCTGGATGCGACCATCGCGCCCCACTTCGCGGCCCTGGCTGGCCACGTAGTTGCCATCAGCGTTGGGTAGTTGCCCGTGTTGCTGCAGCCATGCGGCGATCAAGGCATTGGCACTGCCGGTGACGGGGTCCTCGGGTACGTCGGGGGCATCGGCCGGGCAGAACGCCCGTGTCACCAGTGCGTGGTCCGCACCGGGTTCGGCGGCGAATACCGCAACACCGGTCGCGCCGGTGGCATTGCTCCAGTCGGCGATTGCAGGCATGTCCGGAACGAGTGCACGGACGCTGTCGGCGTCACGCGCCGGCAGCAGCCACCAGCCAGGTCCGTTGTCCCAGAGTTCGGGGGCATATCCCGGCGCGAGCAAGGCCTGTAGCTGTTCCGGCACGACACCCGGCGCGGTCTGCCGCTGCCGGGCAGGTGGGCTGGCCAACAGGATGGTTGGGGCATCACGCGGGCCGCTTGCCTGCACGGGTAGCAGGCCGGCAGCGCATTGCTGCAGCAGTTGGCTGTCACCTGGCGTCGCCAGGCCCGAGGTGATCGCCGCCCACGCCGCGCCAACGCTGGGATGGCCGGCAAAGGGCAGTTCGCTGCTCGGGGTGAAGATGCGGATGCGGTAGCTGGCGCCCTCGTCCGGCGACAGGAAGAAGACCGTCTCGGAGAGATTCAGCCAGGCGGCGAGGGCCTGCATGGCGGCGGTATCCAGGCCATCGCTGTCGAGGATGACACCCAGTGGGTTGCCGCTGCCGGGGCGGGCGGCGAAGACGTCCAGTTGCAGGTAACGGCGTTGGCGCATGGATTTTCGGGTCGGGCGGGCTGTGCCCAGCTTAGGAAGGTTGGGAAAAAGCGCCAGAGGCGGCAAGGCTTTCAGGGCCATTCCTCAAAATAATGAACCGTCATCCCGCGTAGGCGGGAATTGCTCTGGCTTTTGCCCTTTGCCCTTTGCCCTTTGCTGGGTGCGAGAGCCAGAGCTAGAGCTAGAGCTAGAGCGATTCCCGCCTGCGCGGGAATGACGGCATTTGGAAGCGTTGGCAACGGCCACAGCCAAAACCAAAGCCTCCAGTCCAGCCCCCATTCACCCAAAGATGACCCGAAACGTTGCAAATGCTACTTTCTCCGCCCCGGGAAGGGAGGCCGGGCGGTGATGGTATCGCCGGTAACTCAGCCGTCCCGGCACAGCGGCCTTGGCATAGAATCGGTAGTTCCGCCCGCATTGCCGGGTCTTTCTCCCACTAGTGAATCCACAAAGCCAATGTCTGCTTCCCCAATCGCTGATCGCTGGATCGTCCTCAAGTTCGGTGGCACCTCGGTGTCGCGTCGTCATCGCTGGAACACGATCGGTCAGTTGGCGAAAAAACGTGCGGACGAGACCGGTGGCAGGGTACTGGTGGTGGTGTCGGCCTTGTCGGGCGTCACCAACGAGTTGACCGCGATTGCCGACGGCGCCGCCGACAGCCGCGAGCGCGTGGCCGCGCTGGTCACCCGCCACAATGAATTCCTCGCCGAGCTGGAGCTGGGCAGCGAAGTGCTGGCTGAACGTCTGGCCGCGCTGCAGGCGCTGCTCGACGACCCGCGCGCGGCCAGCCGTCCGCTGGACTGGCAGGCCGAAGTGCTGGGCCAGGGCGAGCTGCTGTCCTCCAGCGTCGGTGCCGCCTACCTGCGCAGCAACGGCCTGGACTTCGGCTGGATGGACGCCCGTGAGTGGCTGGATGCACTGCCGCCCGCGCCCAACCAGACCGAGTGGTCGCAGCGCCTGTCGGTGAACTGCCAGTGGCAGGGCGGCGGCGATTTCAAGCAGCGCTTCTCGGCGCAGCCGACCCGCATGCTGATCAGCCAGGGCTTCATCGCCCGCCACGGCGACGGAGGCACCGCCATCCTCGGCCGCGGCGGCTCGGACACCTCGGCCGCCTATTTCGGTGCGCTGCTCGGTGCCAGCCGCGTTGAAATCTGGACCGACGTGCCGGGTATGTTCAGCGCCAATCCGAAGGACGTGCCGGATGCGCGTTTGCTGACCCGCCTGGACTATTACGAGGCGCAGGAAATCGCCACCACCGGCGCCAAGGTGCTGCACCCGCGCTCGATCAAGCCCTGCCGCGATGCCGGCGTGCCGATGGCCATCCTCGACACCGAGCGCCCGCACATGCCGGGTACCAGCATCGACGGCGCCGCTGAGCCGGTGCCGGGCGTGAAGGCAATCAGCCGTCGCAACGGCATCGTGCTGATTTCGATGGAAGGTATCGGCATGTGGCAGCAGGTCGGCTTCCTGGCCGACGTGTTCAACCTGTTCAAGAAGCACGGCCTGTCGGTGGACCTGATCGGTTCGGCCGAGACCAACGTCACTGTGTCGCTGGACCCGTCTGAAAATCTGGTCAACACCGATGTGCTGGCCGCGCTGTCGGCCGACCTGTCGCAGATCTGCAAGGTCAAGGTGATCGTGCCGTGCGCGGCCATCACCCTGGTTGGTCGCGGCATGCGCTCGCTGCTGTACAAGCTCTCCGACGTGTGGGCCACGTTCGGCAAGGAGCGCGTGCACATGATTTCGCAGTCCTCCAACGACCTGAACCTGACCTTCGTGATCGACGAGGCCGATGCGGATGGCTTGTTGCCGATCCTGCACGCCGAGTTGATCGACAGCGGCGCCATGCCGGTCTACGAAGAACAGGTATTCGGCCCGCGCTGGCGCGAAATCATCGGCAGCATCCGCCCGCGGCAGACGCCGTGGTGGCAGGCGCCGGCCAAGCAAAAGAAGCTGCTGGAGCTGGCTGTGCAGGGCACGCCGGCCTATATCTATGACCTGGACAAGGTGCGTGAGCGCGCCCGCCAGTTGAAGGCGATCCCGGCGATCGACCGCCGTTTCTACGCGATCAAGGCCAACTCGCACCCTGAGATCCTGCGCACGCTTGCTGCTGAAGGTTTCGGCCTGGAATGTGTATCGCAGGGCGAAGTGGAGCTGGTGTTCGCCTCGGTGCCGGGCATCACTCCGGAGCGCGTGCTGTTCACCCCGAGCTTCGCACCGATCACCGAATACCAGGCAGTGCTGGCGCGTGGCGTCAACGTCACCGTCGACAACGTCGAATTGCTGAAGCATTGGCCGGAAGTGTTCCGTGGCCGTTCGCTTTGGCTGCGCATCGACCTGGGCCACGGCGATGGTCACCACAAGAAGGTGAACACCGGCGGCAAGGATTCCAAGTTTGGTCTGTCCGCGCAGCGCGTCGACGAGTTCATCGCCGCCGCCCGCGCGCTGGATATCCGCATCACCGGCGTGCACGCGCACCTGGGCAGCGGCATCGAGAACAGCGGGCACTGGAAGCAGATGGTCGATGAGATGGCCGGCTTCGCGCGCCGTATCGGCAGCGTTGAAATCCTCGATATCGGCGGCGGTCTGCCGGTGCCGTACAGCGATGATGACGAGCCCTTCGATCTGGACGCTTGGGCCGCTGGCCTGGCCGACATCAAGGCCGTGCACCCGGCCTTCCAGCTGGCGATCGAGCCCGGCCGGTTCATGGTGGCCGAGTCTGGCGTGCTGCTGACCCACGCCTCGCAGGTAGTGGAGAAGGATGGCGTGCGCCGCGTTGGCCTGGATGCCGGCATGAACGCCCTGCTGCGCCCGGCGCTGTACGACGCCTGGCACGACATCGCCAACCTGTCGCGGCTGGATGCCGAGCGCGATGTTGATTTCAGCGTGGTCGGCCCGATCTGCGAATCCAGCGATGTGTTTGCCGAGCGGGTGAAGCTGCCGGCGGCGACCGCACCGGGCGATGTGATGGTCATCGCCGATGCTGGCGCCTATGGTTTCAGCATGGCCAGTACCTATAACCAACGCGCCTTGCCGCGCGAGGACGTCATTGATGAAGTGCAATGACGTCTGTTTGCTGCGAAAACCTTTGTCGTCCGTTGCGCGCTGACGCGCAACGGCCAGTTTGATTTCCGGATACGCCATGACAGCTTTTGATAAAGACCAGGTTTCCCGTTTCCGCTTCGTCCGCTGTGATTTCGCCGCGGACACCGGTGTGGCACGGCTGGTATACGCCTTCGACGACGGTCCGGAGTTGACCGAGACCGTCACCGTGCCGGGCGCGCCGTTCCAGTTGGACGACGAACGCACGGCCGCGGTGCAACGCGCCCTGCAGCTGCTGCACCTGATTGCAGGTGTCAGCTACTACAAGGCAGCGGTGCCGGCACAGGTAAGCATCGACAGCTACGCCATCGATGCGGCCACGGCCGCGTTGGTGGAAACGGTGTACTTCAACGGCCTGGGCGAATTCGCCTACCGCAACGGCCTGAACCTGCGCGACAGGTTCAAGCTGCCGGTCAATGAGCCCCTCTCCCGCCGGGAGAGGGGTTGGGGAGAGGGTACGTCAGCCGACGCAGCTTCCTCCGCAGCCGGGGGGGGGGGGGGGGGGGGGGGGGGGGGGGGGGGGGGGGGGGGGCGCGGGGGGGGGGGGGGGGGGGCCGGCGCCCGCGCCGCGCCGCCGCCC